>CAZVRY010000216.1:0-11593 GCA_964629545.1 uncultured Verrucomicrobiota bacterium | reverse complement strand
TCCGGAACGTCCGTCGGGCCCTGACGAGCGGGCGGTGCCGCCACACGGGCGGCAGAACGTGGCGTGCATTGGGGTGGGGGGGCGTGGGTATGACGACCTGCGCGGGTTGGCGGGGGAGAACATGGTGGCGTTATGCGATGTGGATTCGGGCCGGTCAGCCCGGGCGTTTGCCGAGTTCCCGCAGGCGCGACGTTTCCAGGATTTCCGGCGGATGTTCGACGAGATGGAGCGGGGGGTGGATGCGGTGATGGTGGGGACGCCGGATCACACGCACGCGGTGGCGATCATGCGGGCGTTGAAGGCGGACAAGCATGTCTATGCGGAGAAGCCGTTGGCGCACACGGTGCATGAGGTGCGGGCGATCATGGCGGAGGCGGGGCGGCGGAAGGTCGCCACGCAGTTGGGCAACCAGGGGCACTCGACGGATTCGATTCGGACCTTTTGCGAGTGGGTGCAGGCGGGCGCGATCGGGACGGTGCGGGAGGTGCACGCCTTTTGTGGGAGCAGTTATTCGCGGATTGACCGGCTGGCGCGACTCCAGGAGCAACACGCGCCGCCGGACACCCTGGCGTGGGACCTCTGGCTGGGGCCGACCCGGATGCGTCCTTATCATCCGTTGTTTCTGCCTGGGAGCTGGCGGGGGTGGTCGCAGTTCGGGACGGGGATTATTGGCGACTGGGTGTGCCACGTGGTCGACCCCGTGTTTTGGGCCTTGGACCTGGGGGCCCCGCTGAGTGTGGAGGCGCAGGTCTTTGACTACGATCCCCTGCGGCACGCGGAGACGTTCCCGCGGCAGACGCTGGTTCGCTACGAGTTCCCGGCCAAGGGGGCGCGGCCGCCGGTGACGTTGATCTGGCATGACGGGGCGCAGCGTCCGCGCAAGCCCCCGGAGTTGGGTCCGGAGCAGACGTTGCCGAACATTGGGGCATTGGTGATCGGCGATCGCGGGAAGATCGTTTACGGGTCGCACGGGGCGGGCGGGGTGCGGTTGATACCGGAAGAGCGGCAGGTGGAGTATCGGGCCCAGCGCCCGCCCAAGACGATCCCTCGGGTGCCCGGCGACAATCACTATGTGGATTGGCTGCTGGCGTGCAAGGAGGGGCGGCCGGCGGGGTCGCATTTCGGGTATGGCGGGGCGTTGACGGAGATCGCGTTGTTGGGGGTGGTGGCGATGCGGCTGCCTGGGCAGAAGTTGATCTGGGACGGGGTGAAGGGACAATTTGCGGCGCCGGTGGTGGCGAACCAGCTTCTGAGCAAGCCGTATCGAGCGGGGTGGAGTCTGTGAACTGGCCGGCTGCGAAGGAGACATCGCGAGGACCAGTGAACAGATTCCTGGGGCAGTGAGTCAGTGGGTCGGCGGGGCAGTGGGTCGGTGAGTCAGTGGGTCAGTGGGGCAGTGGGTCAGTGGGGCCGGTTGGATTGAGCGAAGCCGTGGGCGCACGCGCCGGTCGCGTGCTGGTCAAGTCGTCAAGGGTGAGAGACTGGGCCAAGGCGAGGGGGGGGGATATCGAGCATGGATTATGAAACGACGAAAATTCCTTCAAGTGGTAGGCGGGGCGGCGGGCGGGGTGGCGGTGGGGTTGTCGGGGGCGGGGGCGGCGGCAGGGGAATCGATGCCACAGCGGGTGCTGGGGCGGACGGGGTTTAAGGTGTCGATCATCGGGTTTCCGGGGTTGGCGCTGACGCATTACGATCAGGAGACGGGGACGCGGGATGTGCACGCGGCGTTCGAGCGGGGCTTGAACTACTACGATGTGGCGCCGGCGTATGGGGCGAATGGGGATTGCGAGATCAAGTTGGGGGTGGCGTTGCAGGGGTTGCCGCGGGATCGCTATGTGTTGTCCTGCAAGACCAAGCAGCGCACGCGGGCGGGGGCGATGGAGGAGTTGGAGCGTTCGTTGAAGCGGCTGAAGACGGATCATTTCGACCTCTACCAGTTGCATCACCTGGTGAAGCCGGAGGAGGATGTGAAGAAGGCGTTGGGACCGGACGGGGCGATGGAAGGGATCCTCAAGGCCAAGGAGCAAGGGAAGCTGCGGGCGATCGGTTTTTCGGCGCACACCACGAAGGCGGCGTTGGAGGCGATGCGGGGTTTCCAGTTTGACACGGTGATGTTCCCGTTGAATTACGCGGAGTATTTCACGCGGGGGTTTGGGAAGGAGGTGTTGGCGTTGGCCAAGGAGCAGGGGGCCGCCTGCATTTCGATCAAGCCGATGAACATGGGGGCGTGGGCGCGGGGGGCTCAACGGACGCGGCAGTGGTGGTATCGCACGGCGGAGACCCAGGAGGAGGTTGATCTGTGTTTTCGGTTTTCGCTGTCGTTGCCGGGGGTGGTGACGGGGATCCCGCCGGCGTGGTTGGATTTGGCGGAGAAGGCGATTACGGCGGGGCATCGGTATCAGCCGATTACCGCGGAGGAGACGAAGAAGCTCGAGTTGATGGCAGCGGGCCAGGGTTCGATCTTCCAGCGGGAGGAGGATTCGGTGGCTTACCATCAGCATCACGACTGTCCCTATCCGGATCATCCGGGCGACGTGAGTTACGCATGATGGATCCGCGGTTGCTGCAGGCGCGCGGTTCCGGGGCGGGAGGTGGGCGCCTATCGGGCATGCGCCTCCCCCGGGGAGGCGCCGAGGGTCTGTCCGACAACCATGACCCGCCAAGGTGACCGAGGGTTGGCGTACGCGGCGCGCTTCGAGGATCCCGGATTGGTGCTGAGGTCCTCTCCTCTGCGCCTCCGCGCCTCTGTGGGAGCCAAGACAAGACGGTTGTTCTGATGCGGTTCCCGCGAGGCTGTGTGCGGGGAACCACGATTGTGGGGGAATGGTGAACCTGTCACTTTATCTGGACCGATGACCAATCCCCTCACCCCTTACCCTCTCCCCGACCCCTTGGAGGCGAAGCGCTGTCGGGGGTTGGGGAGAGGGAGGATGGGAGAGGGGAAACGTGAACGGTTCATGGGCTCATAGGGTGACAGGTTCGGTGCTTGCCGAGCACGCGGAAGCGTGGAACCACACACTGGCCATGAACGGGTCACGCCGGTGTTATTGCGGGACGAGGCGGGTGCCGGCGAGGCGGTCGGGGAGGCTGCGGTCTGGGCGGCGGATGGCCTGGAGCGAGGCGAGGCCGAGGAGGGTGGAGAGGCAGAGGCAGGCGAGGCCTGGGTAAGCGGCGAGGGGGGCGAGTTGGCCGCTGCGGAGGTAGTGGACGAAGGCGCCGTCGAGGAGAGTGACGGTCGAGATGCCGCCGAGGGTGGCGGTGAAGAGGAGGGGAATCCAGACGAGGGTCCAGCGGGCAAGGAGGCGCGGACGGCGGGCGGGTCGTCCGGTGCGGTCGACGAGGGCGAGGCTGAAGACGGCGAGGAGCCAACTGCGTCCGGACCAGAGGGCGCCGGCGAGTTCGAGTCCGGCGAAGGGGAGGGGGCTGAAGAGGAGGACGGCGAGGGCGGCGTAGAGGGGGTCGATGCGGGCGGCGAGTTCGCGTTGGCGGAGGCGGGGGGGGAGAGTGCGGTTGGCTTCTTCGAGGAGGTCGGCCGGCGGGGCGGGAGCGAGGGTGACCGCTTTGAGGAGGTCACGTTCCATGGGGGACATGACGTCGGTGAGGACGGCGTTGGTCCAGAAGACATCATTGGTGAGGATATCGGCATAATGGTGGACGAGGTAGGCGCGAGCCTGGAGGGCTTCGCGTTCGGGGCGGAGGCCGTTCTCGATGGAAGCCATGGCATGGACGTATTCGTCGGCGGCGGCGCGGAGGGAGGGGCGGCCGGGGAAGGTTTGGGACCAGGCGCGTTGCCAGCGGAGGGTGTCGAAGCTGAGGCCGATGGCGAGGAGGAGGGCGAGGGTTCCGGCGGTGAGGGGGAGGACGGTGAGGCTGAGGGCGCGGCGATTGCGGGAGACCGTGGCTTGGCGTTGGGTGAGGGATTCGAGGTTGCCGATGACGTATTCGAGCCGTTCGAAGGAGCGGCGGGCGAGGCTGCCGAGGAAGGTGCGGGCGTCGAGGGGGACGGGGGCGTGCGGTTCCGCGGGTGGGTTGGAGGTGGGGTGGGGGCCTTCGAGGGTGCGGCGGCCGAGATGGTCCAGGAAGGCCTGGGCGGAGGAGGGAGGGTCGATGGGCCAGGCGGGGTGATCGGAGAGTGGGGGAGGCGGCGCGGCGTGTTCGGCGGCCTTGGCGGGGGAGGTGAGGGGGCGTGGAGAATGAGTGGGGGCTGGGAAATCGAGGAGGAGGGCTCGTCCGGATTGGGTGATCCAGATGCGGTCGAGGCTGCAGGTTGGGTGGTCGAAGGCTTGGCGTTGGAGGGCGTCGAGTTCCTGGGCGAGGTCGAGGAGCCAGAAGCGGACGGCGTCCCAGGGTTGGGGGTGTTGGAGGAGATCGAGGAGGGCGGAGCCGTCCGGGGCTTCGTAGACGGTCCAGGTGGTCTGGTCGTGGGTGCCGCTCTGGAGCCAGCGGAGGCGGGTGGGCCGGCTGAGTTCGGGGCGCGCGGGGGGTGAGGGGTGGGAGGTGGCGGGTTGGATTTCGATCCAGACTCTGCGGCGGAGGGTGAGGTCGGAGGCTTCGAGGAGGGCGGCGGGGCCGGTTTGCCAGAGGCATCCGCGGACGGTGTAGGGGCCGTAGCCGGGGACAGGCCAGGGTGGGAGATCGGGGTGGGGGGGGGGGGAGGCGGGGCAGGTGGGGCGACGGGAGGAGCGCGGTCGGCGGACGACGCGGGTCTTGCTCAGCAAATCGTGAACGCCGGCATAGCCGTTGCGGGCGCGCATGGTGATAAACAGGCCGAGGAAGAGAACGAGTTCGAGGTCGTCGGTCCAGACCAGGGCTCCGTCGGCGCGGGCGGTTTGGAGGTCTGGGAGGGAGTGGGTTGCCAGGAGGAGGAACCCGGGCAGTTGGGCAGGAAGGAGCCAGAGGATGGCGCGGAGGGTGGCGCGCGGGAGGCCGGGGAGGCTGCCGTCGGGTCCGACGACGCGGAGGCCGAGGAGGCTTTTGCCGAAGGCGGCGCCCCAGAGGCCTTCGGAGACGGCGTAGTACGCGACGAGGCCGAGGGCGATGGCCAGCCAGGTGAGGAAGGCTGGGGCGGTGCGGTGGTTGGCGAAGTGGTCGAGGGGAACGAGGCCGAACCAGAGGGCAAAGGCGATGGTGGGGACGTGGGCGACGGTCTCGTCGAGGAGGCCGGCCAGGAATCGGGCTCCGCGGTTGGCGGGGGTGGAGGGGACGCCGGCGAAGGGGAGGAGTGCGTCCCGGAGTTCGGCGTAGTTCCGGAAGCGGGTTTGCCGGGTCTTGGCGAGGCACCGGAGGACGATGGCGGAGAGTTCGGCCGGGATTTCCGAGCGCAAGGACTGGGGCGACTCGGGGGGGCGGTCGAGGACTTCGGTGATGAGCTTGACGAAGTCGGTGGAGGTGAAGGGGGGGCGGCCGGTCAGGAGATGGTAGAGGGTGGCGCCGACGGAATAGAGGTCGGAGGTGACGTTGAGTTCTTCGCCTCGGAGTTGTTCGGGGGAGGCGTAGGTGGGGGTTCCGAGGACGGCGCCGGTGGCGGTGAGGAGGGATTCGCCGCGGGCGAGGGTCGAGACGGACAGGCCGAAGTCACCGATCTTGACGGTGCCGTCGTGGGCGAGGAAGCAATTGGCGGGTTTGATGTCGCGGTGGAGGACGCCGCGGGCATGGGCGGCTTCGAGGCCGGCGATGATTTGGAGGGCGAGGTGGACGGCTTCGGTGACGGGCAGGGGGCCTTGTTGGCGCAGGCGGTCTTTGAGGGTGCCCTCGCGCACGAGTTCCATGGCGATGACGGGGGTGCCGTCGATGTCTTCGCTGCCATGGATGTAGACGACGTTGGGGTGGTTGACGGAGGCGGCCAGACGGCCTTCGCGCAGGAATCGTTTGCGGTCCTCGTCGGAGGCCAGGGCATGGCTCATGACCTTGAGGGCAACGCGGCGGCCGGTGGCGAGGTCTTCGGCCTCGTAGACCTCGCCCATGCCGCCGCGGCCGAGGAGGCGTTCGATGCGATAGCCGGCGAAGGTGTGCCCGGGGATGGGGCGGGGGCCTGGGGATGGGGTGGGGGGCGGCGCGGGGGAGTCGGGTGAGGTGAGGGCGGTTTGGGTTTGGAGGAGGCAGGCGGGGCAGAGACCGGCGGGGGCGTCGGAGGGCAGGGGCAGGCCGCAGGCGGCGCAGGTTGCTGGAGTGTGGTGCATGGAGTTCATAGCAGAGCCGTTTGCCACACCACTTACGGAACGGCGGGAAAAGGTTACAGGGAGGGCGTTGGGGAGTCAGCAGCGGAATGAGCCGGCGCGTTTGAGCTTACTGGTCTGGCGAGGCGAGGGCGGCGAGGAGGTGGCGGCGTTCCTCGGCGATGTGGTCGGGGGAGGCGACGGTTTGGGCGATTTCGGCTTCGAGGAGTTCGCGGTAGCGGCGGCGGAGGCGGTGGACGGCGACTTTGACGGCGCCGAGGGAGAGGTCGAGTTGGCGGGCGAGGTCGGCGAGGCCGGATTCGCCGCCGCGCTGGGCGAGGGCTTGTTTGAGGATGTGGAAAGCGGGCGCGCGTCCGGCGGCTGACTGTTCCGCTTCGAGTTGGGCGAGGACTCGGTCGAGGAGAGTGAGGGCCCAGCGGCGGTCGTAGAGGCGGTCGGCGGTGAGGTGGTGGGCGGGTTCGAGGGTGTAGCGGTGTTCGGCGTCGGCGGCGTCGAGAGAGAGGGTCTGGCCGTGACCGCGTTTTTGGGCGGTGGCCTTTTCGCGGGTGCGGCCTTGGTAGCGTTTGAAGGCGAGGAGGAGGAAGGAGCGGAAACGGCCGCGGTCGGGGTCGGCGGTGGCGAGGCGGTTTTTGGCGAGGCATTCGGCGAGGAAGCCTTGGACGAGGTCTTCGGCGTCGTGGGGGGAGTGGCCTTGGCGGCGGGCGAAGGCGTAGAGGGGGTACCAGTAGGTTTGGCAGAGTTGTTCGAGGGCGGCGTGGGCTTGGGGGTTGTGGTGGGCTTGGCCGGCTTGGAGGACGATGCTCCAGCGGGTGGTGGTGAACCAGGCGCGGCTGGCGGAGGGTTCAGGGGGGGGGATCATGGGGTGGGGGCCAGTTCGCCGAAGGCGCAGGCCTCGTTGCGGTTGGCGGTGAGGCGGGCCAGCCGGAACTCGTGGCAGGCGTCGGGGAGCGAGGTCTTCAGCGAGTCGAGCAGAGGATAATCGGCGGCGCCTTTGAATTTGATGGTGACGACGAAGCGGCGGGTCCAGCGGGATTGGATCCAGGTGTGGAGGAGTTGGAGGGTGCGGGTGGGGGCGGCGATGACGTCGCAGAGGAGCCAATCGACGGGTCGGCTGGGGACGAAGCTGAAGGCGTCGCCCTGGTGGAAGTGGAGGCGCGGGTGAGACATGAGGTCGGGTCGAAGGGGCGCGCGGTCGACGGCGATGACGTGGGCGTCGCGCTGGAGGGCGACGTAGGTCCAGCTTCCAGGAGAGGCGCCGAGGTCGACGCACGTTTCGCCCGGGGCGATGGGGCGGCCGAGGCGTTGTTCGGCTTCCACGAGTTTGGCGAAGGCGCGACAGGGGGCGGACTTGTCGGAGGCGATAGGGACGTGGCCGGCGGGGAAGGGGGAGAGGAGGCTGCGATGGGAGTGAGGTTGGGGGGCAGGGGCGATGGAGAGCCAGCCGTGTTCAGGGGAGGTGAGGAGGGCTTGGACGAGCGAGGCATCGGGGGTGAAGGGAGCGGGGGCGGGGAGGCAGCGGCGGAGGAGGTGACGTCGTTTCCGGAGGAGGCGTTGGCGGAGGGCCTCACGGATGAGGGTGCAACGGTTGTGACCGGCGTTCGGGGTGGCGAAGTGGGGGAAGAGGTGGAGGTGCCAGGGTTGGGTTTCAGGCAGGTTGGCGGCCAGGGCGGCGGCGAGGAGGTCGGCCCAGGCATTGATGGAGGAGGCGTGGACGGGTTGGGCCTGGGGGAGCCATTGGCGGGCAAAGGCGAGGGTGGGGTGGGGGTTGGAGGTGAGGGAAACGTCCGCGCTGAGGAGGCCAGGGGAGAGGAGGCGAGGGTGGCAGGACGGGTCGGCGCGCTGCAATTCGGCGAGCAGGAACGGGTCGCTGTCTTCGGCGCTGAGGAAGAGGGACGGCATCCGTTGTGGGAGGCAGTGGGGCGGTAGTCAGTGGGGCAGTGAGTTAGTGGGGCAGTGAGTCAGTGGGGCAGTGAGTCAGTGGGGCAGTGGAGGGGGACCAATGACCAAGTCATAAGTCATAAGTCATGAGTCATAAGTCAGAGTGCGGGTTAGCGGGGTTCGATTTCGAGGAGGAGGGGTTGGTTGGGGCGGACGCTGACGGGGAGGCCTTGGGCCAGTTCGTAGCCGAGTCCTTGGCGGGTGGTGCCGCCGAGACGGACGCGATAGGGGGTGTCGGCGGAGACGGGATACCATTCTGGGAACTCGCCGAGGCGAGGGTAGTTGGAGGGGAGGCGAAGGTGAGTGCGGTGGCGGGGGGTATCGAAGAGGATGCGTCCTTCCCAGTCCGTGTCGGCGGCGAGGGCGAGTCGGAGGCGGTTGCCTTCGCGGAGGGCGCCGAGGCGGAGGTCGGCCCGCCAGGGTCGGCAATGGGCGCCTTGGGTATAATACTGGCCGGCAAGGAGGGCGGTGCGGGCGTAGAGGCCGTCGCCGTACCATCCTTCGATGGAACCGTCGGGGCGGCTTCTCGCAAGGAAAAGGGGGAGGAGGTCTTCGAACCAGGTCCAGGCGGCGGGTTCGGGGAGGCGATTGAGGAGGAGGAGGGCGCCGTCGAGGGTCGTGGCGTGGGTGATGGCGCCGCTCCAGTCGAGGTAACGGGGTTGGTTGAGGTTGCGGAGGGCCAGGCGAGGGGCTTCGAGGAAGGTCTCGTTGGTGGTGGCTCGAGCGTAGGCGAGGCAGGCGGCGAGGGCATGTCCCCAGGACGCGGTGGGGGCGGTGCTGCGGACGTCGCCGGTGGAGGCGCGGGCGGCGTGGACGGGGAAGCCGGCGTTGGGGGAGGCTTGCTGGGTGAGGCGGAGGAAGAGCGAGTTGAGGGCGGGTTGCCAGGATTGGGCGCGTTGGGGGAGGGAGCGTGCGGTGACGGTGTAGATTTCGGCGAGGCCGTTGAGGAGGTAGAAGCCGTGGGCGTGGAGGTCCCATTCGTCGTCGAGGGGGGCGTGGCGTTGGAAGTCCCAGCGGTGTGGGGGGAGGAAGCCTGAGCGAGGGAGGACTTCGCGGGCATAGGCGTCGCCGAGGCGGGTGGCAAGGTCGAGGTAGCGGGGTTCGCGGGTGAGGGTGTAGAGCCGGGCGAGGAGTTGCATCATGCGGCCGTTGTGGGGGAGGTCATCGAAGGGGAGGGGCCCGAAGTCGGAGGCGATCGGGGCGTCGTTAATGATGGTATCGGCGATTTCGGCGAGGCGCGGGGTCCATTCGCCGCGGCCGAGGAGTTCGGCGAGGGGAAGGAGTCCGTCGGCGGCGAGTTCGGCGGCGCCGGCGAGTTGGCGGGGCAGGTCGGGTTGGGGGAAGAGGAAGGTGCGGTTGGTGAGGTCGAACCAGTCGGTGAGGAAGCCGCCCCAACTGGCGAGGGTCCGCTCGGTGCGGAGGGTTTGGAGGAGGTCTGGGGTGCGGTGGGGCTGGAGGAGTTCAGCGGTGGCGAGGAGGTAGGGGAAGAGTTGGCCGCCGTTGTCGCCGGGGGCCCAGACGCGTTCGTGGGTTTGGCGCGGGAACAGGCCGGTGGCCGGGTCCCGGTGGCGCCACCAACTCTCGAGGACGCCGGTGGCGCGGATGAAGCAGCGGCGGGCGATGTCGCCGCGGCGGAGGAGTTCGTCGGTGGCGGTGGGCGGGGAGATGCGTTGCCAGGGGGCGGCGCGGCCGAGGGCCTCGCGGAGGACGCCCCAGGCTTCGTAGCCGCGGAACGTTTGGCCTTGGTCGTGGAGGATCAGGCGGGCGTGGGTGGGGGCGTCCAGGAGGGCGAAGGCGGGGTGGAGTTCGGCGAAGGCTTGTTGGGCGAGGTTGGCCGGGAAGCCGCCTGGGGCTTGGTCGAGTTGGCCGTGTTCGAACAGGAGTCGGCGAGGGGCGACGCAGGCGGCGATGTCGCTGAGTTCGAAGTAACCTTCGAGGCCGGGGATTTTCCAGCACGGGCAATGGCCTTGTTGGAGGTTGGGCAGGGTGGTGAGGGTGGCGCTGGCGATGGTGAGGGGGAGGCGATCGTCGAGGGCGGAGACCAGGAGAGCGGTGAGGCCGCCCAACTCGAGGCCGACGGCAGCGAGGCGGTTGGTGTCGACGTAGCCGAGGGTGGCCAAGTAATCGAGGCAACGAATGGCATTCCAGGCGCGTTCGCCCATGAGGCTCCAGCCCGGGTAGCTGGGCCGGTGATCGCTGAGGTCGGGGGCGACGACCACGTAGCCCATTTCGGCCAGGGCGCGTCCGTACCAGAAGCGGTCGTCGCCGCGAAGGAGGGGTTCTGGGCGGCTGCCGTGTCCATGGAAGGCGAGGACGGCGCCGACTTTGCCGCGTGGGGCGGAGGGGAGGGCGAGCCAGACGTGGAGGCGGCGTCCGGGGAGGGTTTGGAAGGAGACTTGTTCGAGGGCGTAGCTGCCGCCGGGGCCGGGTTGGCGGAGGTGGATTTTGGGGTCGAGGGCGGGCTTGGCCGGGGTGCGGCCGCCCATCATGAGTTCGTAGAGTTTCGTGCGGGCGGTTTGCTGCCAGGCGCGGGCGGCGTCGGGTGTTGTGGCGGTGAAGCGGAGGGAGCGGGAGGTGGGGGTGGCTGGAGTGGCGGCGGTGGCGGCTGCGGGTGGGCGGAGAAAGGTGAGCGCGAGGGTGAAGGCGAGGGCGAGACGGAAGAAGTGGCGGAGGCGATTGGTCGGGGGTTGGGCAAATCCGGGGAGGTTCTGGGTGGGCGCCGGGGGATGGGGACCTGGCCGGAGCGCCTGGCGGGGCGGATTCATACGTGGATATGATACCGGTGGCGGGGGATCGTCAATGGATTGCGGAGGCTCAGGATCCGCGGCTGGCGGACGTGGAGCAACCGCGGATTACGCGGATTGCGCGGATAACCAACGGGATCGGAGGTTGCGATTCTTCAGAGGTTCACAGGGTGACAGGTTCGGTGCGCTTCGTGGAACGGGAGCCTCCTCTCCCCGACCTCCGTCCGACGGAGACAGGAACCTGTCACCCTATGTGAACCCTCGGTCTCTCGGGGGCGGAGTCGGTATCGGTATCGGCATCGGTGCTGCACCCAGGACCAAACGAAGCAGCCGTCACCGTGTATAGGCGATTCGCCGGTTAAAAGCCGGCGTTACGGATGAAGGAAGATGACCATCTGTCACCCCACTTTGCGAGGTCTGATCCGAATGGAAGATGAATAGGTAGCGTGATTTCGTGTAGCGTGTGGTCTGGTACTTTTCGCAGGAATGGATGTTCGCTTGACCGCGAGCAAGGGAGAGGAGTAATCGTGCGGAGGATCGTAAAAGCCATGCGCGTCTGGGGAACCATGAAGGAGGAATCGGGGACACCCGTTCGATTGCGGACTGCGGATTGCGAATTGCGGCAACCAGCCAACCGTCACTCCCCGTTCGCCGTTCGCCGCTCGGCGCTCGCCGCTCGGCGTTCGCCGTTCGCCGTTCGCCGTTCGCCGTTCGCCGTTCGCCGTTCGCCGTTCG
>CAZVRY010000215.1:0-11615 GCA_964629545.1 uncultured Verrucomicrobiota bacterium | reverse complement strand
CGATCCTGAAATCCACTAATACTTTGAACAAACCTTGAATATTCTTGAACAGGGGTGATTATGTTGAAGTCTGAAGTCATTCGTTTAGGAATTCTCGAAGTCATCGCTTTATGTCGAACCGGTCTCCGTCCTTCGCCGCGGCCCTCCCCAAAGACCTCGCCGCCAGTGTCGTCGTCTTCCTCGTCGCCGTCCCCCTCTCCCTCGGCATCGCCCTCGCCTCCGGAGCCCCCATCATCGCCGGGCTCATCGGCGCCGTCGTCGGCGGCATCGCCACCGGATTGCTCGCCGGATCCCCCCTCCAGGTCTCCGGCCCCGCCGCCGGACTGACCGTCGTCGTCGCCGGCATGGTCCAGCAGTTCGGATGGGAGACCATGTGCCTCATCACCGCGTGCGCCGGAGCCGTCCAACTGGCCCTGGGCCTCCTCAAAGTCGCCCGCGGCACCCTGGTCATCGCCCCCGCCGTCGTTCACGGCATGCTCGCCGGCATCGGGATCTCCATCGCCCTCGCCCAAGTCCACGTCGCCCTCGGCGGGTCACCGGCCAGTTCGCCCATTGGCAATCTCCTCACCCTCCCCCTGCAACTCGGCGTCCTCAACCCCGCCGCCACCTTCCTCGGCGTCCTCACCATCGCCACCTTGGTCGCCTGGAAGGCGGTCCCTTACCCGCGCCTCAAAACCATCCCGGGGCCGCTCGTCGCCGTCATGCTCGCCTCCTTCGTCTCCGTCATCTTCCCCATGGAGGTCGCGCGGGTCGATCTGCCCGAGAAACTCCAGTTCACCCAACTGAAACTCCCGTCCGATTGGGGCGCTTTCAGCGTCGCGGTGGTCACCCTCGCCGTCATCGCCAGCATCGAATCCCTCCTCTGCGCCGTCGCCACCGACAAACTCCATTCCGGTGCCCGCTCCAACCTCGACAAGGAACTGTCCGCCCAGGGGGTCGGCAACTTCCTTTCCGGACTCCTCGGCGGATTGCCCATCACCGGCGTCATCGTCCGTTCCTCCGCCAACATCAACGCCGGGGCCGCCTCCCGGTTCTCAGCCGTCTTCCACGGGGTCTGGATCCTCCTCAGCATCCTCTTCCTCGGTTCCCAAATCGAGATGATCCCCCTCGCCGCCCTGGCCGGTCTCCTCATCCACGTGGGGATCAACCTGGTGAACCTCCACCACATCCGAGAACTCCGCACCCACAACGAGGCCCCCATCTACTTCGCCACGGTCCTGGGTGTCACCTGCATCAACCTCCTCGCCGGCGTCGGCATCGGCGTGGCCCTTTCCGTCTTCATGGCCGTCCGCCGCCTCTCCTTCACTGACATCAAGACCGAGCAGCGCGGCGAGAAATGGCACGTCGTCATCCACGGCACGCTGACGTTCGCCTGCGTCCCCAAGGTCAACGCCGAATTGTCCAAAATCCCCCCAGGCGCCCCGGTCGATATCGACCTCGCCGTCGACTTCATCGACCACGCCGCCTTCGAAGCCCTCCATGGCTGGCGCCAAGTCCACGAGCGCACCGGCGGCCACGTCGATATCGACGAAACGCACGAGGAATGGTACCGCCCCGCCACCGAGGGCAAACCGCGCGCCGCCAAATCCCCGCTCGTCCCCTCCCGGGCCTGAAGCCTGCCTCGCATCAGCTTCTCTCCCATGGCCCACACCCACGATCCTCCCTCAACGGGTGCAGCCCCGGCCACCTCAGACGACCTCCACTCGCTTCTCGCCACCATCCGCCACGCCGCCCACCTCCTCCCCGCCCAAGGCCCCATTGGCGTCTTCATCCACCACAATACCCTCCACGCCTTCGAGCACCTGCGCTTCGAAGAGGCCGTGCGCGCAGGCGCCCGCGTCTTCGGGTGCGAACCCTTCCTCTCCGAAGACCGCTACCGCGAAGAACTGAGCCGCGGGCGCATCCGGTCCGCCGAGCTGGCCGCCGAGTTGACGCGCGACCTGGGCCCGCAGGCCAACGAGTCGATCGCAGGACTCACCAGCCGCCTCCAACTCCGGCTGGCCATGCTTGAGCACCCCTTACGCACCGCCCACGGGCCCGAATTGGCCTGGTTCATGGCCGAAACCGATGCCCTCCACAAGGCCCGCCCCGACGTCTCCGAAGTCCAACGTCGCCGCCTCATCACTGAAACCCGCCATTGGGTGATGCGCCGGCTCCGTGGCTCCCTGCCCGGTATCCCTCGCCCCTCCTGGATCGACCCCCTCTTCGCCCGGTTCCGCGCCACCCGCATCGAGGACTGGAACGACGCCCACTGGGAGTCCTTCACCCTCGCGGCCCTGTGGGAGGCTTGCGGCGAGGGTGTGCGCCGCGCCCCCCCCTGCCCCCCGCCACCGCCCCCACTCCTCCGACACCGCGATTTCCTCCACGCGGCCGGGGCCGGCGATGCTGACCTCCTCGTCCACGAGCTCCTGATCCGCTACGTCGCCGCCTTCCTCGATCAGGGCATCGCCCACTGGTCGCTGCCCCACCGTGATCAGGGCTTCTTCCATGCCTTCTCCGCCCTCTATCGGTCCGGTGCAGGCGCCACCGCCTGGTGGCTCACCCACCTGCCAACGGAACTCCAGCGCCTCGCCACCGAGGCGCCCACCGCCCTCGCCTCCCTCCGCGATTCCCTCTCCCTGCTCGGGGTCCAACCCGCCGAAACCGAGGACTACCTCGTCGCCACCCTCCTCGCCCTCCGCGGCTGGGGGGGAATGCTCTGGCACGTCGAACAGCGCGCCGATCGCGTCCACCACCCGGTCCCGGAGGGCAGCCTGGTCGATTTCCTGGCCGTCCGCCTCCTCCTCGACCGCCTGGCCCTCCAAGCCCTCGCCCGATCCAAACTCGGTCTCTCCGGTCCCCTCGCCACCCTCCGCCAAGACTTGGCCTCGCGCCTGCCCTCCTCTCGCCCCCCCGACCACGACGCCCGCGCCTTTCCCATTTTCCAACTCGCCCAACAGCTTGGCTGGACCCCTGAACAACTCTTCCAACTCGACCACGCCGCCTGGGCCCGCCTGCTCCACGAAGTGGAAAGCTTCGACGGCCTGGATCGCCGCCGCATCTTCCACCTCGCCTATGAGCATCGATTCCGGGCCCAAACCCTCGATGCCCTGGCGAGCCGCGCCGGCCCTGCCCCGATCCCCTCCACCCGCCCCTCCTTCCAAGCCGTGTTCTGCATCGACGAACGCGAGGAATCCATCCGCCGCCATGTCGAAGAATTAGCCCCCAGCGCCGAAACGTTCGGCGCCGCCGGCTTCTTCGGCGTCGTCATGTACTACCGCGGCGCCGCCGCCGCAGACTTCGTCCCCCTCTGCCCGGTCGTCGTCCGCCCCCAACACTGGGTCTCCGAAACCGTCGACCGACGCCTCTCCGCCGAGGACCGACGACGACGCCTCACCCGGCGGCGCCTCGGCATGGCCCTGCAGCGATTTCACGGTGGGAGCCGCCGCATCGTCAGCGGCGCCTTCCTCTCCGCCACCCTCGGCCTCCTCGCCACCCTGCCCCTCGTCGCGCGGGTCGTTTTCCCCCGCCTCACCGCCCGCTTCCGAGGGTTCTTCGGCCGCTTCCTCGCCCCCCCGCCGCTCACCCGCTTGCTCCTCGAACGAAGCACCCCACAGCCCGGCCCGCACGAGTCCCAACATGGCTTCCTCCCCAACGAGATGGTCGCCATCACCGAACGGCTCCTCCGCGATGTCGGACTCACCCAACGCCTCGCTCGCCTCGTCCTCATCTTCGGCCATGGCTCCACCAGCCTCAACAACCCCCACGAATCCGCCCACGACTGCGGCGCCTGTGGCGGCGGTCAGGGCGGCCCCAACGCCCGCGCTATCGCGGAAATGCTCAACGACCCCCGCATCCGCTCCGCCCTCCGACAACGCGACATCTCGATCCCCGATGACACCGTCTTCGTCGGCGGACTCCACAACACGTCGAACGACCAACTCACGTTCTATGACGTCGACCGCGTCCCCCTCACCCACCAGGCCGAGTTCGACCAGGCCAGCCAGACCCTCCAAGAAGCGTGCGTGCGCAACGCCCACGAACGCGCCCGCCGCTTCGGCTCCGCACCCCTCGGCCTCTCCCCCGTCGCCGCCAAATACCACATGGAAGGACGCGCCGAAGACCTCTCCCAAGTCCGCCCTGAATGGGGTCACGCGACCAACGCCATCTGTATCGTCGGACGCCGCCAAAGAACCCGCGGCCTCTTCCTCGACCGCCGCGCCTTCCTCGTTTCCTACGACCCCACCCTCGACGACGCCGACACCAACATCCTCGCCCGCATCCTCGGCGCGGTCTTCCCCGTCTGCTCCGGCATCAACCTCGAATACTATTTCTCCTATGTCGACTCGCGGGGGTGGGGCTCCGGTTCCAAACTCCCGCACAATATCACCGGCCTGATTGGGGTGATGGATGGCGCCGTCAGCGACCTCCGCACCGGCCTGCCCTGGCAGATGGTCGAAATCCACGAACCCCTCCGACTGCTCTTCGTGATCGAGACCACGCCTGCGGCCATGCTCAACATCATGGCCAAGAACCCCGCGATCCACACGCTCGTCACCTCCCGCTGGGTGCAACTCGCCGTCCTCCACCCCGCCACCGGAGCCATCCACCTCTACCGCGACGGGACCTTCGAACCCTACCAATCCGCCGCCGGGCCCCTCCCCCTCGCCGCCTCCTCCAAGGAGTGGTACGCAGGGTGGCGTGACCACCTCGAGTTTGCAGAAATCCAACCGGCCACCGCCCGGAACTGACCCCGCCCACCCGGACCGCCATGCCCGCCGACCACCCGCTGCTCACCGCCCTCGGCCTGGCCATCGTCGCCACCCCCGTCGCCCTCCTCGCGACCTTCTTCGTCGCTTTCCTCGCCGGCCATCGCATGCAGGAGCCCACCGTCGGCCGGCTCATCCAGGGCACCGTCTCGACCAGCCTCGCCGCCGCCCTCGGAGCCGCTGTCCTCATGATCAGTGCCCGACTGCCTCAGCACACCATCGAACTCGGGGATTGGGTCATCACCCCGACGTACCACCTCAAATTCCAATTCATCCTCGACCTCCTCTCGCTCTCCTACACGATCCTCACCCTGGTCCTCTGCGGCACCATCGGCGCCTTCTCTACCCGCTACCTCCACCGCGAGCGCGGCTTCCACCGCTTCTTCGTCCTCTTCGCCCTCTTCCTCGCCGGCATGGTCGTCGCCGCCCTCTCCGACACCGTGGAAACCCTCTTCGCCGGATGGGAGATGGTCGGCCTCTCCTCCGTCCTCCTCATCGCCTTCTTCCAGGAACGCCCCGCCCCGCCCCGCAACGGCCTCCGCGTCTGGATTGTCTACCGTCTCTGCGACGCCGCCCTCATGCTCGCGGCCATCCTGATGCACGAGATCAATGGCGCCGGCGACTTCGACCATCTCGTGGGCCAACAGGCCTGGCCCCACCACGATCCCGTCCTCGTCGGCCCCCACTTCACCCTCCTCGGCGTCCTCTTCCTCCTGGCGGCGGCCGGCAAATCCGCCCTCATCCCCTTCTCCGGATGGCTGCCCCGCGCCATGGAAGGACCCACCCCATCCAGCGCGATCTTCTATGGCGCCCTCTCGGTCCACCTCGGCGGATTCCTCCTCCTCCGCGTCAGCCCCGTCCTCGACAGCGCCCCCTGGCTCTCTGCCCTCGCCGTCACCCTCGGCCTCGCCACGGCCGCCCTCGGCTACCTCGCCGGACGCGTCCAAACCGACATCAAGTCGGCCCTCGCCTTCGCCTCCCTCACCCAGGTCGGTCTCATCATCGCCGAAATCGGCCTCGGCCTCCGTTACCTCGCCCTCATCCACCTCCTCGGCCACGCCTGCCTCCGAACCCTCCAGTTCCTCCGTGCCCCCAGCCTCCTCCACGACCATCACCAACTCGAAAACGCCATCGGCTCCCGCCCCCGCGAGGAACGCCAGGAATGGGAACACCGCCTCCCCGCGAGCCTCCATCGCGCCCTCTACCGCTTTTCCCTGGAACGGGGCTACCTCGACGCCCTGCTCGACCGATTTGTAGCCCGCCCGTTCGTCGCCGTGTTCCAAACCTGCGATCGCCTCGAACAACGCTGGGCCCGCTGGCTGGACGGAAACCACCCCCCTCCCCCTCGCTCCGTCCTCCCCCGAAAGGACAGCCGATGAACTCCTGGGGTTTCCCCTGGCTCGAGATCACCCTGCTCCTGCCTCTGGCCGGCGCTATCCTTACCGCCTGCATCCGTCCCCCGACCCGCGCGACCCGCTGGGCCTTGGCCTCGACCATCGCCACCTTCGCCGCATCCGTGGGCGCCTCCCTCTCCTCCCTCGCCACCCCCCTCCCCGCCAGTTCCCGCCTCCCGGGCTTCGCGACCGATGCCCTGGCCGCCCCCATGCTGCCTGTCCTCTGCCTCCTCCACATCCTCACCCTCCTCGGCACTTCCAAATCCCGCCTCGCCCCGGGCCTCTCCGTCCGCATTCTCCTCTCCCTCGCCGCTACCCTTGCCATCGTCACCGCCCAAAACGGCTGGACCCTCGTCCTCCTCATGGCCCTGGTCGCCAGCCTGCCCGTCTGGGACCTGAAAAGCCGCCTCCAACCGACCCGCGGCTTCCTGGCCTATGTCCTCCCCTTTATCGTCCTCCTCCTCGTCGGATGGGGGGCTGCCCGCGGTGCCGCGCCCGCCTGGGCTCTCGGCCTCCTCCTGGTCGCCCTCAAACTCTGTGGCGGCATTGCCCCCCTCCACGGTTGGCTGCCTACCCTCTTCCAACGCGCCGGCTTCGGCACCGCCCAACTCTTTGTCCTCCCCCTTATCGAAGTCGTCGCAGCCATCCGCCTCCTCCTGCCCACCGCCCCCGTCTGGATGCTCCACCTCGTCAGCCTCGCCTGCCTCGTCACCGCCCTCTACGCCGCCGGGATGGCCGTGGTGCAAGACGACGGACGACGCTTCTTCGCCTTCCTCACCCTCAGCCAAACCTCCATGGTCATGTTCGCCGTCCTTAGCTCGAACGTCACCAGCCTCACCGCCGCCCTCTGCCTCTGGATCTCGCTCATCCTCTCCCTCGCTGGCCTCGGGTTCTCTATCCGGTCCCTGGAAGCCCGTTTTGGCCCCCTCTCCCTCCGCGAACACCACGGCTACTACGAGCAGGTCCCAGGCCTCGCCATCGCCTTCCTCATCGCCGGCCTGGCCAGCGTCGGCTTCCCCGGCACCATCGGCTTCGTCCCCATGGAACTGCTCATCAGCGGCAGCGCCTCCTTGGGACTGGCCTACAGCGTCGTCCTGGCCCTGGCCGCCATGCTCAACGGCATCGCCATCCTTCGCGCCTACTTCTCCCTCTTCACGGGCCAACGCCCCGCCCCCTCCGTCCCCCTCCCCACCACGCCCCCCGAGCGGACCGGCATCGTGATCATCGCCCTCCTCGTGTTCCTCGCCGGCTGGTTCTCCCCTGCGGTCGTCGAATCCCGCCACCGCGTCGCCGAAGAGTTGCTCGGCGCTCACCCACCCTCACCGCCGGACGACCGAACGCTCCACCACGGCCGGTGATCCCAGATTGCCGCAGCGATCCACTGCCGACACCGCCACCACCTCCGGCCCGGCCCCCGCCTCCGCGCCCATCTCGCGCTCCGTCCGCCCCCCAGGCAGGATCTCCAACGACCAGGCGCCACCCGTCCGAGTCTGGACCACCCACTGCCACACCGTTTCCTCCCCCGGCGAACTCCAAGTCGCCTTGGCTCGGCCCTCCGCCTCGCTCACCCGCAGCCGGGGACGACCCGGCGGCACGGCGTCCAGCCACGCACTGGCCGGAACCAGGGCCGGGGCCTGATAGACCTCCTTGACCAACGCGTCGGCCACGCCTCCCTTGTTCTGCAGCAACGGCTTCATGCTGAAATGGACGTTGCCCCCCGCCCCCGCCTGGCGACGAGTCGCCCGGATCTGCTCGATCAACTCCTCCGCCTTCCAAGGATCGCCCACCCGGCCCGTGTAGTTGCCCGGCCAGAGGTGGCGTCCCTTCGGATTCTGCCCCGCCCACCACGCCAGCAGGTTCGTATAGCTCTGCTCCGGAGGCTGGATCGGCCAGTAGAGTTGCGGCGTGAAATAGTCCACCCACCCCTCCAACAGCCACTTCCGCGCGTCCGCATACAGCAACCCATATTGGTCGAACCCCCGAATCGCCTCCGGATGCTGCGGACGCCAGATCCCAAAGGGACTCAAACCAAACCGCACCCGGGGCTTGATCGCCCGGATCTCCCGCTGGAGGGTCTCGATGAACTCGTCCACATTCCGACGCCGCCAATCGTCCCGACTTAACCCCGACGCTTTCCCTCGCTTCTGCCAACTGGGCTCGTCCGGAAAGGGCACTACCTTGCCCGCCTCGTCCCGCTCCGGATACGGATAGAAGTAGTCGTCCATGTGCACCCCATCGATGTCGTAGCGCTTCACCACATCGAGGATCACCTTGCGTGAGTGCGCCTGAACCTCGGGCTCGCCCGGGTCCAGCCACAAATACCGGCCATATCTCTTCGCTAGCTCAGGCTGCCGCCGGCTCACGTGCCGCGCCGCAATCGGGGACTTGCTCCCGAAATGATGCGCCCGATAGGGATTAAACCAGGCGTGCAACTCCAACCCGCGCCGATGCGCCTCCCGCACGGCGAATTCCAGCGGATCGTAGAACGGGACCGGGGGCAAACCCATGGTCCCGCTCAAGTACTCCGACCACGGCTCGAAGGACGAGGCATACAGCGCGTCGCACTGCGGACGTACCTGGAGGATCACCGCGTTCAGCCGGAGCGCGACACACCGGTCCAAGATCGCCAGCAACTCCTGTTGCTGTTGCCCCGCCGGCAAACCCGGCTTCGAAGGCCAGTCGATGTTCACCACCGTCGCTACCCATACCCCCCGAAACTCCCGCGGCGGCGCCGGCGGGACCACCCGCGACGCCTCATACTCCACCGCCGGCTCCGCCACGAGCGCCCCCGCCGCTCCCCCCCCAGCCAATACCAGCCGCAACACGTTCAACATGGACATTCGATGCAGTTCAACCCACCAGGATTCGGAGCGGAAGGAAAAACTTGCACGCCCTACTGCCCCCCTTACCCTCCCGCCATGGACCATACCCCCGGCTTTCTTGCCCTGGTGAACGAGGCCAAACGTCGCGTTCAGGAAATTAGCGTAGCCGAAACCCGCGGCCGCCTTACCGCCAACCCCGCTGCCGTCCTCCTGGACGTCCGCGAAGACCACGAATGGGCCGCCGGCCACGCCGCCGAAGCCGTCCACCTGGGCAAAGGCATCCTCGAACGCGATCTCGAACGCCTCTACCCCGATAAGAATACCGAAATCCTCATGTACTGCGGCGGCGGCTTCCGCTCCGCCCTCACCTGCGACGCCGCCCAACGCATGGGCTACCGCCACGTGAAATCCGTCATCGGCGGCTACAAAGCCCTCCTCGCCGCTCAGTGGCCCGTCACCCAGTGAACTCCCACCCTGACCCCCGCGACCGTTGCGCCCAACGGAGTTCATGGCACATTGCCCGGCATGACCGAATCAGCCCCCTGGCCGCACGCTGACCGCATTCACTTCGATGCCGCCGTCGGATGGCTCATGCTCGGAGTGCCCACCGACGCCCTCCGCGAACTCGAGCAACTCTCTACCGCCGGGCGTTTGCGACCGGAAGCGCTCGAACTGGAATGGGCCCTGCGCGCAAAGTCAGAGTGCTGGATCGAGGCCAAGGTCGTCGCGGAAACCCTCGTGCGCGTCGCCCCGGAACGCCCCTTCGGCTGGATCCACCTCGCCTATTGCCTCCGTCGTGTCGAAGGCGGTGGCCTCCAGTCAGCCTGGGACCTCCTGCGCCCAGCCTACGACCGCTTCCCCGAAGAGGAGATCATCCCCTACAACCTGGCCTGCTACGCCGCCCAAATGGGCCAACTCGATGAGGCCTGGGAATGGCTCCTCACCGCCATCAATGTCGCCGGCGACCGCGCTGAACTCTGCGCCCTTGCCCTCGCCGACAGCGACCTCGAACCCCTCAAAGACCGCATCCGCGAGCTCTGACCACTGGCTTAGGGTCCGTGCAAAAATAACTTCGGGTTTTGGCGGGAGCGCCACCGGGTCGGCGGCAAGGCGCGAGGGAGGGAGTGTATCCATCGCGATACTCGACCGACCGAGCAACGCCGCCGCCGGCCCGGTGCCGCCCCGCCCCTGCGGGCTGGGGCGCTTTTGGCTTCTGGCTTCGTTGTTCCTCAGTCACAGAGCGCAAGCTATGCTCCTTCGTCCCGCCTCGCCAGAAGCCAAAATCGCCTCCAGCAAAACCCGAAGTTATTTTTGCACGGACCCTTAGCCCACCACCAACACGCAGTTCGTCGAGCCAAAAGCATTGGCCACCGTCACCTCGCAGCCAGGGTCGTCGTGCCAAGCGCCATCGACCAGAAACCGGTACTCGTAGCGACCCGGCTCCAAGGTCAACGTGACCTTCCACACCCCACCCTTCTGCATCTTCAGTGCCACCGGGGCCTGCTCCCAACCCGTGAAATCCCCCGCCACCTGAACCGTCGACGCCTCAGGGGCCTTGAGCGAAACCACGACCTTCTGTTTGGCGGATTTAGTCTTTGTTGGCATAACAACGAGATCGGAATTGGCGGCCTTGCTCGCCTCACCAACCGACCGCTACGGAACCATGCTCGATCCCCTAGGAAGGGTCAAGCCCGACCCGCTACGGTGGTACTCCCCTTGATGGGTGACCCCACGGGCCGGACAGCCTGCCTCCCTTCACCCCCCCGACCTCCAGCCTCAACCAACCCCAGTCGGCTCGCCTCCACGCTTGGCTGAGGTCAACTCCTCCGCCTGTAACTTGGCCTCCACCAACTTGATCCGCTCCAGCAACTCGAAAAGCTGAAACGGCTTCCACAGGATGACCCCACTCACCCGCCGCACGAAAATGTCCCACTTCGGATCCGCACGGTGACCGGTCATGAAGACGAACCGCTTCGCCAAATGCGGCTTCGTCCTTTCAACCGCCATATAAAACATGTCCCCAGGCAAGTGCGGCATCACCAAATCACAGATGATCACGTCGAAATCGTGCTCCAGCACCCGCTTCAACCCCTCCACCCCGTTGGGAACGCTCACCACCTCGTAGTGGAACTTCTCCAAATAGTCCCGCAACAACTCCGTCAACTCCGCGTCGTCCTCCAATAAAAGCACCTTCCGCCGCGCCACCGGCAGATCGGCGTCGCTCACCTCATGCACCGTCTCCGTCTCGGGAGGGATAAATGCTCGCTTCTCCATCTGGGGCTTTCCACCCGCGCCCGGAACAGGCTCGAAAACATGGTGCGCGCGGCGGGAGTCGAACCCACAACCTTCGGCTCCGGAGGCCGGCACTCTATCCAGTTGAGCTACGCGCGCATCAGCCGCCACCCGACCCGTTCCCGGGCCGGATTGCACTGTCCCGGTCGGACGCAGAAACCTTCTACTTGGAAGTCGTGCCTTCACAAGCGAAAAGTGCGCCCGCCGCCCCAAAAAACCCGCCACCCGCCAACGCCGCCCGGAGTGGCTCCAGGAAGCCCCGGTTGCATCCCGCTGCCTCCGCGCCCACCCAGCCCCACTCCTCACTTAGGGTCTGTGCAAAAATAACTTCCGATTTTGGCGGGAGCGCCACCGGGCCG
>CAZVRY010000214.1:4547-11638 GCA_964629545.1 uncultured Verrucomicrobiota bacterium | reverse complement strand
GGAGCCTGCTCTATGCGGCGTGCGGCGTGCGGCGTGCGGCGTGCGGCGTGCGGCGGAAGCTCACTCCTTCACTTGAATTTCCCCACGCTTTCATACGATGCCAATTCGCATTTGCGGCGAGGCCTCTATGCGTGTCAAGGCTGCACTGCGGGAAGTCAAACGATTTCAGAGACGCTTGTTGTGTGCAGACAGTCACTAATGAATTCCCCGTCACGGTGACAGGGGCACAGAAGCCCGTGCCGCCACGCCCGGAGCCCAGCAGGGCGCGCTGGCCGAAAAAAACGAATGGCCGGTCCCCTCCTTCAACCGCTTCGGTCGTGAACCTCGTCGAGGACGCTGTCGCGCGAGGGCGCTTGATCAAACCTCCTTCCCCAGATACACGTAGAGTATCGATGCGCAAGCCTCTCCCCCAGCGGCACTCTAGCCTCGCCCCCCTCGGCGCCAACGCGATCGTTGCCCTCCTCGCCTCCGCAACCCTCCTCAGCGCCGCCCCCGCCCACACCCTTTTCCTCGAGGCCGAACAATTCGCCCACCTCGGCGGCTGGGACCTCGACCAACAGTCCATGGACCAGATGGGCTCGCCCTACCTCCTCGCCCATGGCCTCGGCGTCCCCGTCCGCGACGCCACCACCACCGCCACCTTCCCCAGCCCCGGCCGCTACCGGGTCTGGGTCCGAACCCGTGACTGGGTCGCACCCTGGAACGTCCCTGGCGCCCCTGGCCGATTCCAACTCCTCGTCAACGGCACCCCCTTGCCCACCACTTTCGGCACCCAAGGCGCCGATTGGCATTGGCAAGACGGTGGCCACGTCCACGTCGATGCCCAAGCCACGATCTCCCTCCACGACCTCACCGGCTTCGAGGGACGCTGCGATGCCATCCTCTTCAGCCAGCAACCCGATTTCACCCCTCCCAACGACCCCGCCGCCCTCGCCGCCTTCCGCCGACATGCCCTCGGCCTCCCCGCCGAACCCGATCACGCCGGCACCTTCGACCTCGTTGTCGTCGGCGGAGGCATCGCCGGCACCGCGACCGCCCTCTCCGCCGCCCGCCAAGGCCTCTCCGTCGCCCTCGTCCAAGACCGCCCCGTCCTCGGCGGCAACGCCAGCTCCGAAGTCCGCGTCTGGCCCGAAGGCAAAACCCGCCAACCCCCCTACCCCCATATCGGTGACATCGTCGAAGAACTCGTCGCCCCCAGAACCCCCGCCTCCGGTAATGCCAAAGCCAGCAACGTCTACGACGACGCCCGCAAACTCGACCTCGTCCGCGCAGAACCCCGCATCACCCTCTTCCTCGAACACCACGTCAATGCTGTCGAGACCCGCCAAGGCCGCATCCTCGCCGTCGTCGCGCAACATGTCCGCTCCGCCCGCCAACTCCGCCTCGCCGCCCCCCTCTTCGCCGACTGCACCGGGGACGCCACCGTCGGCGCCCTGGCCGGCGCCGATCACGAAATGGCCCAGGAAGCCAAGATGGGCGCCAGCAACCTCTGGAACCTTCTCGACACCTCCGACCCCGCCCAAGTCCTCCTCTGCGAATGCAAAGACAAGGACGCCCTCGCCCTCTCCGTCCAAGCCGGCTTCACCCAAGCCCCCTTCCCACGATGCCCCTGGGCCATCGACCTCACCGATAAACCCTTCCCAGGCCGCCAAGACCACCGCGGCCAATGGGCGAGTAGCCCCCTCAGCAACCTCGGCGGCTGGTTCTGGGAAAGTGGCTTCGATCAAGACCCCATTCGCGATATCGAACGTATCCGCGACCTCAATTTCCGCGCCATGTACGGCGCCTGGGACACCCTGAAGAACGTCGACAACCTCTACCCCACCCACCGCCTCCAATGGGCCGCCTTCATCGCCGGCAAACGCGAGTCCCGCCGCCTCCTCGGCGATGTCATCCTCACCGGCAACGACTTCCGCCAAAGCCGCTCCTTCCCCGATGGCTGCTTCCCCTGCTCCTGGCACATCGACCTCCATACCCCACACCCGGCCTTCAGCCAGGGCCTTAAAGGCCAAGAGTTCATCTCCATCGCCACCACGGGCGATAACTTCCGCTACCAAGGCATCTACTGGGCCCCCTACCGCTCCCTCTATAGCCGCAATATCGAAAACCTCTTCATGGCCGGCCGCAACATCAGCGTCGACCGCGAAGCCCTCGGCCCCGTCCGTGTCATGCGCACCTGTGGCATGATGGGGGAAATCGTCGGCAAAGCCGCCTGGATCGCCATCCGCCACTCCACCACCCCCCGAGGCGTCTACGAACGCCACCTCGGCCTCCTCAAGGAACTCATGGCCCAACCCGGCGCCCTCCGCCGCGATTCCCTCGGCGCCCCACTCCTCCTCCCCCCAACCGCCCAACTCCCCCCCAACCCCACGCCCCCACCACCATCCCCCAACCCCTAATATCCTTGAAACCCGAAACCCATGGTGGACAGGTCAAGTTTGGATCCTCGCTTCACCCAGGTCCCAAGGATGCTAAGAGCGGGGCGCGGGGGATCGGGCGAAGCGGCGCTTAGCGTCCCTCACTCCGTCAACATCTCGTCGCTGCTCCGAATCGCCTCCAACAACGCCCCCGGTGTCGCCGCCCCCAAGATCCGCTCCCACACATACGTGCTCTCCCGCAACGCCGCGATCCGCGCCAGCAACTTGATCTGCATCCGCGGCACCTCCACCGGCGTCAACAACAAGAACATAAAGTCCGCCCGCTGGCTCGGATCGTCTCCAAACCGCACCCCCGTCGCACACCGCGCCGCAAACACCACCGCCCGATCCAACCCCTCCAGCCGCGCATGCGGCACCGCCAGCTCGTGACCCAAGAAGGTCGATAAACTCCGCTCCCGCGCCTGCACTGCCTCGATGATCGTCCCCGCCGGCGCCGGCAACTCCTCCGCCGGCGTCCGCCGCACGATCTCCGCAATCGCCTCCATGTCCCGCGTCGCCTCCAACGCCATGTGCACCCGCCGCTCGCTCAATACGTCCCCTAAGCGCAACGGGGCCTCCTGCTCAAACTCGTCCTCGATCGCCCCCACCAACTGCTCCAGGATATCCTCCATCGTAATCAACCCCACCAGCCGTTCCTCCCCATCCTTCACCAGCGCCATGTGCACCCGCCGCCGCCGCAAATCCGTCAATAACTGCTCCAACGGCGTCTCCGGCGTCGTCACATGCGTCTTCCGCACCACCCCCTTCAACTCCACCGCCTCCGGCCACGGCACCCCCTCCGCCATCAAATCCTTCAAATGCACCACCCCCAACACCCGCTCCGGTTCCCCCTCCACCAACGGGAACCGCGAAAACCGCGACTTCAAAATCAACGCCCGATTCTCCTCCCACGGCCGGTCCCGCCGCAACGCCACCACCTTCCCCCACGGCCGCATCTCGTCCTTCACCTTCACCCCCCCAAAATCGAACACGTTCTCCAATAACAATAGCCGCCGAAACGGCATCATCCCCTCCTGCTGCGACCGATCCAAGATCAACCGAATCTCGGCCTCCGACGGCGCCGTGTCCTCCGCCGAAGCGGGCAGCCGAAACAACCGCAACAGCAACAACGCCGACCCGTTCAACAGCTTCAGCGGCACATAAAGCAACACCTGGAAAAATCGCATCCCCGGCGCCGTCCACAACGCCGCCGGCGCCGTCACCCGCAACGCCAGACTCTTCGGCACTAACTCCCCAATCAATATGTGCAAGAACGACACCACCACATAGCTGATCGATATCGCAATCGCATGCGCCCCCACCGCCGACCCCAACCACGGCCGTATCACCTCCGCAATCGCCGGCTCCCCCACAAACCCCAACCCAATGCTCGCAAACGTAATCCCCAACTGGCACACGGCCAAATACTCGTCAATGTGCTCGTGGATGTGCCGCAGCGTCGACGCCCGCCGCACCCCCGCCTGCTCCAACGCGTCAATTTGCGTCCGCCGGATCTTCACCAGCGCAAACTCCGCCAACACGAAAAACGCGTTCAATAACAACAGCCCCACCAACACCACAAAATACAACGCCGTCATGAAACCTTCCCCACCCCCCCACCCGTCAGACCCTCCACATACCCCCGCGCACGCCTCGCCTCCGCTGTAATCGCCCGCACATCCCCAGCATCCGGCCGCGCCACACACTCCACCACCAGCGGCCCCCCACCAAAGCCTCCCCGCCCCAATCGCCGCAACACCGCCGGAAAATCAACCCGCCCAGTCCCCGGCGTCACTTCCACCTGTTTCGGCGGCAAGTAATCCTTCACACTCATCCCCACCACCAACCCGTCCACCGCCCCCGCCTCCTCC
Organism: uncultured Verrucomicrobiota bacterium; assembly: GCA_964629545.1. Lineage (GTDB taxonomy): Bacteria > Verrucomicrobiota > Verrucomicrobiia > Limisphaerales > CAZVRY01 > CAZVRY01. The sequence goes on along the minus strand of CAZVRY010000214.1, from coordinate 7,350 downwards.
ACCGGATCCAATGCCCCCTCCGAATAGTAGTAGATGTTCCCCGGATCATACCAAAGCCGGAAATTCCCATGCCCCACCTCCGCAATCCGCTCCCGACACTGCCCCCCAGTCGCTATCCGACCCCCATGCGGCTTGATCGTCAACCGCACCCGCCGCGCGGCCGCCTCGTCGCATACCTCCCGAATCGCTTCATAGTAAGGCCCCTGCAACGCCTCCTCCCCCACCCCGCCCAACAATAACTCGCGCGACCCGCACGCCGCACAATGACCAATCAACGTGCGCAACGCCGCCACATTGCCCGCCACCCGCAGCCCCGCCCTGTAATCCCCATACACCGACGCCACCTTCAACCCGCGCCGACGCACCTCCTCCCCCACCGCCGCCGCTTCCTCCGGCAACGTCTCGGCCGTGATCATCACCCACCCCTTCCCCTTCGCCGTCATCAAGCCCACATACTCATACCCAGCCTCCGCTATCCCATCCAATGCCACCCGATACGGATGATGATCCCAAGGCCGGGTATAACAACCGATCTGCCACGACCACTCCCCACCACCCGGCGAAACACAGCCCGCCGCCACCACCGCCCCCCCAGCCGCAGTCAAAAACTCACGCCGATTCAGCATTGCTGAGCCTTTCATGGTGCCTGATTCGCCTCATTCAACCCCAGACCGGCCGCCCATGACCACAAAAACCGCTCCCCCTCCCAGCAGCCCTGCCCACCAACCTGGACCGTCGAGCAGCGCGAGAACCCCCGCGAACCGCCCAACGCCTGCAACCTCCCGGTTCGCCCAGTGCCTCGCCCCTCCAACCGCGCCCGACAACAAGTCCCTGCGCAGATTCGTTCATCTCCCCCACGGCAATTCTCATTTTGCAATTCGGACGGCCCCTCACCCGGCCTTTGGCCACCCTCTCCCCGCGCCTTCTATAGCCGGAGGGAGCCGAGGCGCGGGGTGCCGGCAAGTGGAGAGGGGGACTTCCCTTTTCAAAATGATAACTGCTGGCCCCCCGACGGCTTGCCTTCTCCCTGCCGATCAGGCATCTAAGGGCGGACGATGATCGATCCGAAGGCTCAACCCGATGCCCGCATGGCCTGCACGGCCGCCGTCATCCTGCTCCTCGACCAACTGACCAAGCTCCTCGTCCTCCGCTACCTCGGCTATGCCCAGGAACGCGTCGTCCTCGAAGGTTTCTTCAAATTCGTCCACTGGGGCAATACCGGCGCCGCCTGGAGCCTCTTCTACGGCAACAATCACCTCCTCGCCGTCATCTCCCTCGTCGCCCTCCTCATCCTCTTCCTCACCCGCCACCACTTCGACGCCCATATCCCCCTCGGCCAACTCGCCCTCGGCCTCATGTTCGGCGGCATCCTGGGGAACCTCGTCGACCGCCTCCTCCCCTCCCGCTACCACGTCATCGACTTCATCTACTTCTACCTCGTCCGCCGCGACGGACGCGAGCTCGGCTTCCCCGCCTTCAACATCGCCGACGCCGCCATCTGCTCCGGCGTCGGACTGCTCTTCCTCCTCTCCTGGCAACGCGAGCCCAAACCCCCAGCCTCCAAGACCGAACCCACCCCCCCCACGTGACGGACCTAGGCCCATCCTCCCCCCTTGCCCCGGTCCCCCAACACCTCCACGGCCCCGCCCTCCTCCTCGCCGGCCCCACCGCCACCGGCAAATCCGCCGTCGCCCTCGAACTCGCCTCCCTCCTCCACGCCGAAATCGTCTCCTTCGACTCCATGCAAGTCTATCGCGGCATGGACGTCGGCACGGCCAAACCTTCCCCTGCCGAACGCGCCCTCATCCCTCACCACCTCCTCGACGTCGCCGACCCCCGTGAACCCTTCAGCGCCGCCCGCTTCCTCGAACTCGCCCACCAGGCCGTCGCCGCGATCCATGCCCGCGGCCTCCCCGCCATCCTCTGCGGCGGCACCGGCCTCTACTTCAAAGCCTGGATCGAAGGCCTCGGGAACGCCCCCGCACCCCGACCCGACCTCCGCGCCACCCTCGAGTCCACCCCCCTCCCAGACCTCCTCCGCGAACTCCAATCCGTCGACCCCACCCTCGCCGCCTCCATCGACCCCCATAACCGGCGCCGACTCGTCCGCGCCGTCGAAATCGCCCGCCTCACCGGCCAGCCCCCCTCGAGCTTCCGCACCCCCTGGAACCCCTCCACCCCCTCCCCTGCCACCCCCATCCTCTGCCTCGACCGTACCCCTCCCGACCTCCACCAACGCATCGACGCCCGCGTCAACGCCATGTTCGCCCAAGACCTTGTCGGCGAAACCCGCCGCCTCCTCGACCTCCCCCTCCCGCCCAACGCCACCGCCCTCCAAGCCATCGGCTACCGCCAAGTCGCCGCCCACCTCCGCGGCGAACTCCCCCTCGCCCCCACCATCGACCTCGTCAAACAAAAAACCCGCCAGTTCGTCAAACGCCAACGCACCTTCTTCCGCCATCAACTCCCCACCCACTGGCTCCACGTCCCCCCCACCGAATCCCCCACCATCACCGCCCACCGCATCCTCAGCCTCCTTCCCTTCACACCCTCCTGAGCCGTATCCGGAGCAAATCGATCCCTTCCCCGTCCAAAGGAGTGGCCCGATCCGGCCCGAACGCCGGATGCGCCCCTCATCGACCAACGTAACTCCATCTCCCATCCACCCCCATGACCTGCTCGCTCCGCGCCTCCCTGAGTTCAGCGTTCGCCCTCACTCTGGCCTCGCTCCCACCACTCCACGCCGGCCCCGCATCACCCCAACCCCCCCCCCCCCCCCCCCCCCAAGGCCCCCCCCCCCAAT
>CAZVRY010000214.1:0-4537 GCA_964629545.1 uncultured Verrucomicrobiota bacterium | reverse complement strand
GACCCCGCCTCCCCCACCATCGCCGCCCACGCCATTAATACCCTTGGCCTCCAATTGCTCCAAGCATCCTCCCACGAACCCGGCAACGCCCTGCTCTCCCCCTACTCCATCCAAACCGCCCTCGCCATGACCTGGGCCGGCGCCGCCGGCGATACCCTCGAAGAAATGACCCGCGTCCTCCACTTCGGCGACGAACCCGCCACCCACGCCTCCTTCGCCACCCTCGCCCGCCAACTCGAGGATGTCGCCCGCCAAACCGCAACCCTCGTCCAAGCAGCTAAACGCAGCGGCGGCCCCTCCGAACCCCTCACCCTCACCACCGCCAACCGGCTGTTCGGCCAGAAGGACTTCGCCTTCCGCGAGACGTTCCAAACCCTCGTCCGCCAAACCTACGGCGCCCCCTTGCAGCCTGTCGATTTCACCGGGAACCTCCCGGAAGCCCGACGCCTCATCAACTCCTGGGTCGAAGACCAAACCCGCCAACGCATCCGTGACCTCATCCCCCCTGATGGCCTCGACCGCAACACCGCCCTCGTCCTCGTCAACGCCATCTACCTCAAAGCCGCGTGGGCCAGCGAATTCCCCACCAATGCCACCCAGCCCCGCCCCTTCCTCGTCGGCGGACGCGACCCCCACCCCGTCCCCACCATGCGCCTCCAGGCCAACCTCGGCTACTCCGTCCAACCAGGCTTCAAGGCCGTCACCCTCCCCTTCCTCGGCGGCGATATCCACTTCCTCATCCTCCTCCCTGACCAACCCGACGGACTCCCCGCGCTCGAACGCCAACTCACCTCCGACGTCCTCGCCCGCCTGGCCCGACCAGCCCAAGCCAACGTCGCCCTCGAACTGCCCAAACTCCGCCTCGAACCCCCGCTCTGGCGCCTCGCGCCCAGCCTCCAGGCACTCGGCCTCAAAACCGCCTTCGACCTGCCCCCAGGCAGCGCCAACTTCGACCGCATGGCCCCTCGCCGCCCCAACGATTACCTGGCCATCTCCGAAGTTTTCCACAAGACCTTCCTCGCCCTCGATGAACGAGGCGCCGAGGCCGCCGCCGCCACCGCGGTCTCCATGGTCCGCATCACCAGCGCCGCCCTCCCCACCCCCCAACCCATCGTCTTCCGCGTCGACCGCCCCTTCCTCTTCGCCATCCAACACGCCCCCAGCGGCGCCTGCCTCTTCCTCGGCCGCCTCGTCGACCCTCGATAACCCACCGTCCCCAACCCTCGCCCGCCCAACCCCACTCCGAACCTGCCCACGGACCCGCGACATCCGCGGTCAAATCGAGATGCTTGGGCGAGGTGTTGGGACCACCGGCGCCCCTTGACAAGATCTCGCAGTATCCTAATCCTACTTATTAGTCGTAGGCGCATCACCAACCCCTGACTTTCCCACGTCATGAAATCCTTCCTCCTGGGCCTCCTCGCCGTCGTCATCGGCCTCGTCATCGGCGGCGCCCTCAATATGGGCCTCGTCGTCCTCGGCCCCCGCCTCATCCCCCCTCCCCCAGGCGTCAACGTCACCAGCGCCCAAAGCCTCGCCGCCTCCATCCACCTGTTCGAACCCAAACACTTCCTCTTCCCCTTCCTCGCCCACGCCCTCGGCACCCTGGCCGCCGCCACCATCGCCAGTCTCATCGCCATCCAGCACCGCTGGTCGGTCGCCCTCCCCATCGGCCTCCTGTTCCTCGTCGGCGGCATCGCCGCCGCCTCCATGATCCCAGCCCCCACCTGGTTCATCTGCCTTGACCTCGTCGCCGCTTACCTCCCCATGGCCGCCCTCGGCGCCCTCCTCGCCGGAACGCTCCGAACCCCTCCACCTGCCTCCCAGGCCGCCTGAACCTTCGTGCCATCCGCGGTTAGCTCGAGGTGCTGAAGCGAGGAGGTCGGGTTCCGCTAAATCCGTGACAACCCCGCGAAGCGGCCGCTACCTTTCGTCCATGGAACCGCGCACGCTCACGTTAGGTCATTCCCCCGACCCCGACGACGCCTTCATGTTCTACGCCCTCGCCAAGGACCTCATCCCCACCCACGGCTTCCGCTTCCAACACATCCTCCAGGATATCCAAACCCTCAACGAACGCGCCACCCGCGGCGAACTCGATATCACCGCCGTCAGCATCCACGCCTACGCCTACGTCAGCGAACACTATGCCCTCCTCCCCAGCGGCGCCAGCATGGGCGACGGCTACGGCCCCATGCTCGTCGCCCCCCAACCCTACGACCGGGATACTATCGCCCACCTCAAAATCGCCGTCCCCGGCGCGCTGACCAGCGCCTTCCTCGCCCTCCAACTCTGGCTCCAACGCCCCGCCCGCGACCTCGACATCGTCATCGTCCCCTTCGACCAGATTTTCCGCGCTCTCCGTGAAGGCCAGGCCCAGGTCGGACTCATCATCCACGAAGGCCAACTCACCTACCGCAACGAGGGACTCACCCTCTGCCAGGACCTCGGGATCTGGTGGGGACAGGAAAACGACGGACTCCCCCTTCCCCTCGGCGGCAATGTCATCCATAAGCGCTTCGACCCCGCCACCCGCAAGACCATCTCCGACCTCCTCACCGCCAGCATTCGCTACAGCCTCGACCACCGGCCCGAAGCCGTGCAGCACGCCCTCGCCTACGCCCGGGACATGGGACGCGACCTCGCCGACCAATTTGTCGGGATGTATGTCAATCATTGGACCCTCGATTACGGCGAGCAGGGCCGCGAATCCATCCGCCGTTTCCTCGGCCGGGCCCAGGCCCAAGCCCTGATCCCCAAAGCGCCCGCACTCGAGTTCGTTCAATAACTCATCCGATCCAACTTCACCTTCCTCCGGAAGACCCAGTAGATGCTCGCCGTGTAGGCGATCACAATCGGCACCCCGATCACCGCAGTCGCCAGCAGGAACTCACACCTGCTTCACCGTCCCCCAATACACATCCAAACGCTTCGTCAAATACAGCCGCACCGCCCGCACCAACGCCTTCGTTTCCAACGCCTGCCCCCGCGCGACGATGTCCTTCATCGTCATGCTCGGACGAATCGGAAAACTCTCCTGCGCAATGATGGGCCCCTCGTCCAAATGCATGCTCACAAAGTGCGCCGTCACCCCCGCAATCTTCACCCCATGCTCGAACGCCTGCCGATACGCCTGCGGCCCCGGAAAACTCGGCAACAACGACGGATGAATGTTGATAATCTTGTTCTTGAACCGCCACACGAAGTTCGGCGAGAGAATCTTCATGAACCGGGCCAACACCACAAAGTCAACCTCGTGCTCCTCCAAGACCTGCAACGCCTTCCCCTCCGCCTCCACCCGCTCCACCCACGGCACCTCCACAAACGGCAACCGATAGCCCCGCGCCACCGCCGCCAAGTCCGGCCGATTCCCCACCACCACCCCAGCTTCCGCCTGCGGAAACCGCCCCCCGCGAAACGCCTTCATCAACCCCTCTAAACAATGAGACTCCCGCGTCACGAAAATGGCCATCCGCTGCCGCCGCCGCGGCTCCGTGAACCGCACCCGGATTTCCATCCCCAACGCTCCCCCCAACCCCTCCAAGCCCTCCCCCACCGCCCGGCGATCCAACTGCCCCCGCCGCCAGGATGCCTGCAGCGTCATGCTGAACTGCCCCCGCGTCACCTGCTCCTCCAACGCCTCGATGTTCGCCCCCTGCTCGAACAGAAAACTGGTCACCCGCGCAATCACCCCCGTCTTGTCCCGCCCAATCACCGTGATGGTCGCGAAGTCTTTCATGGCCACCCCATTGGAAACCCAACCCCACCCCAGATAAAGCCAAAACCAAAAAATCACAGATCATGGATCATGCATGATAGATCCTAAATCAGCCCCCCTCCCCCCCCTTCCCCGCCTTGACACTTGCGCCGCATCTCCTCATTTTGGTCGGACCATGTGACGCCGCGAGACGGCCTCCACGTGTGGATACGTTTGACTTATGAGCACCGCGCACAACCTCTTTGACAGCCTGCAAACCTTCGCGGCCGGCCCCGGCCAGACCGGCCGCTTCTACTCCCTGCCCGCCCTCGAAAAAGCCGGCGTCGGCCCCATCTCCCGCCTCCCCGTCTCCATCCGCCTCGTGCTCGAATCCGTCCTCCGCAATTGCGACGGCCGTAAAGTCACCGAACAAAGCGTCCGCGAACTGGCCACGTGGAAGCCCAACGCCCCGCGCACCGAGGAAATCCCCTTCGTCGTCGCCCGGATCGTCCTCCAGGACTTCACCGGCGTCCCCCTCCTGGTCGACCTCGCCGCCATGCGCTCCGCGGTCGCCCGCCTCCAGCGCGACCCCAAACTCGTCGAACCCCTCGTCCCCGTCGACCTCGTCGTCGACCACTCCGTCCAAGTCGACTACGCCGGCAACGCCGACGCCCTGCGGAATAACATGGAAATCGAGTTCATCCGCAACCGCGAGCGCTACCAGTTCCTCAAGTGGGGCATGCAGGCCTTCGACACCTTCAAGGTCGTGCCCCCGGGCATTGGCATCGTCCACCAGGTCAACCTCGAATACCTGGCCAAGGGCGTGCTCCGTGACGCCAA
>CAZVRY010000213.1:0-11664 GCA_964629545.1 uncultured Verrucomicrobiota bacterium | reverse complement strand
GGACGAGAACTTGACTTGATTTGATCAAGTTCTGGGCGGCAAGGATTCTAGCCCGGATCATCCACCGCCAGCATGTCCCCTCTCCCTTGCTCCCTCTCCCCAACCCCTCTGAAACGCTTCGCCGCAAGGGGTTGGGGAGAGGGTAAGGGGTCAGGGGGAGGGTCTTGTCGATCGACAGTCCGCAACTGGTCCAAACCGCTTGTGAAATCTGCAGGCTAGGACCGCCCCCCGCCCCGCCGTGCGCACCCTCTTCCTCGTCCCGCCAAGCCTCGATGGCTTCGACGGCGGCGCCGGCTCCCGCTACCAGGCCCGCCGCGAAGTCACCAGCTTCTGGTACCCCACCTGGCTCGCCCAACCCGCTGCCCTCGTCCCCAACTCCCGCCTCCTCGATTGCCCCCCCCACCGCATCCGCCGCCCCCAATGCCTTAGCATCGCCCGCGACTACGACCACGTCATCATCCATACGAGCACCCCCTCCCTCCGCCACGATGCCGAATTCGCGGCCGCCCTCAAACAACAACGCCCCGCCACCACCCTCGGCTTCGTCGGCGCCCACCCCGCCGTCCTCCCCGCCGAAACCCTCAACGCCTGCCCCGCCCTCGATTGGGTCGGGCGCCGCGAATTCGACATCACCTGTCAGGAGGTCGCTGCCGGACATGACCTCGCCTCCATCCGTGGCCTCTCCTATCGCGATGCCAACGGCCGCATCCACCACAACCCCGAACGCCCCCCCCTCGACAACCTCGACGACCTCCCCTGGGTCGCCGATGTCTACCGGCGCGACCTCCAGATCGAGAACTACTCCATCGGCTACCTCCTCCATCCCTACCTCAGTCTCTACACCGGCCGCGGATGCCCCGCCCAGTGCACCTTTTGCCTCTGGCCTCAGACCATCGGCGGCCACGTCTACCGCACCCGCTCCCCCCAAAACGTCGCCGATGAACTCGCCTACCTCAAGAAGCTCTTCCCCCAAGTCCGCGAGTTCTTCTTCGACGACGACACCTTCACCGCCAACCTGCCCCGCGCCCGCGCCATCGCCGCCAAACTCGCCCCCCTCGGCCTCACTTGGAGCTGTAACAGCCGCGCCAACCTCGACCAAGCCACCCTCCGTTACCTCCGCGATTGCGGTCTCCGCCTCCTCCTCGTCGGCTACGAAAGCGGCAACGCCGATATCCTCCAACGCATCAAAAAGGGCGTTACCCTCGACCAGATGCGACGCTTCACCCAGGACTGCCATGACGCCGGCATCACCCTCCATGGCACCTTCGTCCTCGGCCTTCCCATCGAAACCCCACAGTCCATCGAGGAAACCATCCGCTTCGCCCAGGAACTCGACCTCTTCAGCCTCCAGGTCAGCCTCGCTGCCCCCTACCCAGGCACCGAACTCTATCACCAAGCCCAACTCCACGGCTGGTTCGCCCCACCCGATAAAACCAGCCTCCTCGAACCCGACGGCTTCCAACAAAGCACCCTCCAATACCCCGAACTCAGCAAAGAGGAAATCCACGAGGCCGTCGACCGCTTCTACCGCGCCTACTACCTCCGCCCACGCCCCATCCTCCGCATCCTCAAGACCATGCTCGAAGATAAAACCATCTTCGTCCGCCGCCTCCGCGAAGGCTTCGAGTTCTTCCGCTCCCTCGCCCAACGCCGCTCCCCACAGCCCCACAGCCCTGCCGATGAACCGGACCGGCTGTCCCCTCGCTCCTCATCCTAATCTCCCCTCCGGGTTCCGGGTCCCCAGGCACGTCAAAACCCCCGACTCGCAAGCGACCCATCAGCCCGTCCGCCGTCACCCCCGGCGGGGCGAGGCCCCCCGCCAGCCGTATGCTCGCACGCCCTGAACCTATCGCGCTTACACTCCACTCCGGATGCCATCCCCACAGACCTTGAGCCCGGATGCCTCACCGCCAGCCTGCCCCCTCTCCCTTTCTCCCTCTCTCCACCCCCCCCATCGCTTCGCTTGCAAGGGTTGGGGAGAGCGATGGGGTCGGGGACGCTCCGGTCGATAGACAGACCGTGGCCGCTTCGATGCGGCGGTGAGAGATGCGGATTAACGCCCTTCTCGGCTGGGCCAGCGCAGGTCGAGCGTGTAGGGAAACTCAGGGTGCCGCTCGACCGCAGGAGGCGCCAGGCGACCCGGACTGTGGCCGTGGGCGAAAAAGCGGGCCAACCGCCGACTCTCAGCCTCGTAGGCATTGACCGGCAACGTGGTGTAGTTCCGTCCCCCCGGATGGGCCACGTGATAGGTGCAGCCCCCAATGCTGCGCTGGTTCCAGGTATCCACGATGTCAAACGTCAACGGCGCCTGCACCCCAATCGTCGGCTGCAAACATTCCGGCGGCTGCCAGGCCCGAAACCGCACCCCGGCCACCCCCTCCCCCTCCGTGCCCGTCGGATGCAGCGGGACAGGTCGTCCGTTGCAGCACACCACATGACGAGTGTCGATCAGGCCTCGCGCCCTCACCTGAAGCCGCTCGAGTGAGGAGTCGACGTAGCGAACCGTCGAGCCCGCGTGACCCTGCTCGCCCAACACGTGCCAAGGCTCCAGCGCCTGCCGCAACTCCAGGTGAACCCCGCGCCGCGCAATCTCGCCGTAGCGGGGAAACCGAAACTCGAAATGCGGCCCGAACCATGAAGCCTGCAAGGGATAGCCAGCCCCCGCCAAATCCTCCAGCACCTCCGCAAAGTCCTGCTCGATGAAATGCGGCAGCATGAAGCGATCGTGCAACTCCGTTCCCCATCGCACCAGCGACCGCGACCAGGGCTCCCGCCAAAACCAGGCCACTAAGGCCCGAAGGAGCAGGTGCTGAACCAGGCTCATCCGCGCATGCGGCGGCATCTCGAACGCGCGCAACTCCAGCAGCCCCAGCCGACCCGCCGCACCCTCCGGCGAATACAGCTTGTCGATGCAAAACTCCGCCCGATGGGTGTTCCCGGTCGCATCGATCAGAAGATGGCGGAAGAGCCGATCCACCAGCCACGGCGGCACCCGAACCCCGCCCGCCAACTGCCGTTCCAACTCGCGAAACGCGACCTCCAACTCATACAGCGATTCGTGCCGCGCCTCGTCCACCCGCGGATGCTGACTCGTCGGACCAATGAACAACCCCGATAGCAGAAACGAGAGCGAAGGATGGTTCTGCCAATACCCCAACAGACTCCGCAGCAAGTCGGGCCGGCGAAGCAGCGGGCTGTCCGCCGGGGTCGGCCCGCCCACCACAATGTGGTTGCCCCCGCCCGTCCCCACATGACGTCCATCCAGCAGAAACTTCTCGGTGCCCAACCGGCAGACGCGCGCCTCCTCATAGAGCGCGGTCGTGTCCCGCACCAGTTCGTCCCAACTCGCCGCCGGCGGCACGTTCACCTCGATCACACCCGGGTCCGGCGTGACCTTGATCACTTTCAGGCGCGGATCGTAGCCCGGCGCCTCCCCTTCCAGCATCACCGGCAACCGGAGCTCCGCCGCCGTCTGCTCGATCGCCCCCACCAAATCGAGGAAGTCCTCCGTCGCCCCCACCGGGGGCAGAAACACATGCAGACGCCCCCCGCGCGGCTCCACGCACAGCGCCGTCCGCACAATCCAATCCGCACTCTGATGAGGACCAGGCGTCCGTTCCCCCCGGTCGGCCCCCCCGCTCGCGTCCACCCTCGCCTCCCCAGCCCCTTCTTCCCCGGCCCCCAACGCCTGCCCTCGAGCCGCCAGGTCCGGATCCGCCCCTCGGTCCCCCGGGACTGCGACCACCACCGCCGACTGCCGCAGAGGGGGCCGGCCGGGCAACGGCGGCCTCCCGAGGGTCGGATCGGGCGGGTAAAGCCAGGGCCGATCGCCGGGTGCAGCCCACGGAACCGAATCCAGCGGAAGCCGCAACCCCATCGGCGAATCGCCCGGAATCAGAAAACAGTGCTCCCGCCGCAAAAACCACCGGCCCGTCTCCCAACGCCGATGGCCCACTGGCCCCTCCCGTCGAAGCGGGAGCGCGTAGCCGACGATCTTCTTCAACCCTTGCTCGAAAACGCGCGCCAATCGGGCGCGCTCCTCCGGATCGTCAAGCCGCGATTGCAGCGGATCGACGTTGCTGGGCAGGCAACGCTCCCGCCACAAGTGATACCACGCATCCTCGTAGGCGGGCATGATGTGGTCCACCGGAAGCTCCAGCACCCGCGCCAACCGGGTGATGAAACGCTGGGCGTCGCGCTCGCTGTGGCCGTAATCCACGTGCGGCAGCGCCAGCAGGGAGGCGTCCGCCCAGATCGGCTCCCCATCAACCCTCCAGTAACACGCATACGCCCACCGCGGCAGCGACTCGCCCGGATACCACTTGCCCTGCCCGTGATGAAGCACGCCGCCAGGCGCAAACCTCGCCTGCAACCGCCGAATCAGCTCGGCCGAAAGCCGACGCTTCTCCGGCCCCACCGCCGCGAAATTCCATTCCTCCCCGTCCATGTGGTCGATCGCGATGAACGTCGGCTCGCCCCCCACCGTGAGCCGAACGTCCCCCCCGCGCAACTCCTCATCGATGCGATGGCCCAGCCGGACGATCTCCTCCCAGGCCGACTCCTCATAAGGCTTGGTCACGCGCGGCGACTCGTAAATCCGCCTGACCCGCATCGCATGCTCGAACGTCGCCTCGCAGGGATCGGTGGCCCCGGTGATCGGAGCCGCGGAGATCGGCTCCGGGGTGCAGGCCAGCGGGAGATGGCCTTCCCCCGCCAATAACCCCGAAGTCGGATCGAGGCCGATCCAGCCCGCCCCGGGCAAATAGACCTCGCACCAGGCATGCAGGTCCGTGAAGTCCTCCTCCGCGCCGCTCGGCCCGTCGAGCGATCGGACATCCGGCTTGAGCTGGATCAGATAGCCGGAGGCGAACCGCGCGGCTATACCCAAATGCCGCAAGAGCTGCACCAGCAGCCACGCCGAATCCCGACACGACCCGGAGCCGCGTTCAAGCGTTTCCTCGGGCGTCTGCACGCCAGGCTCGAGCCGGATGACGTACTTGACCTCCCGCCATAAACGCTGGTTCAGCCGCACGAGAAAATCGATCGTCCGTTCCTCCCGGCCCGCCAGCTGATCGAGCCAGGCCCGCTGCCGCGGCCCCGCCGCCGAGGCCGTCAGGAACGGCTTCAAATCCTCGCGCAACGACGCCTCGTAGTCGAACGGCACCTTCTCCGCCGAAGGCTCGAGAAAGAAATCAAACGGATTGTAAACCGCCATCTCCGCCACCAGGTCCACCTCCACCACCAGCTCCGCGGCGGGATCCGGGAACACCAGGCGGGCCAGGTAATTGCCGAACGGATCCTGCTGCCAGTTCAGAAACTGCTGGGCCGGCCGGACCTTCAGCGAGTAACTGAGAATCGGGGTCCGGCAATGCGGCGCGGGCCGCAGCCGGATGACGTGAGGACTGTGACCCACCGGACGGTCGTAGGTGTAGCGCGACCGATGGTGCAGGGCAACGTGGATGGCCATGTCAGGAGGAAGCAGCGGACCGGTCCGTGGCCGTCAACGTCAACACCGAGCTGCCCAACGTCCCCGCCAACACCTCGAGGCGAGCGGGGCTACTGACCTCCGCCTGCCGGCAACGGGCTAACTCGAGGCGCTCCTGTATGCCCAGGCGAACGGCCTCCTCCGCCTGGGTTTCCTTCGAGAGAAATCCCTCCAGCGAGCGCACATGCTGGCGCCAGAGCCGAATCTCACGCTCCTGCCGAGCCTCCAAACGCCGCGCATACCAATCACTGCCCAGCAACGACTCGCGCGTGAACAGTTGCCGCACCCCCGGCGCCTCCACCCCCAAACCCTCATAATGGCCGTCCCGCATGATGTGCAGCAACGCGCGCAACGGCGGACACGCCAGCTCGAGCGATCCATCCTGAAAGTAACTCGCCGCCGTCCGCCGATGCGTCTCGATAATCGTCTCAATGCCCTCCGCGAACACGGCCGGATCCTGCCGCTCCGGTTGCAGCATCTCCTCCGTGAACACCTCGTGCGGACAATTGAAAATGCGCCCGAAATACTCGCGCACAAACACCGCCGTCACCCGATAGCCCAGCCGGCTGGCCAACACCCGCCGACCCTCGAAATCCCAATCCCGACAACGCTCGAAGTGCCCCCGCCGGATCAAATTCGCCGGGTCCCGCTCCGCCGGACTCAACCGGCACCATAACTCCGGGATCAGCAGGCTCACATCATGCGCCACCCGCACCTTCGGCCCCACATACCCCGCCGCCGACAAGAAGACCGGATCGCCGGTCAACACCAACGACAACAGGAAATGGTTCAAATCCAGGATCGGCAGCAGCGCGTTGAACGGCCCCTTCGTGAGCGCACCCTCGGACCCTGCGCCCGTCGTCGAAGGCGACTTGCCCGTCATGCTCGAGATGAACTCCATGAAGGCCTCGGGCAGCTCGAGATAATGAATCGGATTATGCACCGCCAACGGACGAACCCCGGGCTCGGGCGGGTTGTTCCGCCGACCGGGCACCACCGCATTCACCGGCGTGTGCAGAGGCTGGTCGCTCGCCAGCCGCCGAGCCAGCCGCGTGCAAAATCCCGCCAGCCAGGCCTCCCGCGGCGCTTGCAGATCCGGCCGATACTGCAAATAACGCGGGTTCTTAGACGGCTTGCCTTCCACCAGGCGCGGGTGGGCCGACGAGACCACGTAAGCCGGCGCCCCCCCCGCCGCCGCCGCCCGCAACAAGGCCTGCATCGGCTCCGTAAACTGCTGAAACCCAATCGTGTCGTCCACCAACTCCTGAACCGCCGGCTGGGTCAGCGGCTCGAAATTCGACAGGAAATTGCCGGCCCCCGCCAAGTCCGCCTCCGCTTGCCGGTCATACCCCCGGTGAATGGCGTCGTCCGGCCGCTGAAACAACCGCCGCTCGGCATTGGCCACGAACTTCACCGCCGGGTGCGGATCGTTCGGATTCAAGCCGCTGAGCCGATCCGCCGGCACCACCACCGAGGCCGTGATGTCGTCCTCTACCTGGATCTTGGCCGAGGAGTGGAAGTCCTTGCGCAACCCGAACACCCGCCAGGACCCGTCCGCCGCAAAACCCACCCGCAGGTAGTTCGACACCAGCGTGCGCCCGTCCAACTTCAACTCGTTGCCAGGCCGGCCATCCCGAATGTCCACGCTGAACCGCTCCCGCCAGCACTCCCCCCAGGATGGCTGGTAAAACCGCTTCACCACGAACACCAACTCCCGTATGTGCTGCGGGATCGAGTTCAACCACCGGTTGAACTCCGGCCGATAATCCGTCTCCGACGGCGTCAGAAGCTTGATCACCGACCCCAACGAACGCGCCGGACTCAGGATCGTCCGCCGATCCTGACCGCACCGCGCCGGATCCAGAAACCGGTCCGCATAGTCCCGGTTGAGCAGCGCTTCCACCTGGTCGAAGTCCGCCCGAAAATCCGCCACAAACACCGGCCCGTGCAGAATGGCATCGTCGAGCGGCTTGGAAATCTCGGACTTGCCGCCGCCGGACACCGTGCACGGCTTGTGACACAGCGTGGGCTCGGGCACCGTGCCCACCAACCGCCAGGCACGGTTGCCCGGCGGCTTGGTCATCGTCACTCGATACCCCGAAGGCCGCACGTAGGTGCAGCGCGGAAGCAGCTTCAGCCGCCGCGTTTGCCCGTCCCGGGCCCATTCCACCTGTTGCCGCCGCAGATCGAACGTGGCGCCCTCCGGCACCAGCACGATGGTCGGATCCTCGCGCACCGTGGCGTAACCGTCCGCATGCACTTCCAGCAGCGCACCCTGCAGACGGACCGCCTCCTCGAAGGTATGACCGCGACCCTTGACGTGGAACTCGCCGCTGTAAGCCTCCCCCAAATCGTAGCTCGGATACACCAGCGCCCCCCCCGCATGCTCCTCCTCGCACAACCCGGAGAGGTTGGCCGCAAACCCGATCTGCGTCTTCACCTCCTTCTTGCAGTAGCCATAGTAGTTGTCCGCAATCACCGTCAGGATCACCCCCGAGGCGTCCCGGGCCGTAAGCTTGAAAGCCTCCCCCTCGTTATACCGCTCGTCCGGCGTCCGCCAACACATCCCGTCGCGCCGCTGCCGCGGCGTCGCCTCCTCCCATGACGGCAACCCCACCTCGCGCTTGGTCAGCCGCGTCAGGTGCGGCGCCAAAATCACGCCCCCCGTGTGCCCCGTCCACTGCGCCACGTCCAACGCCGCGTCGTTCTCCGGCAAATGCGGATCGCCCCCATTCCCAAAAATCGACTCCACAAAGTCCAAGTTGCTCACCAGACTGCCCGGCGCAAGAAAGCGAACTTCCATGCGCTGCTCGTCCGTAAACCCCGGCACCGCCGGACACACCAGCGGACGCAGGAGCAGGGACACCCAGCAGTGGGCGGGCGCCGCCCAGTCGGCCGTGTAGGGCAGCAGCAGCAAATCTCGCGGCGGCTCCAACGCGGCCCCCAGCAACCGCGCAAACACCGCCCGCGGCACCGCCAGCTTGTCATCCGGAATCGCCAAGCCCCCCTCCGCCACGTGAAACACCCCCTTCGTCGTCCGCCGGTCCGCCGCCGGATTGTGCAGCACCCCCTGGCGCACCCGATACGACTTCAACATGGGCGACTCATGCTCGTCCCGACTCCGCGGCAACGACAGACACCGCGCCAGGCCCGGCCGATCCAGGATCAACGTGAACCGGGGCAGCCGGGGCACGTTCTGGTCCTCCAAATACTCGAACAGAAAGGACTGCAACCGCTGGTCCGCCGGACAGAGGTAGTTGCTCAGCAGCCGCGCCGACTGCCGCAGCCGCGCGATCAACGGGGCCGCCACCTCCAGCACTCCCGCCTCCCCCGCCGGAATCCCGTGGTGCAAATCCAGCAGAGCCAGACGCAGATGCGCATGGGCTTCCAGGTCCGTGGAGGGCGGTAACGGCCCCGCCGGGGCCGCAGAAGGCTTGGTCAGCATGGTGGTAATACGAGTCAGAGCAGTCGCCCGACCGGCCCGCGCCGCGTGCTCTCGGGCACGCGGCGAGCGAAAAACGTCTCGTACACCCCCTGCCCCACCCGGTTCATCTGCGTCTGCAACTCGTCCACATACTCGTGCAGCCCCGCATCGATGATCTCGTCCACCCGCGCATACGCCAGGTCGGAGCAGAGGAGCCCAAGGTGCCGTTCCGCCGAAGATCGGAAACTGCCCATCGGTGTTCCGCTAATAGCGTGCAACGACTGCCGGGCGTGGTCCAGACAGAAACGAACGGCCCGCGGAAACTCCGGATCGAGCAGCAGGAACTCCACGATGTCGCGCGGGGCGATGCGACTGTGGCGCTTGCGATACATCTCGAACGCACTGGCCGAACGCAACACCGCCGCCCACTGGATGTCGTCCGCCGGCGTCCCCACGTCCGCCACCGAAGGCAGCAGGATGTAATACTTCACATCCACAATCCGCGACGTCTTGTCCGCCCGCTCCAGCATCCGCCCCAACCGCAGAAACTGCCAGGCCTCCCCGTGCGTCAGCGTCGCGTCCGTGATCCCCCCAAACAAATGGCTCGCTTGCCGCACCTGCGCGTAAAACGCACTGCCCCGCCCCGCCCCCAACGCCGCCGCCGCCGCCCCCGTCACCATCAGGTAAAACACGTTCAACTGCTCCCACATCTCCGACGAAATCACCTCCCGAATCGACCGCGCGTTCTCCCGCGCCCCCCGCATACAACTCAGAATCGAATTCGGGTTCTCCTCATCGAAGGTCAGAAACCGGATCACGTTCTCCGCGGATCCCTCCGGGTAGCGCGCCGCAAACAAGGCGTTGTCCCCGGTCGTGTGCACCAACGGCAACCACTGCTGCCCCGGCGCCCCAGGCACATCCAACATGAGGGTCTCATTCACATCCAACAACCGGGCCACGTGCTCCGCCCGCTCGACGTAACGGCTCATCCAGTAAATGGAATCGGCCACCCGGCTTAACATGCGCTTCCTCCAGTGAACATAACGCTCACGACGCCCCAACGGCCCCCGGCGCGGCCGCCCCTGTCCCCTCGCCCCCGCCGTCCGCGGCCGGTTCCGACAACACCCAAGTGTCCTTGCTGCCACCCCCCTGGGACGAATTCACCACCAAGGACCCCTTCCGCAACGCCACCCGCGTCAACCCCCCGGGCAGCACGAATATCTGCTGCCCATATAAAATATACGGCCGCAAATCCACATGGCGCCCCTCCAACCGCCCCTGGCACACCGTCGGCACGCGCGAGAGCGACAGCGTGGGCTGGGCGATGTAATTGCGCGGCTGGGCCACGATCTTCTGCCGAAACTCCTCCAGCGCCGCCTCCGACGCGTGCGGCCCAATCAACATCCCGTAGCCCCCCGATTCGTTCGCCGCCTTCACCACCAGCTTGGACAGGTTCTCCAAGACATACTTCCGGTCCTTCTCCTCCGCGCAAATGTAGGTCGGCACATTCG
The DNA here is from genome assembly GCA_964629545.1 of uncultured Verrucomicrobiota bacterium. Lineage (GTDB taxonomy): Bacteria > Verrucomicrobiota > Verrucomicrobiia > Limisphaerales > CAZVRY01 > CAZVRY01. The sequence continues at coordinate 1,244 of CAZVRY010000213.1, read as the reverse complement.
GAATCACCGCTTCCTCCCGCAAGTAATAGTAAATGATCCGCGGCACATACGCGTAGACCACCTTGTCGTCCGCCACCCCCGTCCCCGGCGCGTTCACCAACGCCACGTTCCCCTTCCGGTAAGCCCGCATCAGCCCGCGCACCCCCAACAGCGAATCCGCCCGAAAGACCTCCGGATCCAAAAAGTCGTCGTCAATCCGCCGGTAAATCACGTCCACCCGCTCGAACCCCTGCGTCGTCCGCATCCACACCACGTCGTCATGAACCAGCAAATCGTTCCCCTCCACCAGCGTGATCCCCATCTGCTGGGCCAAGAACGCATGCTCGAAATAGGCCGCGTTGTAACGACCCGGCGTCAGCAGCACCACCCCCGGCGGCGTCCCCCCCCCCACCGCCACATGCTCCAGCGTGTTCCGCAAGTGAAACGGATAGTTTGCCACCGGCCGAACCCGCGCCGCCTTGAACACCTCCGGAAACAGGCTCTTCATCAGCCGCCGATTCTCCAACACGTAGGACACCCCCGAAGGACACCGCAAATTGTCCTCCAGCACGTAGACCTGCCCGTCCTCATGGCGAATGAGGTCCGTGCCCGTGATGTGACACCAAATCCCCCGCGGCGGCCGCATCCCCACGCACGCCTGACGAAACCCCTGCGACGACAACACAATCTCCTTCGGAATCACCCCGTCCTTCAAAATCCGCTGCTCGTGGTAAAGGTCGTCGATGAACTCGTTCAGCGCGTGGATCCTCTGCTTCAAACCCCGCTCGAGCGTGGCCCATTCCTCAGCCGAGATGATCCGCGGGATCAAATCGAAGGGCAGCGTCTTCTCCACCCCGCGACTGTCGCTGTAAACGTTGAACGTAATCCCCGCCTCGACCAGCGCCCGCTCCGCCGCCAACTGGCGATGCTCCAACTCGCCCTCCGGCAGTCCCTCCACCGCGCGCATCAGCAAACGACTGGCCTCCCGAGGTTGGCCGTCCGGGGCCACCATCTCGTCAAAAAAGCCGGCCGTCTCGTAATTCGCAAACGTCATGCAGCATCCCCGGCCGCCCTGGGCCAATTCCCATGCCCAGGCAAACCCGGTCATCACCCGCAAAGCAACGACAATGCCACCTCCGCTCCGGGATGCAATCCCCCACCCTTTCCCACCAGCAATCCTCATTTTGAAAAAAGGAGTCCCCCTCTTCCCTTCCCTCTCCATGAACCGGAAAGGCAGAAGGCAGAGTGCAAGAGGCAGAATTCGT
>CAZVRY010000212.1:0-11724 GCA_964629545.1 uncultured Verrucomicrobiota bacterium | reverse complement strand
CCCCCCCCCCCCCCCCCCCCCCCCCCCCCCCCCCCCCCCCCCCCCGCCCCCCCGCGGGGGGCAACCTGATCGAGAATTTGGGTGGTTTGGTGGGCGGGACGCGTTCGTTGAGCCTTGGGACGAACGCGCCGGCGGGGACGAACGTGGTGGGGGTGGGCCCCAACGCACCGGCGCCGGGGACGAACGCGGCGTCGGCGGGGACGAACGCGGTGCCTGCGGGGGGGGCGCCGCCGCCGCCGGCTCCGCTGAGTCCGCTGGATCTCCTGCGGCGGACGCTGGAGCGCAAGCCGTGAGGGTGGGAGTCGGGTTGAATGTCACATGCAAGCACCTCTTGAATATCTCCGGCGCCACGAGGCGCGGTTTGTGGACGAGTTGATCGAGTATCTTCGGGTTCCGAGCGTTTCGGCGCAGACCGCCCATCGAGGGGACATGCGGGCATGCGCGGAGTGGTTGGTGGGGCAGGCGCGCCGGGCAGGGTTGGAGGCGCGGGTGGAGGAGACGGCCGGGCACCCGGCGGTGATTGCGCGGACGCCGCGGCGTGGTGGGGGCAGGCCGCATTTTGTGGTTTACGGGCATTACGACGTGCAGCCGCCGGAGCCGTTCGAGTTATGGGAGACGCCGCCCTTCGAGCCGAGCATTCGCGGTCGGTCGCTCTTTGCGCGGGGGGCGTGTGACAACAAGGGGCAGCATTGGGCGCACTTGAAGGCGGTGGAAGCGTATCTGGCGACGGGGACGGAATTGCCGTGTGATTTGACCTTTTTGATTGAGGGGGAAGAGGAGGTGGGCAGCACGAATTTGCCGCCGTTGTTGGAGCGTCTGCGCGAGGAGTTGCGCTGTGACGCGGTGGTGATTTCGGACAATGGGATTCCGGACCTGCAGCATCCGGGGTTGACGTATGGGTTGCGGGGGATTTTGGCGATGGAAGTGACGCTGCGGGGGCCGTCGCGGGATTTGCATTCGGGGCTCTACGGGGGGTCGGTGGAGAATCCGGCCATGGCGTTGTGTCAGTTGCTGGCGAGATTGCGGGATGGTCGGGGGCGGGTGGCGATACCCGGGTTTTACGACGAGGTGAGGAAGCTGAGCGCGTTCGAGCGTCGCCAGTTGGCTCGGGTGCCGCACCGGGAGTCAGCGTATCGGCGGTTGTTGGGGGTGCCGGCCTTGTTTGGCGAGCAGGGCTACACGGCCACGGAGCGGCGGTCGGCGCGGCCGACGATCGAGATCAACGGGCTGACGAGCGGATATCAAGGGGAGGGGAGCAAGACGATCATCCCGGCCTGGGCGCGCGCCAAGCTGACCTTCCGGCTGGTGCCGGATCAGCGGCCGCGGGTGGTGGCGCGGAGGATTACGGCGCATTTGCGGGCGCTGTGTCCGGCGACGGTGCGCCTGGAGATCAAGTCGGGGCATGGGGGCGAACCGTATTTGGTGTCGCCGGACGACGAGAAGGCGCGGGCTTGTTTGCGTGCGTTGCGGGCGGCGTTCGGGTGCGAACCGATTCTGATTCGGGAGGGGGGGTCGATTCCGATTGTGACGGAGCTGCGGCGGGTTTTGGGGGCGGACTCCCTCCTCTTGGGCTTGGCCTTGCCGGATGACAATGCGCATTCGCCGAACGAGAAGTTCGATCTGGACGCCTTCGGGGTGGGGATGCGGATGGGGGTGGTCCTGTGGCCGGAGTTGGCGCGGGCGGTGGTGGCGGGGGGGCGGGGGGTGGGCGCAGGCGGTTCGTGACGGTGGTTTGCGGGGAGGGGACGTGGAGCAGCCGCGGTGAGGGCAAGGCGCCGCAGGGGCAGGGGCAAGAACCGGAAGTTATTTTTGCACAGACCCTAAGCGAGGATGCGGCTACGACGGTGCCACTTGTGCGGGTGGGGCGTCTCTGCTACTTTGGGCCTCCGATCGAGATGAACGCCTGGCGACAGGCAATGGAACAGCAACCAACGACGAACACGCAACATGCCACACGAACTACCTGCACTGCCCTACGCGAAGGAGGCGCTGGAGCCCCATATTGATGCGATGACCATGGAGATCCACCACGGCCGGCACCACAAGGCCTACGTGGACAACCTGAACAAGGCCATCGCTGGCCACGCGGCCCTCGAGGCCAAATCGATTGACGCATTGATTCGGGATTTGGCCGCGGTCCCGGAGGCGATTCGGGGTCCGGTGCGCAACAACGGGGGCGGCCACTACAACCACACGTTGTTTTGGGGATGGATGGCGCCGGGAGCCGGGGGGGTGCCGTCGGGAGATTTGGGGGCGGCGATAGGGGCGGCCTTTGGGGGGTTGGACGACTTCAAGGCCAAGTTTGAGGCGGCGGGGTTGGGGCGGTTTGGGAGCGGTTGGGTTTGGTTGGTGGTGAATGGGGGCAAGCTGGAGATTGTGTCGACAGCGAACCAGGACAATCCGGTGATGGGGCGGGCGGTGGCGGGTTGTGAAGGGGTGCCGATCCTGGGGGTGGACGTTTGGGAGCATGCCTATTACCTGAAATACCAGAACAAGCGGGCGGACTACCTCAAGGCCTTTTGGAACGTGGTGAATTGGGCGGAGGTGGCCCGACTGCACGCCGCGGCGAAGTAGTCATCGGAGTGTGCCGGGGAGGACGCGTCCGGGTGCGGGCGCGTCCTTTTCGTTTGGGAAGGCGGTGGGGATCGAACTTGTCGCGGGAGGGGGATGCCTCCCTGCGGGAGCAGAACGGGTTGCCCAGGGGCGGAATGTCTTGACCCTGGGGCGTGCGTTCTTAGCATCCGCGCATTTGTCCATGTGAACGGATGAACGCGATATTAGCCCTTGAGGACGGGACGGTATTTCACGGCGAGGCCATTGGGGCACGGGCCTCGGCGTGTGGGGAAGTGTGCTTCAACACTTCGATGACGGGATACCAGGAGATCCTCACGGATCCGTCGTACAAGGGGCAGATTGTGACGATGACGTATCCGCACATAGGGAATTACGGGGTGAACCGGCAGGATGTGGAGTCGTGGCAGCCGCACGTGAGCGGCTTTGTGGTGCGGGAGTTATCGCCGGTGGTGAGCAATTGGCGGGCGGAGGCCTCGTTGCAGGAGTATTTGGTGGAACACGGGATTCCAGGGATTGCGGGGGTGGACACGCGGGCGCTGACGCGGAAGCTCAGGGTGTATGGGGCGATGAAGGGGTATTTGTCGACCGAGGGGACGGGGAGTGTGGAGGCGGTGGGGGCGGCTCGGGATTGGCGGGGGTTGATTGGGGTTGATTACGTGAAGGAAGTGACGCACCGCACGCCTTTTGTGTGGGATCCGGAAGATCAGTTGAGCGCGGCGTTTCGACTGGTGCAGGGGGGCGGCGGGGAGGATCCGCGGTGGGTGCGGGAGGCGTTACCGCCGGCGGACGTGCCGATCGTGGCCTACGATTTTGGGATCAAGTACAACATATTGCGGCGGTTGCGGCAGCGGGGATTTCGGGTGCGGGTGGTGCCGGCGACCACGACGGCGGCGGAGGCACTGAGTTATAGGCCGGCGGGGATTTTCCTTTCGAACGGGCCTGGGGATCCTTCGGCGTTGGGGTATGCGGTGGAGGCGGTGAGCGAGTTGGTGGCGCGTGGGGTGCCTATTTTTGGGATTTGCTTGGGGCATCAGGTCCTGGGGCAGGCGTTTGGCGGTCGGACCTTCAAGCTCAAGTTTGGCCATCGCGGGGCGAACCAGCCGGTGAAAGATCTGGAGAAGGGGACGGTCGAGATCACCTCTCAGAATCACGGGTTTGCGGTGGACGCATCGTCGTTGCCGGCGGAGGTGACGGTGAATCGGATCAACCTGAACGATCAGACGGTGGAGGGGATGCGGCACCGGCGGAAGCCGATCTTTTGCGTGCAGTATCATCCGGAGGCGTCGCCGGGGCCGCACGACTCGTCGCCGTTGTTTGACGAGTTCCGCCGGTTACTGACGAATTGAAAATGGTTACTTGCATTCGGGGTTGACTTCGCTACATTCCCCGCTCCGCGCATTTCGCGGCTCGGGTTTCACGAGCAGTTTCACAGACAAGATATGGCATCGGCAAACGATCTTCGTAAGGGCATGGCCATCCTTTTTAACAACGAGGTGGCCGTGGTCCTTGACGTTCAACACCGCACGCCCGGCAATTTGCGGGCCTTCGTTCAGGCATCACTGCGGAGCATACGCACGGGCAAGTCTGCCGACATCCGGTTCAGCTCGACGGAGCGGGTGGATGTGGTGCCGATGACGACCCGGAAGATGGAGTTCAGCTACAAGGATGGGGAGGACTTTGTCTTTTCGGATCCGGAGACATTTGAGACCGTGACGTTGCCTCCGGAGGTGGTGGGGGAGGGGTGCAACTACCTGGTGGAGAACGCGCCGGTGACGGTGACGTTTGTGGAGGAGAAGGCGGTTCAGGTTGAATTGCCTGCCAGCGTGGTGCTTACGGTGACGGACGCGCCGGAGGGCATTCGTGGGGATTCGGCGAACAACGTGATGAAGACGGTGGCGTTGGAAACCGGGATCACCGTGCAGGCTCCGCTGTTTATCAAGACGGGGGAGAAGATCAAAGTCGACACGCGGACGGGCAAGTATATGGAGCGGGCCTGAGTCGGGTTCCGCCGTTTGTGATGGCCTGGACGCCGGGGGTACGGCGTGGGGGTGGAGCGGGTCATCGGGATGGGTCTCGGGCCGGTTGGGGCACTTGACTCCTCCGTCTGCGGCCTCATATTGGCTACCATCGCCATTTCCAGTCGCATTCCAGTCCTCCGAAACCAAATATGGTCAAACCTAAGGCCAAGAAGCCGGCATCTAAACCTGCCGCGAAGAAGGGTCACGCCCCTGTGACCTCCTCGAACCGACCGGAACCCGTCAAAGCAAAGCTCGTGCCGAAAGCGCATGCCGGGCCGGCTGAGGGCGGTCAGGTGAAGCGAGGTCAGCACGAGCCGAAGGCGGGTTTGGTGCCGGCCGCGGCGGCGAAGGCGGGGGGGGATAAGGCTGGGGTGGACCAGCTGGCGCCGGGGAAGGCTGGGGCGGGGCAGGCGACCGGTGGGAATGGTCATCCTCGTCCTGAGGCGGTGGAGGCGTTGGAGCAGTCCATCACGGCGGCGGCAGCGTCGTTGGCCAAGGGGCCAGCCGCCCTGGAGATCACGGAGAAGGTGAAGGAACTGGTCCGGTTGGCTCAGGAGCAGGGCTACCTGACTTACAGCGACATCAACGATGCGCTGCCCGACACGATGATCACGCCGGAGGATCTCGATGAGATCTACATCAAGCTCCGGAACCTCGACATCGAGATCGTGGATCAGTCCGAGGTGGATCGGGTCAAGCAGCCGGAGCCGGAGGAGGAGGATGAGAAGGCCCGGTTGGACATTCTGGATGACCCGGTCAGGATGTATCTGAAACAGATGGGCCAGGTTCCACTGTTGACGAGGGAGCAGGAAGTCGAGATTTCCAAGCGCATCGAGGATGCGGAGAACGAGGTCAAGCGGATCATTTACGGCTTTGGCTTTGCCGGCAAGGAGCACATCGCGTTGGCGGAGAAGTTGATTTCGGAACCGCCCAAGGAACGGTTTGACCGGGTGATTTTGGACAAGAAGATTGACAGTCGGGAGAGCCATTTGCGCGCGTTGCGGAAGCTGGTTAAGGACGTGCGGGTGCGGGACCAGGAGGTGGACGATGCTTATGCGGAGTGGCAGACGGCGACGCACAAGCCGAAGCGGGACAAGGGTTACCAGGATTTCTTGAAGCTGGACGAGAAGCTGCAGCGGACGTTCCCGAAGTTTTTTTACAAGCAGAAGGTGATCGAGGAGATGGCGTTGGTGGCGGACAACATCCACGACAAGATCCAGATCAGCCTCCGGACGATTCAGGAGCTGGAACTGCAGAAGAAGCATCCCCAGCAGCAAGTCATCATCGATTCGGAGCGGAAGAAGATTCGGGCGCTGGAGGAGTTCGTGCGGATGCCCTATGAGGGGTATTTGAAGGCCTACGACCAGTTGCAGCATTTCAATCGCAAGGCACACCAGGCCAAGACGGAGATGGTGGAGGCGAACCTGCGCCTGGTGATTTCGATCGCGAAGAAGTACACGAATCGCGGCTTGTCGTTCCTGGACCTGATCCAGGAGGGCAACATGGGGTTGATGAAGGCAGTGGAGAAGTTCGAGTATCGCCGCGGGTATAAGTTCTCGACCTACGCGACCTGGTGGATTCGCCAGGCCATCACCCGGTCGATTGCCGATCAGGCCCGGACCATCCGCATCCCGGTGCACATGATTGAGACGATCAACAAGCTGATGCGGGTGCAGAAGCAGTTGTTGCAGGATTTCGGCCGGGAACCGACCCCGGAGGAGATCGCGGACGAAATGCAGATGCCCGTGGAGCGGGTGCGGGCGGTGCTCAAGATGGCTCAGCAACCGATCTCGCTCCAGTCGCCCGTCGGGGACAGCGACGACACGAACTTTGGGGACTTTATCGAGGATAAGTCAGCCGAGAACCCCTCGGACATGACGAGCTACAGTCTCCTGAAGGACAAGCTGGGGAATGTGTTGGACAGTCTGACCGAACGGGAGCGCAAAGTGTTGGAATTGCGGTTCGGACTGGGTGACGGCTACTCGCGGACCCTGGAGGAGGTGGGCAAACAATTCAAGGTGACGCGCGAGCGTATTCGGCAGATCGAGGCCAAGGCGCTGCGGAAGATGCGTCATCCGACGCGGATTCGGCAGTTGCAGGGCTTCCTTGAGGGCGAGGGGATGGAGTGAGGGGGATGGGGGGGCGTTACGGGTGTTTGAGGACGCGGCGGACCTCCATGTGGAGTTGTTCGAGGGGGAGGGTCTTGCTCACGTAACCGTCGGCCCCTTTGGACTTGGCCTCTTGGAGGAGGTCCTCGTCGAAGCCCATCCCGGTGAGGATGATGACGGCGAGGTTGGGGTGGGATCGCTTGATTCGTTCCAGGAGTTCGAGGCCGTCGTCATCGACCAGAGCCAAGTCGAGGATGACCAGGCTGAGGGGGATTTCGTCGACGGCCCGGAGGGTATCGGCTCCGTTGGCGCAAGGGGTGACGCTATAGCCGCGTCGGGTGAAATACGTGGTCAGCAGTTCGCGGATGGGCGCTTCGTCGTCCACCACCAGGATATGCTGCTTCATGGGCGGAATGGTTAGCATCCCGGGGTGGGGATGCAACATTGAACCTGAGCGTCGGGGCCTGATGGGGGCTTACGGGGAGGGGGTTGTTGGGGAGGGGGGCTGGCGGGTGGACTGGAGAAGGGTGAGGAGTTCGGCGACCACGTCCGGTTGCTCGCGGAAGAGGTTGCGGCGTTCCTGGGGGTCGGCGGCGAGGTCATAGAGTTGGGCGGGCGTTTCGACCTGGCCGGGGGACCATCCGCCGGAGTTCGGGGACTGGATGAGCTTGAGGGAGCCGCGGCGGACGGCGAAGACCCCGTTGATCGAGTGCATGACGAGGTCTTGGCGGCCGGGGAGATGGGGGGCGCGCAGCACGGGGGCGAAGCTGCGGCTGTCTTCGGCGGCGGCTGTGGGGATGGGGGCGTGGGCGAGTTCGGCGCAAGTGGCGAGGAGGTCGTTGAGGCCGATGAGCGCGTCGGTGGTGGACCCGGCGGGCACGTGGGAGGGCCAGCGGGCCAGGAAGGGCACTCGGTGTCCGCCTTCAAAGGCGTCGGACTTCATGCCGCGCCAGGGCCCGTTGGCTTGGTGGTTCCATCGTTCGACGTCGGCCTGGGGCCAATGCGCGCCGTTGTCACTCGTGAAGAAGACGGCCGTGTTCTTGGTCAAGGCGCGGTCATCGAGGACCTGCAGGATGCGGCCCACGAGGTCGTCCACCTGGGTGACGAAGTCGCCGTAGGGGCCGGCGCCGCTGCGTCCCCGGTTTTCGGGGAGGGGCACCCAGGGGTCATGGGGGGCGGTGAGTGGGAAGTAGAGGAAGAATGGGCGGGTCGTGGGTTGGCGTTGGAGGAACGATTGGGCTTCGGCTGCGAGCGTGGGAAGGACCTGGTTGGGATGGAAATCGGGGGGGGCGGGGCCGGTTCGCCAGAAGCCTTCGCCGCCCTGTCGTTGGCTCTTGCTCCCCTGGATACGCCCGGTAGGTGGGGAGACAACGCGGTGGTTAGCGAGGTAGAGGTAGGGATCCATGTCGAGGGAGGCGGGGATGCCGAAGAAGAGGTCGAAGCCCAAGTCGAGGGGGCCGCTGCGGAGGGGTTGGGTGAAATCGACGAGGCTGGGGTCGGCGGCGGGCTGGGAGTTGTCTCCGAACTGGGCGGGGGCGCGGGTCGTCCAGGTGAGTCCGAGGTGCCACTTGCCGATGGCGGCGGTGGTGTAGCCGTGGGCGCGGAGGATGGAAGCGAGGGTGGGCCGGTCGGGTTCGATCAGGGGTGGGGAGTAGCCCCAGAGGACGCCGCGTTGGAGGCGAGTGCGCCAGGCGTAGCGGCCGGTCAGGAGGGCATAACGGGTAGGAGAACAGACGGCTGAAGGGGAGTGGGCGTCGAGGAAGCGGAGTCCTTCGGCGGCAAGGCGGTCGAGGTGGGGGGTCGGGATTTTCGAGCGGGGGTTGTAGCACTGGAGGTCGCCCCAACCGAGGTCATCGGCGAGGATGACAATGATATTGGGGGGTTGGCTGGCGAGAAGGTGGGATGGGGGGGTGAGGGGCAGGAGGCTGAGAAAGGCGGCGAGGGCGAGGCGGAGGGGGGGGGGGGATGAGGTGGGCGGGGGTGGAGAGGTCCGGGAGGTGCACGGGGTGATGCTGGGGCAGGGGAGGGTTTGGGGACAAGCCAAAGCGGTGCCGCGATGGCCAAAGGCCGGGTGAGGGGCCGTCCGAGTTTCACCATGAGAATTGCTGGATCTGGGCACGGCGGGATTGACAAATGCGGGTGGTCGGGGTGCGATGGGTAGGGTTCTTAAACCCTCATAGAATCAATCAGTTCAGGTTGCCATTGATGTTGTGAAACCCTTTAACGTCGGTGTGATTGGCTACGGGTGGGCAGCTGGGGCGCACATTGATGCGATCAATGCGACCTCGCTGGGACAGGTGACGCGGGTATGTTCGAGTCGGCCGCTGGAGGCGTCGGCCCTGCGGGCGCGGCATGGGGGCACGATCGAGTGTGTTCGATCGGTGGAGGAGTTGCTGGCTGATCCGACGGTGCAGGTGGTCTCGATTTGCAGTTACCCGCAGGATCATGCGCGGCAGGCGGTGGCGGCGGCGCGGGCAGGGAAGCATCTGATCGTGGAGAAGCCGCTGGCGCTGACCCTGGCGGACATGCGGGTGGTGCAACAGGCGGTGTGCGCGGCGGAGGTGAAGGTTTGCGTTTGTTTTGAATGTCGGTATGGGAGCCAGTTTTTGGCGACGAAGGCGGTGATCGACAAGGGGTTGTTAGGGCGGATTCACTATGGGGAGGTGGACTATTATCATGGGATTGGGCCGTGGTATGGGCAGTTTCGATGGAACGTCCTGCGGGCGAGCGGGGGGAGCAGCCTGCTGTCGGCGGGGTGTCACGCGCTGGACGCGTTGCTGTTGTGCATGGGGACGCACGTGATGAGCGTGCAGAGTTTGGGGACCCGCTCGGCGGATCGGGATTTCAGCCAGTATGAGTATCCGAGCACGAGTGTGACGCTGCTGCAGTTTACGGATGGGCGGGTGGGGAAGGTGACGTCGTGCATTGATTGCCATCAGCCGTATTATTTTCATGTCCACCTGGTGGGGAGCGAGGGGAGTCTGCTGGACCATCGGTTTCATTCGCGGGTGATCCATGGTTTGGACAAGTCGCGGTGGAGCGAGCTGGCGATGAAGATGTTGGATTCGGGGGAGGTTTCGGACCATCCGTATCAGACGCAATTCGAGGCATTTTTCCAGGCGTTAGCGCGCGGGGAGAGCATGCCGCTGACGAATCTGACGGAGGCGGTGCGGACCCACGAGGTGTTGTTTGCGGCGGATCGGTCTGCGGCCGAGGGGCGGCCGGTGAAGTTGGCGGAGATTCATGGCGAGTGAGGATGACAGGGTGGTGTTGGCGGTGGCGGCGCATCCGGACGACATTGAGTTCCTGATGGCGGGGACGATGTTGTTGTTGGGGGCGAGCGGTTGGGAGCTGCACTATTTGAACTTGGCGTCGGGGCATTGTGGCAGTGTGCGGGATGGGGCAGCGCGGGTGCGGGCGGTCCGGCGGGCGGAGGCGCGGGCGGCGGCTCGGGTATTGGGGGCGCAGTGGCATGGGACGCTGGTGGATGACTTGGAGATTTTCTATGAGGACGGAACGCTGCGCCGGGTGGCGGCGGTGGTCCGGGAGGTGCGGCCGCGGGTGCTGCTGACGCATTCGCCGGAGGACTACATGGAGGACCACACGAATGCCTCGCGTTTGGCGGTGACGGCGGCGTTCGTGCGGGGGATGAGGAATTACCGGACGCGGCCCTCGCGTGCGCCGGTTGGGGGTGACATTACGGTGTATCACGCGATGCCGTATGGGTTGCGGGACGGGATGCGGCGGCGGGTGGTGCCGGGGTTATTTGTGGACACGGGTTCGGTGCAGGGGCGGAAGCGGGAGGCGTTGGCGGCGCATCGGAGTCAGAAGGAGTGGCTGGATGTGAGCCAGGGGTTGGGTTCGTATTTGCAGGCGATGGATGGGATGTCGCGGGCGGTGGGGGAGATGTCGGGTCGCTTTGAGCATGCGGAGGGTTGGCGGCGGCATTCGCATTTGGGGTTGGCGGCGGTGGACGGCGATCCTTTGGCGGAGGCGTTGGGTGGGCGCTGCCGGGTCAATGCGGCCTACGAACGTTCGCTCGAGGGATGAGGGGGGTAGAGTCCAGGTGTGGGGCGGAGGGGGAAGGGGGGCAGGCGCGGCGGTTGCGGGAGGTGACGCCGACGCAGTGGCGGTCGGGGTTGGCGGCGTGGCTGGGGTGGTTATTCGACGGGTTGGACATGCACCTTTACACGCTGGTGGCGGCGCCCTTTGTGGCGCAGTTGCTGGATGCGGCGGGTCCGGCGGAGGCGGTGGTGAAGGAGAAGAGTTCGTGGATTCAGGCGGCGTTTCTGGTGGGGTGGGCGTTGGGGGGTGGTTTTTTTGGGCGCCTGGGGGATGTGCTGGGGCGGAGTCGGGCCTTGAGCCTGACCATCCTGACCTACGCGATCTTCACGGGTTTGTCGTTTGTGGCGCAGACGTGGTGGCAGTTGATGGGGTTTCGGTTTCTGGCGGCGTTAGGGATTGGGGGGGAGTGGGCGGTGGGGTCAGCGTTGCTTGCGGAGACCTGGCCGCGGCGGTGGAGGCCGTGGCTGGCGGCGGTCTTACAGACGGGGGTGAATCTGGGGATATTGGGGGCGTGTGGGGTGGTGTATGGTCTGGCGGCGATGGCGCCGGCGTTGGAGGGGGTGTTGCGCCAGGTGTTGCCGGCGGATTGGATGCCCGAGCAGGTGTATCCGCGGTTTGTGTTTTTGGCGGGGATTCTGCCGGCGCTGATGGTGTTTTGGATACGGCGGGCGGTGCCGGAGCCGGAGGAATGGCAGGCGGCGAAGGGTGCGGCTGGGGGGGTGGGGCCAGGGGTGGGCGCGTTATTTCAAGGGGAGGTGCGGCGGACGACCTTACTGACCATTGTGGTGTGTGCATGTTCGCTCACGGCGTGGTGGGCGTTCATGTTTTGGAATTCGCAGCACATGCGGAATCTGCCGAGTGTGGCCTCGTGGCCGGCGGCGGAGCGGGAGCAGTTGGTGAGCCTGACGTTTTTTTTGGTGATCGGGGTGTCGATGGCGGGCAATTTTTTCGCCGGGGCA
>CAZVRY010000211.1:0-11749 GCA_964629545.1 uncultured Verrucomicrobiota bacterium | reverse complement strand
GGCGGTGCTCCGCCGCTTTCGATTCGGGCGCGGCACCACGCCGACCGCGGTCAAATCAGGGTGACAGGTTCACCTCCATGGCGCTTTGAACCCCTGAACCGTTGACGTTTCCCCTCTCCCTTTCTCCCTCCCCCCAACCTGAGTCATCGCTTCGCTGGAAACGGTTGGGGGGAGGGACGGGCCTTCGCCGCGCCGAAGCGGCTTCGGCCGCGCAGGCGGGGTGAGGGGTGACGGTTCATCGGGAGGGGGACGCGGGAGCGACGATGGATCCTCAGTGTCAGGCCAGACCGACGGCTGTCGGAGTTCTTTACGAATGCCTCCACATTCACACGTGGTTGATTATCAGGCAGGTAGACACTGCGCACCCGTCCGCCACCCTCCCCGCTGTCGGAATTCCTTACATATCGTTAAAGGACAATCATAACTAATTATTTCATAACTGTTCCTTAATTGCATTTATTTCCTTGATTCCCAATGTTTTCCAATGGTGATGCGACCCGCGTCCCGCGCTCGGTGCAGAACCTGCTCTGGCTGCAGCACTGGCGGCCGCCATGATGGCGTAGCGCCGTTCACTGCGTCAACGAACTCGAACCGACTCGAACCCATGCGTACCTCCTCCCTGATCTTCACCTTAGGCCTCCTCGCCGGAACGGCTGCCCTCGCCGGCCCGGTCGTCCCCACCTACACCACCTTCGGCAACCTCGCCGGCGCCACGTTCGGCGGCAACGGCATCCCTACCGACCCCACCGCCATCACCACGATTAGCACGGGCAGCGACACCATCACGCTCGGCTTGACCGCCTTTGGCCGCTTCCAGAATCCCCCCATCTCGAACAATGGGGCCGGCACCTTCACCGCTGGCATCGGGGTCAACGATGGCCTCGGGGCCACCCCGCAGCTCCTTGGCACGACCTGGGGTTTCGGTTACTACATCAGCATTGTTGGCGGGGGATCCCTCGATGATTACCAGTTCGACCTCAAGTACGACTTTGCCCCGGGTGCGGCAACCGACGAAAGCCTGCTGGGAACCTGGAACCTGACGGCCACCGCGGTCTACTACAACCTCGGCGGGGCCACGGTCTGGCAAGACGCGCAGAACCTCTACTTCGGTTTCCTCGCTACCTCCGTCCCGGGCTATCTCACTCCCCCGGCCGGCAGCTTCAACGCCTATGCTGCGGGCGAATACAGCCTGGCCCTCGTCGCAAGCTCCGGCGGCACTGAGATCGGCCGCTCCGCCATCCTCGTCAATACCGTCCCCGAGGCCGGCGCCTCCGCCGCCTTGTTGACCCTGGGCCTCGGCGGTCTCCTCGGTCTCCGGCGCAGATTCGCGGCCGCCTGATCGACCCTGATCGGCGTGGTCCGGGCCCCCTCCCGAGGGGGCCCACCCCGCAGTGCCGAATCCAACCAGAGCACCGGACCTGCCCCGGTGCTCTGGTGCTTTTCCCCGGCCCGTCCCCGTGCGCCAAGAGTGACTCGTTACCCGAGGGAGCCCGCGATTCGGCGGACAAGATTCGTTTGCGCCCGTCCCTCGCCCCTGCTTAACTCCCACCCGTCATCATGAAAGCCATTTGCATTCGTTCCCGTGCGCTGGCCCTGGCCACGCTCCTCGCCTCCACCGCCTTCCTCCAGGCCGCCGACGAACCGGGTTTCATCCCGCTCTTCAACGGCAACGACCTTTCCGGTTGGGACGGCAACCCGAAATTCTGGTCGGTGAAGGAAGGCGTCATCTGCGGTCAGACCACCGCTGAGAACCCCACCAAGGGCAACACCTTCCTCGTCTGGAAAGGCGGGACCCTCGCCGACTTCGAACTCCGCCTCCAATTCCGCATCGTCGGCGGCAACTCCGGCATTCAATACCGCAGCCAGGTCGCCGACCCCGCCAACTGGGGCGTGGGCGGCTACCAGGCCGATTTCGAGGCCGGCACCACCTACTCCGGCATCCTTTACGAGGAACGCGGCCGCGGCATCCTCGCCGAACGCGGCCAAATGGTCTGGATCCACCCTGACGGCAAGAAGCAGGTCGTCGGCACCATGGGCCCCTCCGACCAAATCCAAGCCGTCATCAAGAAGGAGGACTGGAACGACTACACCATTCTCGCCCGGGGCAACCACCTCACCCACGTCATCAACGGCCGCGTCACGGCCGACGTCGTCGACGATCAAAGCGCGAAGGCCGCCAAATCGGGCGTGCTTGCCCTCCAACTCCATGCTGGCCCCCCCATGCTGGTCCAGTTCCGGCAGATCCGCCTGAAGCACCTGGGCGCGGCCCCGGCCGCCAGTCTCGACGGCACCTACCGCGCCACCGCGGTGATCATGGACGGCAACGAGCTCCCGGAAGGCGACCGCGCCTCGCTGGTGGCTACTTTCAAAGGGAACGCCTACACGGTCGAGGCCGATGGCTATTACGACAGCGGCACCTTCACGCTCGACACCTCCAAGTCTCCCATCGCCATGGATTTCAAGCCCACCTCCGGACCCGCCTCCGGTCTCACCGTTCGAGGCATCTGCTCCATCGACGGCGATACCATCCGCATCTGTTACTCCGCCGACGGCATGGGCCCGCGCCCCCAGCGTTTCGCTGCCGATTACGGCTCCGGCAACAATCTCGTCACGCTCAAGCGCAAGGCCCAATAGCCGATCCGCTTCGAAGACTCCACCCCCGCTCCGCGTCTGACGTCGTATGAAACCTGCCCGACTCCTCGTTTTGGCCGCGCTGGCTGGCGCCGCTCTCGGCCTCCAGGCCGCCGATAAGAAAGTGGTGTTCATTGCCGGCAACCCCAGCCACGGGCCCGGCGAACACGAACACCGCGCCGGCTGCCTCCTCCTGGCCAAATGCCTCGAGACTTTCCCCGGGGTCCGCACCGAAGTCGTCACCGGCGGCTGGCCCGCCGACCCCTCCATCCTCGAGCATGCCGCCACCGTCATCATCTACTGCGACGGCGGGAGCGGCCACCCGGCCATTAAGGCCGAACGGCTGAAACTCCTCGGCGACCTCATGAAACGCGGCGTCGGTTACGGATGCCTGCACTACGCGGTCGAGGTCCCCAAGGAGCAGGGCGGACCGGAGTTCCTCCAGTGGATGGGCGGTTACTTCGAGATGCATTGGTCCGTCAACCCCCACTGGGATGCCGACTTCAAAGTCCTCCCCGACCACCTCGTCACCCGCGGCGTCCGCCCCTTCAAACTCCGCGACGAATGGTACTACCACATGCGCTTCGTGGACGGCATGCAAGGCGTCACTCCCATCCTCACCGCCCTTCCCGGACCGGACACCCTGCGGCGCAACGATGGCCCCCACAGCGGCAACCCCGCGGTGCGCGCGTCCGTGCTCGACCGCAAAGAACCGCAGCACGTCATGTGGACCTACGACCGCCCGGACGGCGGCCGCGGCTTCGGGTTCACCGGCGGCCACTTCCATCGCAACTGGGCCAACGACGACTTCCGCAAAGTGGTCCTGAACTCGATCCTCTGGACCGCCAAGGTCGATCTCCCCGCTCAGGGCGTCCCCTCGCAAGTCACCGAAGAAGACCTTAAAGCCAATCTCGATCCCAAAGGCCGTTAACCCCCTCGCCCGCCATGCGAACGCCGTTCCTTCGCCACGCCGGAATCTTCCTGCTCACCCTGCTGGCCGCCGACACCTTCGCGGCCGACAAGAAGCTGGTGCTCATTGCCGGACGCCCCAGTCATCCTCCCGGCATGCACGAGTTCCGGGCCGGATGCCTCCTGCTCCAACAGTGCCTGGCCACCGTGCCGGGCCTCCAGACCGTGGTCTACACCAACGGTTGGCCCCAGGACGACGCCCTCCTGCGAGACGCCGATGCCCTCGTCATTTATTCCGACGGCGGCGGGGGCCACCCGGCCATCCAAAAGGACCGTCTCCAACTCCTCGGCTCCCTCATCGAGCGCGGCGTCGGCTTTGGCGCCATGCACTACGCTTGCGAAGTTCCCGCCGGCAAAGGCGGCCGCGAGTTCAAGGAGTGGATCGGCGGCTATTACGAGGACAAATTCTCCTGCAACCCCATCTGGAAACCCGAGTTCCAGACCTTCCCCGACCACCCCATCGCCCGCGGCGTCCAACCCTTCACGATCGAGGACGAATGGTACTTCAATATGCGCTTCCGCGACGACCTCCAGGGCGTCGTCGGCGTCCTCGTCGCCAAACCTTCGAATGACGTCCGCGACGGTCCCTACGTCTGGCCCCAAGGCCCCTACCCGCACATCGAGGCCGCCCAAGGCCGCGAGGAACTCATGATGTGGGCCGTCGAACGCCCCGGCGGCGCCCGCGGGTTCGGCTTCACCGGCGGCCATTTCCATCGGAACTGGGGCGACCCCAACTTCCGCAAGGTGGTCCTCAACGCCCTCGTCTGGGCCGCCAAAGCCGACGTGCCCCCGCAGGGCATCGCCTCCACCCTGCCCCCCGACGCCCTCACCCAAAACCTCGATCCCAAAGGCAAGTAGCCGCCTTTCGATCCCTGTTCGAGGATCCGTTGAACCTCGTCCCCCTGCGCTCCCGGCTGGCCTGAACGCGCCGCACGTTCCCCCCAACCCGCATCCCTCTCCTGTCCCCGTCCCCCGTGCCACGCGAGACTGCCAGCCAGCGCGCCAACCGCGCCCAACAACTCATCCTCGCCCTCCAGCGCACCTACCCCGACGCCCACTGCGAACTCCTCTATTCGTCCCCGCTCGAACTCCTCATCGCCACCGTCCTGTCCGCCCAATGCACCGATAAACAGGTCAACCTCGTCACCCGCGACCTCTTCGCCAAATACCGCACCGCCGCCGACTACGCCCAAGCCTCCCAGGACGCCCTCGAGGACGACCTGCGCCGCCTCGGGTTCTTTCGCACGAAGGCCCGTAACATCCGTGCCCTCGCCCAGACGCTCGTCGCGCAGTATCAGGGCGCGGTGCCCCGCTCCATGGAAGCCCTGACCGACCTGCCCGGCGTCGGCCGCAAAACCGCCAATGTCGTCCTCGGCAACGCCTTCGCCCTCCAAGCCGGCGTCGTCGTCGATACCCACGTGGCCCGCCTCGCCCACCGCCTGGACCTCACCCGCGAGACCACCCCCGAACGGATCGAGCAGGACCTCATGCGCCTCGTTCCACAACCCCGCTGGACCCTCTTCAGCCACTGGCTCATCTGGCACGGACGCCGCCGCTGCCGCGCTCGCAACCCGGATTGCCCCGGGTGCGAACTCGCTTCCCTCTGTCCCCGGCGTGGCCTCGCATGACCCCTCCCAACGACCCCTGGCACCTCTGGCGTGACGCCGCCCACCCCGCCGCCTGGAACATGGCCTGCGATCACGTCCTCCTGGACGAAGCCCCCGCCCTCGGCGCCCCCTTGCTCCGGTTCTACGCCTGGACCGAACCCGCCGCCACCTTCGGCTATGCGCAACGCTACGCCACCGTCGAAACCCTCACCCCCCTCCGCCCCCTCGTCCGCCGCCCCACCGGCGGCGGAGTCGTCCCCCACGACGCCGACTGGACCTACAGCCTGATCGCCCCCGCCGGACACCCTTGGTACGACCTGAGCGCGCAGCAAAGCTACGAGCGCATCCATGCCTGGCTCCGCGATGCCTTCGCCGCCCTCGACGTCGATACTTCCCTGGCCCCCATCTCCGCCGGCGCCGAACGCGGCCGTTGTTTCACCGGCCCCGAACGCCATGACCTCGTCCGCGCGGGCCGCAAAATGGCCGGCGCGGCCCAGCGCCGCACCCGCACGGGCTTGCTCATCCAGGGATCCGTCCAACCCCAAACCCTCGCCCCCCTCCGGCCCCGCTGGGAGGAGACCATGGCCGCCTGCGCCACCGTCCACGGCGTCTCCTGGCACCCCTTCCAACCCTCTCCCGCCCTCCTCCATCGCATCGACCGCCTGGCCCACGACCTCTACGCCCAGCCCCATCACAACCGCCGCCGCTGAGCCGCCCACCCGTTGGCCCCGGCTTCACGGCCCGGGCACGGGCGTCCGCACACGGTAAAACCGGGCCACGGTGGGGGCAGATTCCGTCTGCACCAGGTCGCGCGGCGTGGGCTGAGCTGGGAAATCAGCCACGGCGCGCCAGGATGGGTTTCCGAGGTCGTCGGTCGCCTCGAGTCGGTAGGTGCGGCCGGCGGCGGCGTGAAACCGCAGCACCGCGTTGGCCGTTCCTTCGGGAGCGTCCGCTCGCAACCGCAAGGCGTCGCCGGCATCGGCGGGGTCCGTGCCGGCGAGGTACTCATCGTAATTGGAAACCCGATCGCCGTCCGCATCGAGGTCGCGATCGGCCCGCGCACCCGGGTTCAGCCCGTGGGCGGCTTCCCAGGCGTCAGCCAGGCCGTCTTGATCGGCGTCAGAGAGGAACTCGAGCACGGCCTCGCGGCTGAGGACGCCCGTGGGGCGGGCGGAGTTTGCGACGAGGACCCGGTAGGCGGCGGACGGGGGTTGGGGGTGGGTCAGGTGGAGGAAGCACCCGTGCGCTGGGAGGAGGAACGTGGCGTTGGGGAGGTCGAGTCCGTTCGCCTGCCAGCGGAATTGGATGGGCAGGGTGGCGGTGGGATGGACGGCGACGCTGAGCACGGCGGATTGGCCTGGCACGAGGGACTGGCTCACGGGATGAGCGACGATGGCGAGTGGTTCGCCGCTGACCCAGTCGCTCCCGGGCGTGGGCGGAGCGGCGATCCAGTGGGCGGGGTCATCGCCGAAGCGCGTGAGTTCGGGGCGTTGGAGGGAGGCCCCGCCACCAGCGGCGGCGGGAGGCCAGGGGGCCCGATCGAGATAGGAGAGGGAGTCCAGGGTCAGGTAGGGCGCCTCGGGGGCGGTGGGAACGTCGGGGCGTTGCAGGGCGAGCACGGCTCCGGGGCTTCGCCACAGCGCCGCCGGAGCGGCCAGGATTGGGACGGCCGCCGGCACGAAGAACCGGGTGCGAAAGCCAGTGGGGTCCCCGTTCACGAGCAGGAGGAAGCCCGAGGCCGGGATGCGCAGGCCCGGCGGAAAGGGGACGTCGAGTCCCGCCAGCCGCCAGGCGAGGCCGGGATCGTCGGGGTCGACCAACTCGATGTCCGCGAGGGTAAGGTTGCGCAGTTCGATGAATTCGTCGCCCGCCTGCGGGGCGTGGTAATGGATCTCGGAAAGCACGACGGGGCTGACGGCGGGGCTGGCGTTGGCGCGTCCCAGGGTAGGTTGGCTTTGCAAGGGGAAGAACTCGCGGCCGGTGCTGTTCACGAGGCGGCCGAGGCTTTGGCCGGCGGGCGCCGCTCCGAAGCGGAGGCTGTGGCTGTAGCCCGTAAGGCGCCCGTGCGGGTCCGCCGCCAGGAGGTAGAGGCTCTCGCCGGCCGCGCTCAAAGCGAAGTTGATCAGCGAGCCGGGCGCCGGGTTGAAGTCGGCCTCGGTCAGCACCAGGTAGCCCCCGCCGGGCACGACGGTGCCGTCGGGAAACCGGTATTTGCGGGGGGCGGAGCCGTCGTCGGTGAGGAACCAACCGCTCAGGTCGGCGTCGCGGGGATCGGGGTTAAAGAGTTCGACGGCGTCGAGGTCGGGAGGCACCGGGTGAGGGAGGAGCTCGTTGAGGACCACCGGGACGGCGAGCGCGGGGGGATCGTCGGCGCCGGGGGAGCCTCCGAGGGATGGGCTGGCGCGCCAGTCCAGGCCGTAGTCGGGGTTGGCCGGGGCAGGGGATCGCGGCACGAGGGAGAAGCCGTGGCCATCGGCGGCCAGAGGCCAGGGGGCGCGGTCGTGGTAGGTCAGTTCGAGGACGGGTTGACCGCCGGGGGTGTCCAGCCGGAGGGTTTCGCCGCCGTTGTCGAGTCGGCCGGTGAAGACGCCCTGGATGGGGGCCAGGGGGTAGCGGCTGCGGAAGGCGGTGGCGTTGCGGACGAGGACGAAAAACGCGCCGGGCTCGAGGCGGGTGTGGGCGGGGAAGGTGAAGTCCAATCCGCGAGTGAAGGTGAGGCCGTCGAGTTGGAGCGGCAGCGGGCCGGTGTTCTTGAGTTCGAGGAACTCGAGGTCATCGCTGGGCCAGTCCGACGTGTCGGGTGGGCGGTACATGATTTCCGTGATGGCGAGCGGAGTGAGATCTTGCGGGGTGCTGAACCGGGCGGAGGCGAGGCCGCTCCAGTTGTTCCCGTTCTGGAGGCGGGCCTTGATCCAGGTGGGGGCGTGGAGGGCGAGCGGGCCCGTCCAGGGGGCGGCGCCGGGCGCGACGCCGCCGCCGGGCGCGCGTGGGTCGCTGCCATCGGTGGTGAAATAGAGGGTGCCGCTCGCGCCCGTGAGGACGACCTGGAACCCGTCCGGCACGTCTCCGCCGTCCTGGTTGAACGCGGGCGGCCGCAGGTATTGGGAATCGATCCAAGCGGCGCGTTGGCTCAGCCAATCCTGCATGCGGCCGAGCCGAGTGGCCCACTCCGCCGCGCTGGGCAGGCCGTTGAGCAGCGCCCTGTCCGCACCGATGTCGGCGGCTTGGGCGGCGACCAGGTCGAGCAAGGCGGAGGCGCGCAGCGGGCCACGGCGGAGTTCCCACCAGCGGTCGATAGAGGCCTGGTGGAAATCGGGGTCGGCGAACAGGCGCGCATACCAGAGGCGGTCGGAGCGGTGCAGAAGGTTGCCGGTGGGCGGGCCGGACACGTAGTAGGAACTCCAATTGTAGTCCCAGGCCGGCCCAATGCGCAGCCGGTTATCGTCGCCCTTCCACGGATACATGCTGATCAGGAGGCCGTCGCCGTTGCGCGTGAGGGTGTTGAGGAGGAAGTAATCGATGAACTCGCCCGTGTCGAGGTAACGCCGGTAGCCTGCGGTGGGATGACGCCAGACGTCGTCGTCGTAGAGGACGTCCTCGAACTGCCGGAACCACCCCTCGACCGCCGCCCGCTGGGGCGCGGTGATGACGTAGCCGTTCGGGTTGTCGAAGTTGAAGTAGGCATTCCATTGCTGCGGCTGGTCGTCGCCCGGCACGGTGCTGTAGGAGGTGTTGGGCAGCGCCTGGGCGATCCGGTCCGGCCCCGCGGTGTGGAAGAACCACGGGCGGACCGCGCCGTTGGGAGTGGGCCACCCCGTTTCCGGTTCGGGGTCCATGCGGTTGATGTTCAGCAACCAGCCGCCAGTGGCGCCGTCGGCGGACAACTTGGCGAAAGCGAGGCGCTGCTCGCCGCGGGCCACCCGCTCGATCACGGCATAGACGCCGCGCCGGTCCGCCAGGGTGAGGTCGCCGCCGTCCTCGTTGATGAATGCCTCCACCCAGCGGAAACGGACGGCGTAGCGATCCATGCGGCGACTCAGCTCGTAGGCGAAGGTGTTGAACAGCAGGGTCGGATCCCGGCTGGGATCAGGGTCGGGGAAGTAAAGCACCCAGTCGGCGTGAGCCGGCAGGCCCAATGGACTCACCTTCACCTCGGCCCCCGCCTCATCCACCGCCTCGACACTGTATGGCTTCTGCCGCCACTCGGTCGAATAGGCCCCGCGACCGCGAATCCCGGCGATGCTCAGCATCTGCGGGGAGCCCGTCAGGCTGCTGCGTCCGTCCACGCGATCGAAGAACCCCCAGGCGGCGGGTTGGCGTGGCACCTGCCTGAGGCCGGCTCCGCTGCCCGACCATCCCTTCTGCGGGATGGTCCCGGCCCCAAAGTTGTCGATCACCATGAGAGGGAGGGTGGACCTGTACTGGGCCAGATCAGGGCCCAAGCGGAGATAGCAGGCGCCGGCGAGTGCGCTGGTCCGGCCATCGAGCACGGCCACTGCGCGCAGCCGGGTGGACTGCGAAATGGTCACCGGCTGGGCATACGTCGTGCCGTGCGTCAGAGAGGGAGCCGAGCCATCCAACGTATACCGAATGACCGCGGCGGCCTCGGGTGCGGTCAACACGACCGCGAAGGGCTCGAGGAAGGTCCGTGAAGACGTCCCCACCATCACCGGCTCCGGCGGCGGAGGTTGCCCGTCGTTCCGCATCCCAGGGGTCGGCGAACCCAAAAACCGCGCCGTGGCGGGGTCGCCGGCCAGGAGGCCGTAGGAAAGCCCGGGGCGCTGGCGCGGGAAGGCCGGGTGGAAGGCATGGAGCCAGACCGGCCCGGGTCCCGCCAGGGCCAGGAACTCGCCCCCGTTGGCCAACCGGAAGTTCGTATGCCAAGGAGCGCCGGGCGCCGTGCGGTTCTTCCCCGACGCGAACACGACCAGGAACGTTCGCGCGGCCAGATTCGTCGCCGGAAGGGACCAACGAAACGGATCGGCGGGATCGTCGGTCAGGTAATGACCGGCCAGATCGATCGCGGCTGGAGTCGGGTTGAAAATCTCGATCCAGCCCGAGTGCTCGCCATCTTCATCGGCCAGCACAGCCTCGTCGTCGGCCATGAACTCATTGATCACCAGGTGCGCGATGGGAGGATGAAGGTGGAGATCAAGCGACTGCGTGGCGACGCCGAAAGGGCTGGTGGCCGTGAGGGTGTAGCGCGAGGCCGCGGGGGCTTCGATCGTGACGGTTCCGACACCCTGGACCGTGCGGTCGGTGACGTCGCCAAGGTCAGGATCGATGCGCAGGCTGAGGGCGTCGCGGACCTGCCAATCGAGGGTGAGCGGATCGCCGGCCGTGAGGTGGGTGCTCGGGGCGGTGAAGCGTTGGATGGTGGGGGGCGGGTTGACGCGGACAGTGACCTGAGCCTGGGCGGAGGCGCCTCGGTGGGTGGCGACCAGGGTGTAGGTGGTGGTCACCGCCGGCACCACCGTGAGGGTGGTCTGCCCGGTCACTTCCCGCCCATCCAGGAACAGGGCCGTCGCGCCAGTCACCTCCCATCGCAACGTCGACACTCCGGGCGTGAACACGCTCTCGGGCGTCGCCGCGAAGGATCCAATGACCGGCGGCCGGATGATGTCCCGGAAGGCATCCGCATGCGCCCTCACCACTTCCTCGGCCACGGCGCCGCGGTAGACGGTGACGCGGTCGAGGGTGCCGGTCATGGCCTCCGTACCGTTGGGGTTGGCGCCCAGCCATCCCGCTCCGGCGGGCATGGCGAAAGCGCTGTCCACACCGGCCGCGCTCCCCGCCAGGACCCCGTCACGGTAGAGCCGCATCGTGCGATTGGCCGCAGTCCAGACGAAGGCCAAGTGCGCCGCTTGAACCGGCGAGGCGACCCCCGGTGAAAAGCGGTAATCCTCCACCCCCAGTTGGGTGAAGCCCAGTTGACCCGTGCCGGGCCACTGGGCGAAGCGAAGGTTGCTCGTCACGTTGGCGCCAACCGCCAGGTAGGCGCTCGTGGCCGTGGGATCGCCGGCCACGATGAACTCGATGGTCGTATCTCCGGTCGTCGGCCCGAAATCGAAGGCAGCCGGGGACGGACCGGGGAGCGGGAGCGTGCGGGTGAGGCGGGCCAGGGGGACGAGTCCGCCGGCCGCATCCTCGGCGATGCGGTCGTCGTAGGCTTCCAGGGAGCCCTGGGCCCGTGGGATGAGCAGGAGGCCGGCTGCGAGGGCGAGTGAAGGCCCGAGGCGGGGGCGTCTTGGGAGGAGCCAGCTCAGATTCGAAAGAAGCATGGGGTTGCGCATCGCGGATTGCGGACTCCGGATTGCGAATGGGGCAAGGGCGGCGGGGTCTGGTTCATGGAGGGCTTCCAAGTCCGACGAACCGACGCGCATGGGGGCTATAAACCGGGCGGAGCGGGAGCAAGAGCAAGAGCAAGAGCAAGAGCACGAATTCTGCCTTTTGCCTTCTGCCTTCTGCCTTTCCGGTTCATGGAGAGGGACGCGATTACATTGTTGCGGGCGAAAACGCATGAAGAAATGTTGTACTTTTTC
>CAZVRY010000210.1:0-11755 GCA_964629545.1 uncultured Verrucomicrobiota bacterium | reverse complement strand
TACGAATTCTGCCTCTTGCACTCTGCCTTCTCCCTTTCCGGTTCATGGAGAGGGATGGGGGGAGGGGGCTGGTTTCGGGGGTTGCCATGGGCTACTGTGGGTTATTAACTTTGGGCATTGAACATGGCAATGAACAGGACGCTCGGGTTGGTGGCGTTGGCGTTGGGCGCGGAGTTGGTGGCGGCCGCCTCCTCCTGGCCGCAGTTTCGGGGTGCGCGGGGGGATGGGGTGCATGCGGAGGGGGTGCCGCCGCTGCGTTGGAGCGAGACGAACGGGGTGATCTGGAAGGCGGCGGTGGCGGGGCGGGGGCGGTCGTCGCCGGTGGTGGAGGGGGGGCGGGTGTGGCTGACGACCGCGTTGGAGGAGGGGGTGCGGCGGACCCGGATTGGGTCGGACGACATGCAGACGGCGGAGCGGGTGGTGCTGAAGGCGGTGTGTTTGGAGGCTGAGGATGGGAGAGTGGTGTGGGAGAGGACGCTATTTCCGGTGGACCATCCGGATCCGGTGCACTGGTTGAACAGTTGGGCGACGCCGACGCCGGTGGTGGAGGGGGGGCGTGTTTACTGCGATTTTGGCACGTTTGGGACGGCCTGCCTGGATGCGGGCACGGGGCAGGTGAAGTGGCAGCGGCGGCTTCCGTTGGACCATCAGGTGGGGCCGGGGAGTTCGCCGGTGCTATGGCGGGATTACCTCATGTTGGTGCGGGATGGTCGGGACGCCCAGTATGTGACAGCGCTGGACAAGATGACCGGCCAGGAGGTGTGGCGGACGGAGCGGCCGCCGATCGAGGCTTCGAGCCCGAATTTGAAGAAGTCGTTTGTGACCCCGGTCCTGCGGGAGGGGGCAGGGCGCACGCAACTCATTTCGCCGGGGCCGCACTGGACGGTGTCGTACGATCCTGGGGATGGGCGAGAGCATTGGCGGGTGCGGCATGGGGACGGGTTCTCGATCGGGAGCGGTCCGGCGTTGACGGAGGCGCTGGCGATTTTCAGCACGGGGTGTTTCAAGGCGCAGTTCGTGGCGGTGCGATTGGATGGGAGTGGGGACGTGACCGCCTCGCACGTGGCCTGGAAGTCGTTGCGCCAGGTGCCGGTGATGTCGTCGCCGGTGGTGGTGGGGGCGGATTTGTTTTATGTGTCGGATGACGGGATGGCGACGTGCGCGGAGGCAGCTTCAGGCCAACCGCATTGGCAGGAGCGTTTGGGGGGATCGCATCTGGCGTCGGTGCTGGCGGCGGGGGGGCGGGTTTACTTTTTTGCGCAGGATGGGCGGACGACGGTGGTGCGGGCGGGGCGGGAATTCGAGAAGTTAGCGGAGAACCGGGTGGAGGGGACGGTGGTGGCGACGCCGGCGATGGTGGGCGACGACCTGTTTTACCGGACGGACACGCATTTGTATCGGATCAGGGGGGAGTAAGGGTCTGTGCAAAAGAAAAGGCCGGCGGGAGCCGGCCGTGGGGTTAACCGAGAAGTGGGGAAGCGCCTTAGCTGCGGGTCTGGCGGCGGGCCCAGCCGAGGCCGGCGAAGGCGAGCGAGAGCAGAGCGAGGCTGGAGGAGGCGTCCGGCACCACGCCACCGGAGGCGCTGTCGACGTTGAGGATGTGGAAGGCGAAGGTGCCCGTGCGGGTGTCGGTCGAACTCTGCACTCCGTTGAAGAAGGGGGCAGTGCCGTAGCCTTCGTCGAAGGTGAAGTTGGGGTTTCCGCTGTGGCGGAAGCCGAGCGAGATGTTGGCGCCGACGCCGTGGTCGAAGAAGTTGTCGAACTGGGCGATCGTTGCGCTGTAGGAGCCAGCAGGAAGGCTGACTGTGTAGTAACTGTCCCAGACGCCGTAGTCGTAGGAGACGGCGTTGGACGTCTCCGAACCAGTGAGGCCGCCGTCGTCTTGTTGGTAGAGAAGGTCCCCGGCGGAATCCCAGATGGCGAGGATGGGGTCGAAGCCGCCGTCATCCCACGAGGAGGAGAACACGGTAACGGTGCTGGCACTGCCAACAGAGAAGTAGAACCGAGCGACATCATCATCTTTGGTGAACGATCCAAAGAAGTCGAAGTCGGTGGCGGCGGCTGGGAGCGAGAGGGAGGCGATGGAGAGTGCGGTGAGGGCGAGTTTTTTCATTGGATGACGCGCTGAACTTACGTGGTTTGTTGTTATGTGGGTTTGCTGACGGGCAGGCGAGCGAGAGACAATATAGCGAGAGCCATGCCAATCGGTGATGTGAATCAATAGCGTATATATAACCAATTAATAGGCAGTTGATTATGCGACTGGTGGGCGGCTGGTGGCGGGGGCGGGGCCCGGCGCGCGAGTGTAAAGCGGACCGACGTTTCGAGGTGGCAGCGATGGGATTCTCGCGGCTCCTTGCGTTCAACGCACTGGAGGTGAAATGGTTGCGTTGATCCGTGGAGTTGTTAAGTTTTCCGACGGTTTTGTCGGAGAGGTTGACAGGGGAGGCGGGTTGGGTTGGCGGAGTAAGCAGGGAGGGTTGCGGGAGGCTTGCCATTCCTTGATGAACTGCGCCGGGGCCACGAGTGGGCGGACGATTTCGAGGAAGAGCAGGATTTAACCCTGATGCCCCAGCGCGGGCTGGATCAGGTGAAGGAGCAGATATATTGATGAGTGCATAAGTAGACAGACACGGGATGGCTCCCCTCTCCCTATCTCCCTCTCCCCAACCCCTCTCCATCGCTTCGCCTTCAAGGGTTGGGGAGAGGGATGGGGTGAGGGGTGTATGCTTACTTCTGCACTGATGAATAGCACTGGCAGTGCCACTCTTACTTCTTCACTGATTTGTTCATTTTACGACTCACGCCCTCTCCCCGCCCTCCTCCGTCCGAGGGAGGCGAGCGAGTCATGGATTGAGGATTGCGGATGGCGGGGGGATTAGGATTAGGATTACGATTAGGATTACGATTAGGGTTAGGATTGAGGAGGGGAGGGGCAGGGGGAGGAAGGGGCGGGTGGGTTGGGATAAGAAGGAGAGCGAATAGAGATCAGCAAAAGAACGTTTGGAATTCGGCTTGAATCGGGGGGCGGAATCGGCTATTCAGGGGCCTTCGAAAACTCGGTTGTCCTAACATGTTGTTGCCGCCTGCCCATGTCGTCTTCGCCTCGTTTCTCTGCGTACCTTGGCCTTGTCTTAATTGTCGGTTTGATCCTGGTGGGAGGTTTGTCCGATCCGGTTTTGGCGGCGGAGGAACCGGTGCGGTCGGCGGGTGATTTGACGCTGAAGGAGTTTCTGGATCGGGTGCTGGCGCGGAACGAGGCGTTGCAGCAGACGGTGTTGGAGTATGAGGCGACGCGGCGGAAGTCGTTGGCGGAGGGGGGTATTTTCGAGCCGGAGGCGTTCGTGTCGGTGAGCCAGGAGGGGAACAAGCGGGAGAACACGGCGGAGCAGCAGCGCAGCCAATTCGCGACGACGTTTTGGGAGGAGAACATGGTGTATCAGGGGGGGTTGGAGGCCCTGGTGCCGACGGGGGCGAGGGTGCGGCTGGCGCACACGATGAGGGACCTGCGCAACAGCCTGCAGGATCCGGGGACGGTGTTCAGCGGGGCGACCAATGGGGAGTATCAGGCGTTCATTGGGATGACGGTGACGCAGCCGTTATTGAAGAACGCGGGTCCGGCGGCGAATTTGGCGAGCATTCGGCTGGCGGCGCTGGCGTCGGATTTGGCCTTTCAGGAGTATCGGCGGCAGTTGATGTTGATCGTGTCGACGGCGGAGGCGGGCTATTGGAACTTGTATCTGGCGCAGGAGCAGGTGCGGTTCTTTCAGGACTCGGTGAGCACGGCGGAGGCGATCTTGAGGGATGCGCGCGCGCGGTTGGAGGCGGGGAAGTCGTCGGAGTTGGAGGTGCAGGAGGCGCAGTCGGGGTTGGCGTTGCGTCGTTCCAAGCTGCAGGAAGCGGAGCAGAAGCGGTATGAGACGGCGGTGCAGTTGATCACGTTGTATGCGGGGTCGGCGGAGGGGGTGCGGGGGCAACCGCGGGCGGTGGATCAACCACTGGTGCGGGAGGCGGATCCGGAGTTATCGGACTTATTGCGGGACGCCTACGAGTGGAACCCGGACAGTTTGATTCAGCGGACGAAGGCGAAGCAGGAGGGGGTGCGTTTGGGGTTGGCGAAGAATCAGCGTTTGCCGGAGTTGAATGTGAAGGGGGCCTGGGGGTTGAACGGGCTGGGCGACACGCCGGGGGCGTCGTGGGACGACATTTTCGGGAACGACTTTCCGTCCTGGTCGGTGGGGGGGGAGCTGCGCTTGCCGCTGGGCGGGGGGCGGAAGACCAAGCACGAGTTGGGGGCGGCGCGGTTGCGTCAGCAGCAGGCCGAGGTGGCATTGTTGTCGGTGGAGCGACAGATTGCGAACAGTCTGGATTCGAGCGTGCACAAGCTGCGGAGTGCGCGGGAGAGTTCGGTGGGGTATCAGTCCTTGATCGAGTTTAACCAGCAGTTGTTGACGTCCGCGTTGGCCCGGTTGGAGGTGGGGCGGTTGGAGAGTCGGCGGGTGTTGGAGGTGGAGGCGGATTTGTTCGAGTCGCGGAACTCGCTGGTGAACGCCTTGGTGCTGTACGAGCGGGCGCGATTGGAGGTGGAGCTGGTGAGCGGGGCGTTGCTGCGTCGCCGGAACATCGAGATTGACCGCGAGCGTTTGACCGACGCGACGCGGCAGTTTTTCCGGCATTCGACGATGAGCGACGTGGAGTATGAGCGGGTGTTGAAGGCCTCTTGGCCCTATGAAGATCCGTATCGGAATGTGCTGCCGCGGATTGCGGCGCCGGCGCCGGCGGCGCCATGAGGGTGGGGCGGGGGGCGAGTGAGAGCATGACCATGAGACTTATGTGGAATCATCGTTGGTTGGCGGGTGGAGCCTATGGGGGGGGGGGGTGGGGGGGGGGGGGGGGGGGGGGGGGGGGTGGGGGGGCGTTGCGGGTGGCGCAGGTCTGGGGGAACGGGGCATGGGCGGCCGAGCGGGCCGCGGCGGCGGGGGTCACGGAGCCGATTTACGACATTACCTTAAGCACGTCGGTGGCGGGGATTGTGGGGCAATTGCGGTGCAAGGAGGGTGACTTTGTGGAGGCGAACGCGGTGATCTTGGAGTTGGACAACAAGCTGGAGGAGCTGGAGGTGAGCCGGCGGGCGCTGGTGATGGAGAACCGGAAGTCGGATTTGGAGGCGTTGAAGCTGCTGTTGAGTCGCAACAGCATTTCGGTGAAGAAGGAGGAATTCGACAAGGCGGAGACGGACTTCAAGATTGCGGTCGCGGAGCATGCGATTGCGGTGGAGCAGTTGCGGCGGCGGCAGTTGTTTGCGCCGTATGCGGGCTACATCGTGGAGTTGGTGCGGGATGTGGGGGAGGCCTGTCAGCCCTACGAGCCGGTGGCGCGGCTGGTGGATCCGCGGCAGTGCTATTTCGTGTGCAACCTGGAGGCGCGGCTGGCGCGGCGGGTGGCGCTGAACCAGGGGGTGGAGTTGGAGATTGACAGTGGGGAGGCGCCGGTGGCGGTGGGGGGGACGGTGGTGTTCGTCTCGGCGGTGGCGGACGCGGCCAGCGGGTTGCAGCGGGTGAAGGTTCGTTTCGACAATGCGGAGAGCAAGGTCAAGCCCGGGTTGGGCGGCCGCATGATCATTCCTTGATTTCGTATGTCTGATTCCACGCAGTCGGCCCAGCAGCGGTTTGCGCGGGTGGTGGCGGATCTGACCGAGCTCCGCACGGCGAGTGGTCCGCCGACCGAGTTTTGGCCTCGTTACGTGGCCAGTGTGTGTCAGTTGGCGGACGCGGACCGGGCGGTGTTAATGGCGCGGGGGGCGGATCCGGCGCAGGGTTGGAAGCGGATGTTGGAGTGGCCGCGGCAGGGGGATCCTTCGCGGATGGTGGCGGTGTTTCTGGGGCAGTTGGAGGGGTTGGCCGATCGCTGTTTGCGGGAGGGCAGTTTGGTGGCGCCGCTGGAGCCGAAGGCGGAGCGGGCGGCGGGGAACCACGTGCTCGTGACGCCGATCAAGATTGGCCGGGCGAACGAATCGTGCGTGCTGGCGTGTTTGTTGTCGGAGGTGGGCGAGCCGGCGGCGCGGGAGGCGCTGGTGCGTCTGCAGTTGGCGGCGGAGACGCCGGAGCTGTACCAGGCGAACCTGGCGTTACGGGAGGCGCGGGGGGATGTGGAGAAGATGGCGTCGGCGCTGGACGCGGCGGTGTTGATCAATGCGGAGGAGCGGTTCTTGGCGGCCGCGCTGGCGTTCTGCAACAATGTGGCGACGCGGTTTCAGTGCGAGCGGGTGAGTCTGGGGTGGCTCGAGCGGGGGTTCGTGCATTTGCGGGCGATGAGCCGGACGGAGAGTTTCGATCGCAAGATGGCGGCGGCGCAGGCGTTGGAGGCGGCGATGGAGGAGACGCTGGACCAGGACGACGAGGTGATCTGGCCGGCTCCGGAGGGGGCGTCGGTGGTGACGCGGGATCATGAGGCGTATGCGCGGGACCAGAAGTTGGCGCACGTGAGTTCGGCGCCGTTGCGGATCAAAGAGGAGGGGGTTGGGGTGGTGTTATGCGAGCGGCAGGGGGCTCCGTTCACGCCGCTGGAGGTGCAGCAGTTGCGGTTGTGCTGTGATTTGGTGGCGGGGCGGTTGGCGGAGTTGCGGGGGCGGGATCGCTGGTTTGGGGCGCGCTGGGCGGCGGCGGCGAAGAAGCAGGCGGGGCGGTTGGTGGGGGTGGAGCACACGTGGGCGAAGATCCTGGCGCTGGTGATCGTGGTGGCGCTGGGATTCCTGTTCTTCTTTAAGGCGACGTATCGGGTGGAGGGCAAGTTCACCTTGCGCAGCGACGAGGTGACCTATCTGACGGCGCCGTTCGACGGGTATATTGACCAGACGCAGGCGCGGCCGGGGGACGAGGTGGCGGCGGGGCAGACCCTGATCAGCCTGAAGACGACGGAATTGGAGCTGGAGGAGTCGTCGGCGGTGGCGGATTTGAACCGTTACGAGCGGGAGGCGGAGAAGGCGCGGGCGACGCGTTCGCTGGCGGAGATGCGGATTGCGCAGGCGTTGGCGGAGCAGGCGAAGGCGCGGTTGGATTTGGTGCGGCATCGGCTGGACCAGGCGGTGATCAAGGCGCCGTTTGCGGGGGTGGTGATCGAGGGGGATTTGCGGGAGCGTTTGGGGGCGCCGGTGAAGCAGGCCGACGTGTTGATGAAGGTGGCGCGGATCGACACGTTGTATGTGGAGGCGGAGGTGAACGAGCGGGACGTGCACGAGGTGTTGCGGCGGACGGACGGCGAGCTGGCGTTTGTCTCGCAGCCGCGGATGAAGTTTCCGCTGCGGATTACGCGGATCGAGCAGGCGGCGGTGCCGAAGGATCAGGCGAACGTGTTTTTGGTGCGGTGCGCGGTCGAGGGGGGGGTGCAGCCCTGGTGGCGGCCGGGGATGAGCGGGGTGGTGAAGCTGAACGTGGAGAAGCGGACGTTGTTTTGGATCTTCACGCATCGGACGGTGGATTTCCTGCGGTTGTTATTTTGGTGGTGACCCATGGCGGCTCCGACTTCCACGTTTAGCGAGTCCTGGCACCGGATTGCGGGGCAGCGGATCAGTTTGCGGCCGAACATCAAGGTGCGGCGGCAGAACTATCGGGGGGAGCGCTGGATTGTGCTGGAGAACCCGTTCAGCAACCAGTTTTTCCGGTTACGCCCGGCGGCCTACGAATTTGTGGCGCGGCTGCGGCCGGAGCGGACGGTGGAGGAGGTATGGAGAGAGTGTTTGAGTCGGTTTCCGGACGAGGCGCCGGGGCAGGAGGCGGTGCTGCAGTTGTTATCGCAGCTCTACTTTGGGAATTTGCTGCAGTATGACCGGGCGGAGGACAGCGCGCAGTTGTTTGATCGGTTCAAGAAGCGGCGTCAGCGGGAGATGACGATGCGGTTGTTGAACATCATGTTCATGCGGTTTCCGCTGTTGGATCCGGATCGGTTTCTGGTGAAGACGCTGCCGTGGGTGGGCAAGCTGATTAGTCCGCTGGGGGCGTTGTTGTGGTTGGGGGTGGTGGGGTGGGCGTTGAAGCTGGTGGCGGATCATTGGCCGGTGTTGTGGGCGAGCGGCCAGGGGGTGTTGGCGCCGGACAACCTGCTGCTGCTGTATACGGCGTTGGTGGTGGTGAAGACGCTGCATGAGTTTGGGCATGCGTATTTTTGCCGCAAGTTTGGCGGGGAGGTTCACGTGATGGGCATCCTGCTGATGATTTTCACGCCCGTGCCGTACATGGACGCCACGTCGAGTTGGGGTTTTCGGAGTCGGTGGAAGCGGGTGTTGGTGGGGTTTGCGGGGATGATCGTGGAGGTCTTTGTGGCGGGGATCGCCACGATCGTGTGGGCGTCGACGGGGGAGGGCACCCTGCACAGTCTGGCCTACAACATGATGTTCATCGCGTCGGTCTCGACGATTATTTTCAATTTGAACCCGCTGCTGCGCTACGACGGGTATTACATCCTATCGGACCTGGTGGGGATCCCCAACCTGGCCCAGCGCTCGAATCGCCAGCTCCGTCACCTGTTTGAGCATTACGTCTTCGGGGTGAAGCAGTCGGAGAGTCCGACCGATTCGAGGGCGGAAGCGTGGGCGCTGGTGGTTTACGGGTTGGCGAGCGGGGTGTATCGGGTGATTGTGTTCAGCGGGGTGCTGCTCTTCGTGGCCGATCGGTTTTTGATTTTGGGCATGCTGATGGCGGGGGTGTGCGCGATCACGTGGGTGTTGGTGCCGGTGGGGAAGTACGTGAACTACCTGGCGAGCAGTCCGCGCCTGGACCGGGTGCGGCCGCGGGCGGTGGCGGTGACGGCGGGGCTGGCGGCGGGGTTGACGGTCCTGTTGGGCATCATCCCGTTTCCCTATCACTTTCGTGCGCCCGGGGTGGTGCAGGCGGAGCAACGGACGGCGGTATCGACGGGGGTGACAGGGACGGTGGCGCAGTTATTGACGCCGCCGGGGACGGCGGTGAAGCGGGATCAGGGGTTGGTGCTGCTGAGCAATCCCGAGTTGGAGATGGAGATGGCCGATGCGCGGGCGCGCTGGGCGGAGAGCGAGGCGCGGCTGCGGTTGGCGTTGGAGCGGGCGACGGCGGATTTGAAGCCCTTGCAGAGCCGGCTGGTGGCGGTGTCCAATCGGATCGAGAAGCTGAACCAGGATCGGGAGGCGTTGGTGGTGAAGGCGCGTCACGATGGCGTGTGGGTGGCGCCCGGATTGCTGGAGTCGCTGGGGCGGCGGGTCGAGCGGGGCACCGTGATTGGGTTGTTGGTGGATCCGGGGACGTTCGAGTTTGTGGCGACGGTGGAGCAGGAGGATGCGGATGCGGTGTTTGCGGCGCGGCAGCGGAGGGCGGAGGTGCGGTTGTATGGGGAGGCGGGCGTGGCGATTCCGGTGGCGGAGTGGCGGGTGATTCCCGGGGGGAAGCGTTCGTTGCCGTCGCCGGCGTTGGGGTGGAGGGCGGGGGGCGAGATGCCGGTGGCGCCGGACGATCCGTCGAAGACGCCGGAGAACTTCTTCCAGGTGCATGCGCGGGTTCCGTCGGAGGGGGGGCCGGCGTTGCTGCATGGGCGTTCGGGGAAGATGCGGTTTGATTTGCCGTCGCAGCCGCTGTTGCCGCGGTGGTGGCGGCGGTTGAATCAGTTGTTGCAGGAGCGGTATCAGTTGTGATGACGCCGACGCAGGCCTACCGGCGGGTGGCGAGCCGGGTGCCCCCGCGTTTGCCGACGGGTTTGGACGCTCGGGTGAACGGGGCGGTGGGGTATTTTCGGCGGCGGCCGGGGCTGCTCCGCGATTTGCTGGGGCGGGCGGAGGAGGTGGACGGGTTCGCGCCGCAGTATAAGGAGTTGACGGATCATCAATTGCAGGAGCGGCTGTTGGGGTTTCGGGAGCAGTTTCGGCGTGGGGGGAGCAAGGTGGGGGCGGTGTTGCATCCGGCGTTGGCGGCCGTGCGGGAGGCGGCGGATCGCAAGTTGGGTTTGCGCCCGTTCGTGGTGCAGTTAGCGGGGGCGTTGGCGTTGCATCGGGGCTGTTTGGCGGAGATGGCGACGGGCGAGGGGAAGACGCTGACGGCGGGGTTGGCGGCGGTGTTGGCGGGGTGGAGTCGTCGGCCGTGTCACATTGTGACGGTGAACGACTACCTGGTGGAGCGGGATGCGGCCTGGATGCGGCCGCTGGACGAGTTCTGCGGGATTCGGACGGGGACGGTGACGGCGCCGCTGGATGTGAGGCAGCGGACGCACGGGTATGATGCGGATGTGACCTATGTGACGAGCAAGGAGTTGCTGGCGGATTTTCTGCGGGATCGGTTGCGGTTGGGGCCGCAGAGCGCGCCGGCGCGGCGGTTGATCCGGGAGATCCTGCGGCCGCGCGCGGGGGTGGTGCAAGGGGTGGTGATGCGGGGGTTGCACACGGCGATTGTGGACGAGGCGGACAGCGTCTTGATTGACGAGGCGGTGACGCCGCTGATCATATCGGCGCCGCAGAAGAACGAGATGTTGCACGAGGCGGTGGCGGTGGCGGATGGGATTGCGGCGGGGTTGGAGCCGGAGTTGGATTACACGACGAGTCTGCGCTATCGGGAGGTGGAGTTGACCCAGCGGGGGCGGGAGCGGGTGGCGGCGGCCTGTTCGGCCTTGCCGGGGTTATGGCGGGGGAGCGAGCGCCGGGACGAGTTGATTCGGCAGGCGCTGGTGGCGCGGGTGTATTTCCAGCGCGACACCCAGTATGTGATTGACCAGGGGAAGATCGTGATCGTGGACGAGTTCACGGGCCGGCAGATGCCGCAGCGCACGTGGCGGCAGGGGTTGCACCAGGCGATCGAAGCCAAGGAGGGCCTGCCGATCTCGGATCCCTCGGAGACGGTGGCGCGGTTAAGTTTCCAGCGGTTTTTTCGGTGTTTCCAGCGGTTTTCGGGGATGACGGGGACGGCGCGGGAGGCCGCGGGCGAGTTCTGGCAGGTTTACCGGTTACCGGTGGTGACGATTCCAACCAATCGCCCGTGCATCCGGGAGCAGCGGCCGGATCGGTTATTTGCGGACGAGGCGTCCAAGTGGGAGGCGATTGTCGAGGAGATCGAGCGGTTACACGCGACCCGGCGTCCGATCCTGGTGGGGACGCGGAGTGTGGCGGCGAGCGAGAAGCTGGGGACGATGTTGTTTACGCGCGGGCTGAACTTCAAGTTATTGAATGCGGTGCGGCATCAGGAGGAGGCGTTGACCATTGCGGTGGCGGGGGAGGCGGGGCGGATCACGATCGCCACGAACATGGCGGGACGGGGGACGGACATCAAGTTAGGGGCCGGGGTGGCGGCGATGGGGGGGCTTCACGTGATGGCCACGGAGCGGCACGAGTCGGGGCGGGTGGATCGTCAGTTGTTTGGCCGGTCGGCTCGGCAAGGGGACCCTGGGAGTGCGCAGGCGTTCGTGAGCGTGGAGGACGAGCTCTTGCGGCGCCACCTGCCGGAGCGGTCGCGGGAGGCGGTGGCGTGGGCGTTGCGGTCGCGGTTACCGGGTTGGGAGAGGCTGGGTCGGGCGGCGTGTGCGGCGGCGCAATGGCGGGCGCAGGCGCAGGCGTTCAAGCAGCGCGGCGGGGTGCTGCGGGCGGACACGTGGCTGGAGGACGCGCTGAGCTTTTCGGGCGAGCAGGGGGGGGGATGGTCGCCGTGAGGCGGACTTAGGATTTAGGATTTAGGATTTAGGATTTAGGATTTGGGATTTGGGATTTGGGATTTGGGATTTGGGATTTGGGATTTGGGATTTGGGATTT
>CAZVRY010000209.1:0-11872 GCA_964629545.1 uncultured Verrucomicrobiota bacterium | reverse complement strand
GCCGCCGATGGCATCGCTGCCGTGGAGGACGGAGACGGGGCCGCGGACGAGTTCGACTTGTTGGAGGGCGAAGGGGTCGACGGTGCCCCAGTATTGGTTGGGGCCCTCGCGGAAGACGGAGTTATTGAGGCGGATACCGTCGATGAGGAGGAGGGTGCGGAACCCGGTGAAGCCGCGGATATAGGGTGAGCCTTGGCCGTGGGAGGTGCGTTGCAGCATGACGCCGGGCAGGGGTGCCAAGGCGTCCGGCAAGGTGCGGGGCGACCAGGCCTCGAGTTCGGAGGGATCGACAAGGTCGAGGGAGAAAGGCTGGTCGAGGGTTGTGGCTCCTGGACGAGGCGCCGAGACGACCACAGGCTCCAGTGCGATCACTTCGGCGGGCGCTGGGTCGGAGGTTTGCGCGGTGAGGAGGGAACCGGGCAGGGCAGCCAGGAGCCAGGTTCGCGGGAGGCGCGAGGGGCAGAACATGCGCGGATTGAACCGGTTCGGCGCTCGGACCGCAAGTGGACGACGCATGAAACACGGGGTCCCCGTTCTCGATGATGTTGCCCGCGTAGCCTCCCGGCGTCGCAGCCTGAGCCGCCGGCTTCATCCTTGTAAGAAAGGGATGGCTGGGTCCGTATTACCGGCAGAACGCGGATGAAATCAGCCCTGGTCGAATCTGGAACCGAAGGCGACGACCTGTTGCCGACGCGGCGAACGCTCCTCAGCCGCTTGCGCGACGCGGGGGACCAGGAGTCCTGGCACGAGTTTTTCGAAACCTACTGGCGGCTCATCTACCGGGCCGCCATCCACGGCGGCTTGCACCATGCCGAGGCCGAAGATGTCGTGCAGGAAACGGTCCTGACGGTCTGTCGCCGGATTGGGCAGTTCCGCTACGATCCTGCCAAGGGCTCCTTCAAGGGTTGGCTGCTGCAAACAACGAAGTGGCGCATCCAGGACGCCTGGCGGTCTCGGCCCGTCTGGTTTGGGAACCCTGCACGGCGCGCGCACGAGGTTGACTAAATCAGCATCGATATTTTCCAAAAAGGGCATCACTGTTGATCGGCCGGATGCTTCTGGCCCCACACACCGAGTCCGGCACAGTCCGGCTACGTCGGGAACGCAACTGCCAATCAGTCATGGCGGCCCAATCGTTGAACTGTCCCAACTGCGGCGCGGCGGCCCCTGCGGACGCCACGCGCTGCGAGTATTGCCATTCGCGCCTCGCGACCGTGTCGTGTCCGTCGTGCTTCGGGATGATGGTTCGCGGCGCCGCTTTTTGCTCGCATTGCGGGGCGAAAGCCCAGCGCACGGTGATGGCGACACACCAACTTCGCCGCTGTCCGCGATGCGAGAGATCCATGAAGAAGCGAATCAATGGTTATGGCGGATGGCATCTCGTCCCACGAACTGGGGAGGGCCCTCGCGGCTGATGTCCTCCGGTGGTCGTTCTTAGATTGGTGGCTACGAGGTGGCTACGAGGCGGATTGCATTTGGGCGTGGATGGTGTTTATTCGGGCCATGCAACGTCTGTTCTGCACGATGGTGACGGCGCTCACGGTCGCCGTCGGTGGGTCCGCTGCGGTCGCCGCCCCTGGGGTAGGCACGAGCGCCAGTTTCAAAGGTCCGGTGGGGCTGCAACTTTACAGCTTGCGGGACGAGTTTAAGAAGGACGTGGCGGCGTCCTTGGACCGGGTGAAGAGCATGGGTTTCGTGGAGGTGGAGTTGGCGGGCACCTATGGGTTGCCGAGCGCTCAATTCCTGGAGATGTTGGCGGCACGGGGTTTGAAGGCGGTGTCGGCCCATTTTCCGTATGAACAATGGAAGGCGGATCCGGACGGGGTGGCGAAGGAGGCGAAGGCGTTGGGCTTGCTCTATGCGGGGTGCCCCTGGATTCCGCACGAGGGGGCTTTTGACGAGAAGGAATGCCGGGATGCCATTGCGGTGTTCAATCGCGCGGGCCAGGCCACCGCAAAAGTTGGGATCAAGTTCTTCTATCACAACCACGGCTACGAGTTTCAACCGCATGGGGCGGGCACGCTGTTCGATCTGCTGATGGGCGAGACCAAGCCGGAGTGGGTGAGCTACCAGATGGATGTGCTTTGGGTGCAACATCCTGGACAGGATCCGGTGAAGTTGCTGGAGAAGTATGGGAAACGCTGGGAACTCATGCACCTCAAGGACCTGAAGCGAGGGGTGAAGGGGGATCTGAGCGGGGGGACGGACGTGCGTAATGACGTGGCGTTGGGGACGGGGCAGATCGCGTTGCCGGCGGTGCTGAAGGCGGCGCAGAAGGTGGGGGTGAAGTACTACTTTATCGAAGACGAATCGCCGACCGTTTTGGAGCAGTTGCCGCAGAGTCTGGCCTTCCTCTCGAAGGTGGCGTGGTGAGGGGGCGCGGCCGGGGCGGCGCCAAGCGTCGGCGCAGCGGTTTGGCGGGCGTGGCAGGTGTGCCGCGAAGGGCGGCCGCTGGGGGGGGCCGCGGCTGATCGATCCGCGAGGCGCGCATGGCGACCGCCGATACCTACATTGACCGGGTCAAGTCGTTGCCGCCGGCGCCGACGGTGATGATGGAGTTGCTGGAGCAGTTTCGGGATCAGGATCGGGACGTGGATCGGATTGTGGCGTTGATTACGCACGAGCCCGCGTTGGCGGCCCAGGTGTTAAAGCTCTGCAACAGCGCCAGCTTCGCCGCGGATCATCCGGTGGGGGACATGTTCGAGGCGGTGTCGCGGGTGGGTTTCTACGAGATTTACCGGATGGTGGCGGCGGTGATGGGGTCTCGGGCGTTGGCGATGGCAGGGGGGACGAAGACGGTGGATCTCTCCCAGTTTTGGCGGCATGCGGTGTTAGCGGCGGTGGCTGCGGAGACGTTGGCCGCGCGGTATGACGAGGGGGGTGGGATCGCGTTCACAGCTGCGTTGCTGCACGATCTTGGGAAGGTGGTGTTGGCCGCGGTGGAAGAGCCTGTCTATGCCGAGGTGGTGAGCCAGGTTGGGATGGCGGGGCCGGCGTTGGTGGAGGCGGAGCGGGGGCGCTTCGGCGTGGATCATGCCGAGATCGGCGGGCGTTTGTTGGCCCGATGGCGGTTGCCGTCGGCCTTGGGGATCGCGGTCCGGCATCATCATACGCCTCGGGAGGCCCAGGGCGCGGAACGTTTGGCCGCCTACGTGTGCCTGGCCAATGAGTTGGCGCATGTGATCCGGCGCGGGCAGAGTCCGCCGGCGGTGGGGGCGTCGGAGGCGTTGCAGGTCATGCCGGTGCTGCCGTTGGTGCAGGCGGAGGTCCCTGGCTTGGTGGTCCAGGTGAACGAACGGTTGGAGGATGCGGCTTCGATATTGGCGATCGCCGGGTAGGGGGGGCAGGGTGGCGTCATGGTCCCTCCTCCCCCCGGGGTGAGGGTTGCCCGTTCATGGGGAGAATTCTCCGAACCAAGACTTTGCACATTGAACCCCTGAACCAAAGTGATTCCCCCTCTCCCTGTCTCCCTCCCCCCAACCTGAGTCATCGCTGCGCTGGAAACGGTTGGGGGGAGGGACGGGGTGAGGGGCGACGGTTCCTGGGGAGAACGCTCCCAAGTATATTCATCAGTGCAGAAGTAAGCATACACCCCTCACCCCATCCCTCTCCCCAACCCTTGAAGGCGAAGCGATGGAGAGGGGTTGGGGAGAGGGAGATAGGGAGAGGGGAGCCATCCCGTGTCTGCCTACTTATGCACTCATCAATAACTTGGCGCATTAAACCCCTGAACCAGGAGGGGACGCGATTACGATTACGATTACGATTACGAGCTGGAGCGAGGATTCAGCCTTTCCGGTTCCTGGGGAGGGAAGGGGAGAGGGGGACACCTTTTTTCAACATGAGAAGTGGTGCTTTTCAAGTTGTGGCGGTGATGAGTAGAGTGCGGTCATGCAAGGAGCGATGATGGAGGCCCGGGAGGCGCTGAAGCGTTGGTTTGGGTTCACGGCGTTCCGGCCGCATCAGGAGGAGATCATTGCCGCGGTGTTGGCGGGCCGGGATGTGGTGGCGATCCTGCCGACGGGGGGAGGGAAATCCCTGTGTTTTCAGTTGCCGGCGCTCCTGCAGCCTGGGTTGACCGTGGTGGTTTCGCCGCTGATCGCCTTGATGAAGGACCAGGTGGATGGGCTGCGGTCCGCGGGCATTCCGGCGACATTTTTGAATTCGTCGCTCGCCCCGGGGGAGGCGGCGCCGCGGGTGCGGGGGTTGCATCAGGGCGAATACCGGTTGCTCTATGTGGCGCCGGAGCGGTTGATGGTGGAGGGTTTTCTGGAGGAACTTCGGCGCTGGCGGGTGCATCGGTTCGCGATCGACGAGGCCCATTGCATCAGCGAGTGGGGGCACGATTTCCGGCCGGAGTATCGGCAGTTGGCGACCTTGCGGGATACGTTTCCAGAGGTCCCGGTCATGGCGCTGACGGCGACGGCGACCGGGCGGGTCCAGGAGGACATCATCGGCCAGTTGCGGTTGCGGGAGCCGGTGCGGTTCAACGCCAGTTTCAATCGCCCGAACCTGACCTATCGGGTGCTTCCGAAGCAGGAGCCCTTCGAGCAGGTGCTCGAGCTAGTGCGCGCGCGGTCGGAGGAGAGCGGGATTGTCTATTGTCAGGCGCGGCGGACGGCGGAGGGTTTGGCGGCGCGTTTGGCCGCCCACGGGGTGGCGGCGGCGGCTTATCATGCGGGGTTGGAGTCGGCGGAGCGGTCGCGGGTGCAGGAGGCCTTCTTGCGGGATGAGATCCGGGTGGTGTGCGCCACAATCGCCTTTGGCATGGGGGTGCACAAACCCAACGTCCGCTTCGTGGTCCATCATGATCTGCCCAAGAACATCGAAAGCTACTACCAGGAGACGGGGCGGGCGGGGCGGGATGGGTTGCCGTCGGAATGCGTGTTGTTGTTCAGCGCCGGCGACCGGATGAAGCAGTTGCGGTTCATCGCCGAGAAGCCGGATCCGCGGGAGCAGGAGATCGCCCGGGCGCAGTTGGACCAGATGGTCCATTATGCGGAGTCGGGGCGATGTCGGCGGACGGCCTTGCTGGGGTATTTCGGGGAGCGCTACCCGCGGGAGGAGGAGGGAGGCGGGGAAGGCGGGTCGTGCGGGGGGTGCGACAACTGCCTGGATCCGCGGGAAGTCTGGGACGGCACGGTCGCGGGCCAGAAGCTCCTGTCGTGCGTGCACAGGATCTGGGAGCGGAGCGGGTTTGGGGTGGGGTTGGTGCATGTGGTGGAGGTGTTGACGGGGGCGGACACGGAGAAGATCCGTCGGTGGGGCCATCAGGCCCTGTCGACCTATAACATCGGCGCGGAGCACACGCGGGTGGAATGGATGGCGATCGGGCGCGAGCTGATCCGGCGGGGGTGGTTGCGTCAGGACGGGGAACGCTTCCAGGTGGTCGCGTTGACGGCGGAAGGGCGGGCGGTTCTGAAGCAGCGGCAGCCGATCACGTTGACGCGGCTGGCTGCGGGGGCAAGTCGGTCCCGGGCGGTGCGGGCGGTGGGGGCGATCGAGTGCGACGAGGCCCTATTCGAGGTCCTGCGTCAGCTTCGGAAACGGCTGGCGGCCGAGCGTGGGGTTCCGCCCTACGTGGTGTTCTCGGATGTGAGCTTGCGCGAGATGGCTCGCTATTATCCGTTGAGCGAGGCGGCGTTCGCGCGCATCAACGGGGTGGGCGAGTTGAAGCGGCGCGACTACGCGGCGGTGTTTGTGGAGGCGATCGCGGGCCACCTGAGGGGACACCCGCGGCGGGCCTTCAGTCCGGAGCCGGCCCCGGCCAAACCCGGGTTGAATGCGACCGCTTGGGATTCGCTCCGCTTGTTCCAGGAGGGGCTGGAGGTGGGAGAGATCGCCCGGCGTCGCAACCTGGTGGAGGGGACGGTGATCACGCACCTCGCGGCGGCGTTGAGGGCGGGGGAGGCTTTGGAAGTGGACCGTCTCGTGCCGGCGGAGGATCGGCGGGAGATCGAGGCGGCGTTTGCGGCGCATGGGACGGAGAATCTGAGTCGTGTCTTCGAGGCGCTGGGGGGGCGTCAGCCTTACGGGCGGTTGCACGTGGTCCGGGCGTTGTTGCAGGGATCGGCGGGGGCGGCTTCCTCTGACTGAGCAGCCCCAACTCCCGTCTCACCCGCCGTGAATCCGCAATCCATAACCCGGCGGAGCGTGCTTCCCAGGATCGGCTCGGGCAGGTAATCTGCGAGGCATGCGACGCGTTTTTCGAGGCGGTCCGGAGGGCCTTCCAACCGGTGCGGCACGAACTCCGCGTGGAGGCCGAGTAGGGGGGGGCCGTGGTCCCGCGGCCGGGTTTCGAACGCATTCCTTTGACTGCGGGTCGAACTGTGGTTAACTGGCGATCTGACATGTTGCGTGGGTTTCGACATACCTTCTCCGTGGCCGCGGCGAGCGGGGTCATTTTGGGCGGGCTGGCGGGGGTGGAGGCGGCGGACCGTCGGCCTCCTCCTCGCGAGCGGTTGCACATTACCGAGGTGCCTGGAGGGCTGGCGTTGCCGGGAGCGCCCCGTCGCAAGGCCACCCTGGATGATTCCTTGGAGTTCTTGGATCGCCGCAACTCGGTGAGCGGGGTGGTGGCGCCCTACGTGATGCCCAGCACGGCGGTGCTTCCGAGTCCCAAGGCCGCGCAGAAGATATTCGAGGAGAGGGACAAGCAGAAGAACTGGATGTTCCACAACCAGGTGGCGGAGGAGTCGAAAGACGGCACGAAGGAAGTCGAGGAAGCGTTCGGGGTTCGCAGCTACGAGCTGAGCGAGAGCACTCGGCCGAAAGGCGCGGTGGAGCGCTATTTGGAGCGGGATGCGTCGCGGTCGGCGAGTTCGACCAACGCGCCCTCGGCGGACGGCGCGATGGCGGAGGAGATGGAGTCGTTGGCGGACCAGCGCTACGCTTCGCCGCTGGATCGCGAGTCGGGCTTGACGACATTGGGAACGCGTTCGAGTGAGGCGGGCGTAGGAGGATTACAGGACCGGGATCGTGGGGGGAATCTGGCTGGTCGTTCCGCCTTCGAGGCCATGCATCCCGCCGCGGCGCGCGGCGGTTACCAGAGCCCCTTCGAGCATCGCACCGCGCCGCGGTTTGGGGCCCCGCCGGCGGCGGGGCGCGATCTGGAGTTCCAGAAGATCCTGGATCCGTCGCTGGCCGTGAGTTCCGACCTGGGCATGTTGCCGTCCAACCCGCTCGGGGGGGTCTTGGATCCGATCAACCTGACGCCGGACTTGACGCAGCGGGCCCTGCAGCCGGTGACGCCCTCGGCGGGTTCGGATTTGGCGGTGGGCGCGCGGAGCGTGCTTGAGGGCACCCGGGGTCTAAGCACAGCGGTGACGGGGCCGCGGCTGCCTGGGTTGTTCGAGGGGCCGGCACGGGGGATGGGGGCTTCCAGCATGGTCCCTTCAGCGCTGGAGCCTGTGCGGCCTTCGGCGGTTGCGATCCCGGCTCCGGTCGTGTTGGAGATCCCGCGCCGTCCTCGTTAAGGGACGGGAACGGGTGCGCAAGCGAGGTTCACTTTCTGCCAAAATCCGTTTAGTCACTGGGGAGGCCTTGGGCGGAGGGTGGTGAGGCGGCCCGCCCATCCCTGTGGGGTTGGGGCAAGGCCGCGCATGATTGGCGGGCGTCGACCATGAACCTGAACTGGATGACGGCAGACCAGGCCCTGGTGAGGGTGCGCAGCGGCATGCGCGTGTTCATCGGTTCGGGGTGCGCCGTGCCGCAGCGGTTGGTGGAGGAGTTGACGGCCCGGGCGTCGAGTGTTTACGACGTCGAGATCCTGCATGCCCTTACCTTCCAGGACGCGCCCTATGCCCGCCGGGAGTGGTTGGAGAATTTCCGACCCAATGCGCTCTTCATTGGGGCGAACCTGCGGGCGGCGGTGAACGAGGGGCTCGCCGATTACACCCCGATTTCGCTCAGCGACATCCCGGCGCTGTTCCGACGCAAGCGGCTTCACCTGGACCTCGCCTTGGTTCGAGTCAGCCCTCCGGACCGACACGGCTTTTGCAGTTTGGGGGTGTCGGTGGACGTGGTGAAGGCGGCGATTGAGAGTGCGGACTCGGTGGTTGCGGAGGTCAACCCCAACATGCCGCGCACGTTGGGGGACAGCTTTGTGCATGTCTCCGAGCTCGATGCGCTGGTGGAAAGTTCGGGGCCGATT
Organism: uncultured Verrucomicrobiota bacterium; assembly: GCA_964629545.1. Lineage (GTDB taxonomy): Bacteria > Verrucomicrobiota > Verrucomicrobiia > Limisphaerales > CAZVRY01 > CAZVRY01. The sequence goes on along the minus strand of CAZVRY010000209.1, from coordinate 3,720 downwards.
CCCGAGGTGCCGTTGGATCCGCTGTCGCCGGAGGCGTTGCGGGTGGGGGAGTATGTCGCGTCGCTCTGCGATAACGGGTCGACCTTGCAGACGGGGATCGGGGAGATTCCCCAGGCGGTCGTGGCGGCCTTGGGCGACAAGAAGGATCTCGGCATGCACACCGAGATGTTCACCGAGGCGGTGATTCCGCTGATCGAGAAGGGGGTCCTCAACTGCCGCGCCAAGACCCTGTTGCCAGGGAAGGTGGTGGGGTCGTTCTGCCTCGGCACTCGTCGGCTCTACGATTACATCCATGACAACCCCCTGTTCGAGTTCCGGCCGACCGAGTTCACGAACGATCCCTTCCAGATCGCGCGCAACCGCAAAATGGTGGCGGTCAGTTCGGCGTTGGAGGTCGATCTGACGGGACAGGTCTGCGCCGATTCGCTGGGCGACACGTTGCACAGCGGGTTTGGGGGCCAACTGGACTTTGTGCGCGGGGCGGCGCGCAGCGAGGGGGGCAAGCCGATCATTGCGCTGCTTTCCACGACGGGGGACGGCGCGACTTCGCGGATTGTGGCTCGTTTGCAGCCGGGAGCGGGGGTGGTGACGACACGGGCGGACGTGCATTACGTGGTGACGGAATTCGGGGTGGCGAGCCTGCACGGCAAGAGCCTCCGCGAGCGGGCGCTGGCCCTGATCCACGTGGCCCACCCGAAGTTCCGCGACGGCCTGTTGCGGGAGGCGCGGGAGCGTCATCTGGTGCACCCTGCCCAGATCGCCTTGCCGCCTGGTCTCCAGCCGTATCCTCGGAAGTACGAGACCGCCGTCGAGTTTCGACGTGGCCTGAAGGTCTCGTTTCGGCCGATTCAGCCCACCGACGAGGCGTTATTGCGGGAGCTGTTTTATTCGCATTCGCAGGAGACGATCATCCAGCGCTATTTCACGCTGATTCGTCACCTGCCGCACGATCAGGTGCAGAAGTTCGTGACGCTCGATTACCGGAACGACATGGCGATCGTGGGCCTGGTTCCGTACGAGGGCCGCGATCGAATGATCTGCGTGGGGCGTTATTTCCGGAATCCGGCGACCAATGATGCGGAGGTGGCGATCACGATTCATGACGATTTCCAGCGTCGGGGCATTGGGACCTTCCTGGCCGAGTATTTGAAGAAGATCGCCCGGGAGAACGGGATCGCCGGGTTTACGGCCGAGGTGATGGCAAACAACCACGGGATGCTGCGAGTGTTCAACAAGGTGGCGGGCCATCTGGAAGCGCGGCTCTCGAACGGGATCTACCACGTGCGGTTTTCCTTGGCCGAGGCCCCGGCGGCGGGTGGGAAGGCCGGGCGAGTCGGGTTCCCCGCGGCGGCGCAGGGGGCTTCGGCCCGGGGGCGCGCCGCGGCGAAGGCCAAGCCCAAGGCGAAGGCCAAGCCCAAGGCCCAAGGGAGAAGACGTCGAGGCAGTCCGTCCACCGAGGGCTGGCGACCCGCCGCGTGATCGGTCGTCTTGGCTTCCCATCCCCGGGTGCTCTCCCTATCTTCAGCACCGTGAAACTCCTCCCGCGCACGCCGGCCGGCGCCATTGGGCTCGGCCTTTCCCTGGTCGTCAGCAACTGTCTCCTCCCGGGCTTCACGCCGGTCCAAGCCGGTTCCCCGCCGGTCAAGATCATCCTCGATGTGGATTTGGCGGAGGACGTCGACGACGCAGGGGCGGTGGCGGTCCTGCACGCGCTGGCCAATCGCGGCGAAGCGGAAATCCTCGCGACGCTCGTCTCCGCCCGCAACGAATCGGTGGTCCCCTGTCTCGATGCGATCAACACCTGGTATGGCCGTCCCGAGGTCCCCATCGGATACCAGCGGGGCCTGCAATTCGGCTACCGCAACCTGAAAGACCCGCATCGCGAAACGCCTTCGAAATACGCCGAGACCGTCGCGAAGGACTTTCCCCACGACCTGCGGCGCAGCAGTGACGCTCCGGACGCGGCAGCGCTGTGCCGGCAGATTCTGGCCGCGCAACCGGACGGGAGCGTGACGTTCGTCACCGTGGGCTTTCTGACCAACCTGCGGGACCTGCTGGATTCGGTTCCGGACAAGTTTAGTCCGTTGAACGGCGAGGCGCTGGTTCGGCAGAAGGTGCGGCAATGGGTGTGCATGGGGGGCGTGTTTCCCGAAGGCCACTTCCCGGACGGGGGCGGCGAGTACAACCTCATGTGGGACACGGCGGCTTCCGTTCGGGCGGTCAACGATTGGCCCACGCCCGTGGTGTTCAGCGGGTTTGCGATCGGCGCGCGGGTGAAGGTGGGCTCGGTGCTCCGGCAGGCGCCGGAAGAGAACCCGGTGCGCACGTGCTATCGGCTCTATAACGGACTCGAAGACCGGGAGGCCTGGGATCTCACCGCCGTGCTCTACGCGGTGCGGGGAACCCGCGACTATTGGACGCTCTCCGAGCCGGGCACGGCGGTGATGCACGGTCGGGTTCCCCACGGCTACAATCGCTGGATCCCGTGGGCGGGGGGAACGCATCGTTACCTGCTCGAGCACATGCCGCCGGCCGGGGTCGAGCGCGTGCTGAATGAACTGCTCCTGGAGCCGCCTCGCTCGGGCAACCCAATCTTCCCCGGCTGGTACGCCGATCCGGAGGCGGTGATCTTCGGGCAGGAATACTGGATTTACCCGACCTACTCGGCCCCCTACGATCAGCAGCTCCACTTCGACGCCTTCTCCTCGCGCGACCTCATCCACTGGACCAAGCACGCCCGCATCCTGGATAACCAGGAAGTGCGCTGGGCGCGTCGGGCGATGTGGGCTCCGGCGGCCGTGGAGCGCGGAGGACGCTACTACCTGTTCTTCGGGGCGAATGACATTCACGACGACCAGAAGGAAGTGGGGGGGATCGGGGTGGCGGTGGCGGACCGGCCCTCGGGTCCTTTCAAGGATTTGCTGGGCAAGCCGCTGATTGGCCAGATCAAGAACGGGGCGCAGCCCATCGATCAGTTCGTGTTCCGCGACCGGGACGGGCAGGATTATCTCATCTACGGAGGTTGGTCGCACTGCAACATCGCGCGGCTGAAGGCGGACTTCACCGATCTGCTTCCCTTTCCCGACGGTTCGCTGTTCAAGGAGATCACTCCCGAACGTTACGTCGAGGGTCCGATCATGTTCCTGCGTGACGGGAAGTACTATTTCATGTGGTCGGAAGGCGGGTGGACGGGGCCGAACTACTCGGTGGCGTATGCGATCGGGGATTCGCCGCTGGGACCGTTTCGGCGGATTGGGAAGGTGTTGCAGCAGGATCCGGCGGTGGCGACGGGGGCGGGCCATCATTCGGTGCTTCAGATTCCCAACAGCAGCGAGTGGTACATCGTTTACCACCGGCGGCCGCTGGGCGAAACCGACGGCAACCACCGGGTGGTGTGCATCGACCGGATGGAATTCGACGACCAGGGCCTGATCAAGCCCGTGAAGATCACGTTCAGCGGGGTTCCTCGCCGGCTTCTGCCGCCGGGGGCAGCCCCTCGCGAGACAATAAGGTGACAGGTTCAAAGCGGAAGCGGGCTGGAGGGGGGATAACAGGGTGACAGGTTCGTGGGGAGAGGCCCAGACAGGCACGGCGGTGCCCGGACACCAGATGTTGGCGTCCGCGGGGTTGAAACTGGAAGGGGAAGTTCTCTTGGCGGGTCGTGGGTGCGGCGGTGGGGCTATCCCACCGCGTTCACCCGCAGGCTCCGAAGCGTGACCA
>CAZVRY010000208.1:0-11992 GCA_964629545.1 uncultured Verrucomicrobiota bacterium | reverse complement strand
AATGATGGCGATGACCACGAGGAGTTCGATGAGGGTGAAGCCGGCATCGCGGTCAAGGGTCCGGTGGCGAGAGGGCGTTTCCATAATCGAGGGAATGCCATCCACAAGTAGTCGAACCCGGAGGCGCAAGCAAACGGTTTCTGGCCGCAGCGCGCCCAGGTCGAGAACGGGACGGCCCCTCTCCCCCAAGAAGTCGTCATCGTCATCCTGCCAGAACCGCTGTTCGCGCTTGGCCGGTGGTGGACGGCGGCGTTAGGTTTCGGCTCATGAAGCCCAATCGTGTGACCCTGGCGGGTGTGATGAGCGGCCTGCTGGCGGGCCTGCTCCTGGCGGCTGAACCGACCCGCCCGCCGAACATCGTGTTCATCCTGGCGGACGATCTCGGCTGGACCGACACCGGGACCTACGGGAGCCAGTACTACGAGACGCCCCACATCGATCGACTCGCCGGGCAGGGGCTCAAGTTTACGCGGTTTCATGCCTGCCAGAATTGCCAGCCGACCCGTGCGGCCCTCATGACTGGCCAGTATGGGCCCCGGACCGGGATCTACACGGTGGGCAGCATCGACCGGTTCGCCTGGTGGACGCGCCCGCTGCGTCCGGCAGACAACGTGACGGCACTCCCGCTGGACAAGGTGACGGTGGCGCAGGCGCTCAAGCAGGCGGGCTACGCTACGGGGATGTTCGGCAAGTGGCACTTGGGCGAGCAGGGTGGCCATCACCCCGCCCGCCGTGGATTCGACGAGGCCATTGTGAGCATGGGCAAACACTTCGAGTTCGGGACCAACCCGAAGACCGAGCATCCGGCGGGGCAGTACCTGGCGGATTTCCTGACTGATCGGGCGTTGGACTTTGTGCGGCGGCATCGGGAGGTCCCCTTCTTCCTTTACCTCCCGCACTTTGCGGTGCATTCGCCCCATCACGCGAAGCCGGAGTGGGTGGCACGCTTCAAGGACAAGGCGGGCGTGGGTGGGCATCGGGACCCGACTTACGCGGCCATGATCGCCAGCGTCGACGAAAGTGTGGGGCGGGTCATGGGGACCCTGGACGAACTGGGCTTGGCCGAGCGGACGGTCCTGGTGTTCTCGAGCGACAACGGAGGGGTAGGCGGTTACGTGCGCGAAGGGATCAAGCAGGCCGGGGACATCACGGACAACGCCCCGCTGCGCAGCGGGAAGGGCAGCCTTTACGAGGGGGGGACACGCGTGCCGCTGGTGGTGCGCTGGCCGGGAGTCGTTCGCCCGGGAACGGTTTGCGACGTGCCGACGATCCACGTGGATTTGTTTCCGACCTTCCTGGAGGTGGCGGGGGCGACGACGCCGGCGCAACCGTTGGACGGGGAAAGTTTGGTGCGGCTGTTCCGCGATCCGGCCGCGGGGCTGAAGCGGGAGGCCATCTTTCAGCACTTCCCCGGCTACCTCGGCGCGGCCGCCAACCGGTGGCGGACCACGCCGGTGGGGGTGATCCAGAAGGGCGACTGGAAGCTGATGGAGTTCTTCGAGGACGGACGCCTTGAGCTTTACCATTTGGGGGAGGATGTGAGCGAGCGGCGGAACCTGGCGGTGGAGCAGGCACAGCGGGCGAAGGCCATGCACGCGGCGCTGGCGGCGTGGCGTCGGGAAATCCAGGCGCCCATGCCCACCCCGCATCAGCCGGGTCCCAAGCCCCCGGAGCGATCCCGTTAGGGTGGTGTCTCACCGCCCCCTGACGTGCCCTCCGGAGCGTCGGCTCGTCAGGCACAAGGCGCACCACACCAGGAACAGGACCACGACCGAGTGGACCTGAAACGGGAAATCGAACTTCGCGTGGAGGAGGCAACCCGCCATCGCCGCGTAGACCTGGGCCAGCAGAACCCCTGGCACCGCCATCCCCTGTCCCATCCATGGCCCGAGGATCGCCAAGACCAACAGCCCTGCCACCAACCCAAAACCGATCCAGCCGAACGTTACCCGGCACTCCAACCAGTCGTCGTGCACATAGGCCGGCCACTTGCCCGTCACCTCGTCCCGATACAACTCGGCCATCGTCATGAACGTCCCGGGCCCACTGCCGAACCACGGAAAATCGTCGGCGATCCGCCGGGCGGCCGCGTAAATGACTTCGCGTCCGCTCTGATCGACGTTGAGTCGTGAGGTCAAGGGTTCGTCCGCAAAGTCCAACGCCACCACCGCCCCCAACTGGTCGACCCGGACTTGCCGCAACCCCAGCCCGAAATGCGTCCCCAGGTCGCGGCGCGCCTGCCCCGTGGGGTCGACCACGGTCAGACTCAAGCGCGCCAACTCCTCCTCGCTCAGTCCCTCGAACACCGCCGAGACCGAGGTGTTGGTCCGGGCGGCCATCGTCCGGAGGGCCGGCGCTCGGTCCCCGAACCCGATCCCGAGCGTGCATTCCTGGGCCGATGGGTTTTCGACCTGCAGCGTCACCCGCACCTCCACCGGGAACGGGTTCGTGGTGGCCAGGTCCGACTTCGTCAGCCTCCACCCGCCCGGCTCGCCATTGCGCTGGGCTCGCAGGACCCCGGCCTCGGTCACGACATCCACCATCTCGTTAGTCAGGAGGAGCCCCGCCTCCGCCCCGGCGAATCCATCGGGACTGAAGCGGAAATCGGCGGAGAACAGCGTGCGGCCCGATCCCGAGGGGGTCTCGGAGAGGGGTGGCAGGACGAGGCCGGATTCGTTGGTCACGAAGCGGGCGTGGTTGTAAAGCGCGGCGCCCAAGATCGGACTCACGCGGCTGGCATCCTGCGGGTGGCGTCCGCCCACCCAGAAGTAGGTGGTCCCGACCGGCTCGGCCCACTCGCCTTCGCTTCCCTTCGGCGACACGCTGAGCGCTGCCGGCGACCCGTTCACATAGGCCCGAGGCGTCGCGGTCTTCAGGAACACCAGGTCGACCTCGTTGCTCCCGAATCGCTTCATGAAGTTCCCAATCACCTGCAGCGCATACCGCTGGCCGGTCGCGTCGAACCGCATGTGGTGGAGATTCTCGTTGGGAGCGATCACCACCTCGAACCCGTGCGGCCGCCAACTGGTCCCCTGGTCGGTCTCGGACAACCCCACCAGGGCCTGCAGCCCGTTGGTCGGCGACCGCTCGGGCCGAAACACCACTCGCACCGCAAAGTCGTTTGTGCCCAAGTCCACCCCCGTCGGAACCGCCACCGCGGCCGTGCTCAGCCGCGCCACCACCCGGTCCCACCCCAGATACAACCCCAGTCCCACCGTTCCCACCAGGAGCACGGCCACCGCCGCCCGCCACCCCACACTCCGAACCGTCCCCCCCAGCATCAGCGTCAAGGTGGTCACCCCCGCCAGCAATAGCGCAATCAGCAACCCCCCACGGCTGGCCGACATCACCGGCCCCGCCGCCATCAACACCGCACACGGAAGCAACAGCGAGTGCGCCCCCGAACCCGCCCGCCGACCGCCCGGATGCGATCGTTTGGCCTCCTGCCGCAACGCCCACCAAAAACCGAGGCACACGGGCCAGAGCAAGTTCAGATACTGCGACGCATTCCCGCGGTAGGCGTAGGGACCGAAATGAAACCCTCCCGGGCGACGCGCCTGGATCAACCAGAGGATCTTGTTGCTCCCATCGAGCCGGTTCAGCATCGCGACCAACGCCAGCACCGCCCCCTGCACACACAACAACCACAACAAGCGCTTCACTCTCACCGGCAGCCTCATCCCCGCGCCGAACCTCCCCTCCCCGGGTCCCTCGCTCGCCCCCTGCCTCTCCCCCGCACTCAAACCCAGCAGCCAATCCCGCAGCGCCCAGAAAAGCCCGGCCCACCCCAGCACCTGCCAAAACATGAACCACGAGCTGGCCCGGTCATAGCTGTGTGGCAACCAGCGCAAACACTCGAAATAGGTGAACGCCCGCCGCTCCGGATCGTAGCTCGCCCGCGCGTTCACCACGCTGACCAGGCACCAGACCAACACCAACCCCGTCAGCGCGGCCAGCGCGAAGGTCAGGAAACGCCCAGCGGGGAGAGAGTTGCCGCGACGCAACGTCGCCGTCTGGGACCCCTGAACCGAAGCGATTGCCCCTCTCCCTGACGGATCCTGGGGAGGCGGAGAAGCAGGTCCTGCGGAGGAGGGACCTGCGGCCATCGCATTCAGCCCTTCGCCCCAGCGGACGGGAGAGTAGCCGGTCCGCCAGCGGATCATCCTCTTCGCGGCCAGGAGCAGGCCGAGCACGACCCCGACCACCGTCAGGGTCCAGATGGCCCAGTCCTGGGTGGTCCCAAACGCCCACGGGCCGAACAGCAGCGCCCCGTAGAGCAGCCCTTCCGTCAACCCGTCGCACACCCGGTAGGGCCGAGGCATGCGCAGGCGACCGAGCGGACCGGGCCGCAGGTGGGCTTGGTGATGACCGGGTTGCGGGTTCATGGTCGGCCCGCATCAAACCCAAATCGCCGGACAATAGCCATCAAAAGGCGCGGGGGGGAGGGTGGCCGGAGGCCGGGTGAGGGGCCGACCGAGTTTCAAAGCGAGGATTGCTGGGGCGTGCAATTTCACGAGTGACTTTTTCGCTGGAGGGGATTAACTGTCCGTATCGCCTCACCACCCGGATTATGAAGCCGAAACGTTCCCTGCCGCTCACGCTTTCGTCCTCCGCCCGAACCTGGGCCTTCACGCTGATCGAACTCCTGGTTGTCATCGCCATCATCGCGATTTTGGCGGCCATGCTGCTCCCGGCACTCAGCAAGGCCAAGGAGCAAGGCCAACGCACCCGCTGTCTTGGAAACTTGAAGCAAGTGCTCCTCTCGACAGTCATGTATGCGGACGAGAACCAGGATTATCTGCCCTACAGCTCGTGGAGTTCGGGCACCTACAACGTGCCCAACTGGCTTTATACCCGCGTCACCACCAACCGCCCGCAGCACAACGTCGAACTGGGGCAGCTCTGGGTCTACCACAAGTCCCGCCCTCTCTATTGGTGCCCGCTCGACCGCACCAACAATGTGCTGTTCCGCAACCGCGAGATGCAGGTGGGGAGTTACGTCATGAACGGCGCCGTCTCGTCCTACTCGACGGGACCTCGCGGCCTTTATACGACATGGAAGACCGCCGACTTCAAACCCGACCGGATGATTTACTGGGAGGCCGACGAGAAGCAGCCTTCCAACTGGGACAACGCCGCCAGCCGGCCCGACGAGGGCGTGTCCCGCCGGCACAACACCGGGACGGTCATGGGCATGTTCGGGGGCCAGACCGAATACATGAAGTTCAAGACCTATGCCGAGGAGGCCGGGATCGGCGGCTACCGGGGCCGGCGCCCGGGACGCTTCTGGTGCAATCCCGGCTCCCCCACGGGTGAATAGAAGGGGTTCATCATGAAAAACAAACCACTCGTTGCCCTCGCGGTCGTGGTCGTTGCGGCCGGGTGTTTCTGGCTGTTTCGGGGCGGTTCCTCCGGGGTCGACACCTCAGGGGAAACGGCTCCCGCCACGCCGGATCAGGCCGCTGCCCAGGTCGAGCAGGTGTTTCAGGAGGCCCAGCCCGAGATCAAAGAAGCCGCCACCTCGGCGGTCGACGCCATGCGGAAAGGCGAGTACGAGCGGGCAGTGGTTTCCCTCACCGTGGTCCGCCAACAACCCACGCTGACCCTCCAGCAGGGCATGGCGGTCCACAACTCGCTCGTCAATCTCGAGGCCCATCTCATCCAGGCCATCGAGAACGGGGATCCCAACGCCAAGCGGGCCTACGAAGTCCTGCGCAGAAGCAAACAGAAATAGCGCCGCGGGCGAACCCGCGGCGCCAACTCGCCTGCGCCCCGCGGCCGGAGCGCGCGGCCATCCGCCACCGGCCAACGCGGACCCTTAATCGTTCCCGAGCTTGCGGATCGACTGGATCAGCTTCAACGGCACCCCTGCCTCGGCCAGCATCGAGCCGTCAAGGTCCACACGGAGCGTCACCTCGGTCCCCGCGGGGTCGATGGTCTTGGCCCGTTCTTTGACCTCGTCCGGCACCATCGGATTGGCGCCGAGAATCATCGGCAGGATCTGGACCACATTCAGCCGCGCGAACCCGACGGTGCGGGAGTTCAACGCCAGGCCCGGCGCCGACGCGCGCGGCGCGCCGGTGAGGAGCCGCTCCATCAGGTCCGGCGACGCGAACAGGACGTTGTCGCCCTGGCGGGCGTACTCGAACTCCATCCGCCCGCCCGGCCACATGCTCTCGATCACCTCGCGTTGACCGGGCATCTTGTAGAGCGGGGCGTCGAAGTTGACCTCCATGGTGGCCCGGTCCACTTTCGTCCCGCCTACGGTCCGCTTGCCTTCCTCCAGCTTGATCGACTTATAGGGTTTCCCCTCGCCCGCCTGGGACTGCATGGTCCGGTCGACGAAGCGCAGCATGGTGCGATAGAGGGCGTCGGCGTCTCGGCCGGGGAACTGGTAGACCCCGGAGAAGGCCAGGCCGGACTTGACTTCCACGACCCCGGCCGCCTTTAAGGGGAACATCTGGTCGATCATCTTCTCCGTTTCCTCGATCGTGGCCGTGTCGTCGGCGGCCATGCCCTGCATCTGCATGCTCAAGCGCATGAACTTCTTGAGCGTCGGGAGGAATCCGGGGGAGTCACCCCAGCGGAGGCCAAAGGCGATGGGCGCCGAGCCGCCCGCGTAGGGCAACACGCTGTCCAGACTGCCCGGCGAACTCTTGAGCCATCCGGCCAGATCCGACCCCGCCTTGGCCTGGACCTGCTTCTGCACCGTCAACGTCTCGCCCTGCAGGTCCAGGTTCAGGTTGAGTTGGTCGACTCCCTTGAGCACCACCTCGAACACGTCGAAGTAAACCCCGAGCAACTCGGCCAGCGCCTTCGGATCCAATCCCGGCATTTGTCCCGCGCCCTGGCTGGCGACCGCCCCCGTGATCATCATCCGCATGCCCCCCAATCCCTGGAGGAGCGACTGCCGTAACGGCTCGTTGGGGAGGAGGGCAAGTTGCATGGCCTTGCCGGGCGTCCCAACCGCTTCGGGCTTCCAGGCTTCGTGGGCGGACTTCGCGGTCGTCCCGCCGGCCGACCCCTCCATCCAGACCCCGGCATAGGTCCCGGCCTGCCGGATGGGGTTGCCGTCGCCCTTCAAGGCCCCATCCTCCAACCCCCCCTTGAACGCCTCGAAATCGGTCGTCGGAATCCAAACGCTGATATCCGGACGGCTGGAGCCGCCTTCGGTCCACACCTGCACCTGCCAGGGCCGTTCCTGGTCGATGCCCTTCATGGACGTGATGCCCAACCCCGCATGCAGGCCGAATACTGCGCCCGCTGACTGCCCGGGCGCGGCGGCCTCGACGATCTTGGCCAGGTTGTTGGTGAGAGTGCGGTAATTCTTCACTGTCAGCGTAATCGGGGCAGTGGCGGCGGCCACCGGACCCGCGCTCAACGCCAAGGTTAAGAGCAGCGTGCCATAAACAGGTTTCATAACAGGAGGGCCTTCGGGACAGGATTCGATACGTTGGTTGTGCTACCGGAACAACAGGCGCGGCGGACTATGCACCTCGAGCTTCAAGGCTGCACGCCTTTTCGGCGCTGGCCTCGAGACCCCGGGTCTCCGTCAGCCGCACCAGTGAGGGACACCGAATGGCGGCGTGAAGTTACGGCGAATTGTCCGATTTGCCCAAGGCCCCCGAACCCGTCATGGGCACAAACCGCACGGGCAGGACGGCCCGGCGGCGGATCTGGCCCTCCCGCTTCTCGAGCAGGTACAAGACTTGGTCATACTGCGGCCCCACCGGAATGATCATACGCCCCCCTTCCCTCAACTGCTCCGTCAGCGGCGCCGGAATGTGCTCGGGGGCGCAAGTGACGATAATCGCATCGAAAGGAGCGTGTTCCGGCCAGCCGAGATAGCCGTCGCCGGCGCGGACCTGGACATTGGTGAAGCTCAACCGGGCGAGCGTGGCCGTTGCTTCCCGGGCGAGCGGTTCGACAATCTCGATGGAATAGACCTCCTTGACGATCCGGGCCAGCACGGCCGCCTGATATCCCGACCCCGTGCCAATCTCGAGCACGCGGTCGCCGGGCCGCGGCTCCAAACGCTCGGTCATGAAGGCTACGATGTAGGGCTGGGAGATGGTCTGCCCGTAGCCGATCGGGAGGGGATGATCCACATAGGCCAGCGGGCGCTGGGCTTCGGGCACGAACTGGTGCCGCGGGACCTCGCGCATGGCTGCCAACACCCGCGCATCCCGGATGTCCCGTCCCGGGGCCTCCAGTTGCTCCCGCACCATCCGCTCGCGAGCCTCTGTGTACGACGATTCCATCCGGGGGGCGGGCGCCAGTTCGGACGACCCGCCGCAACCGACCACCAGCAGCAGCACTAGGCCGCACCACGGAAGCGGGTTGGCCATCGCCAGCACCCTACGCCCCGCCCGCCCAGAACGCGAGCGCAAGTTCAGTCAAATGAACCTGTCTCCCTCCCCTGCGCTGCCCTGTCCCACCAAGGAACCCTCGCCCCCAGGATTCTGTGCACAATCCAGACAGGGGTCCTGGAGCAGGCGCAAGGGATGACGGCGCGGTTCCTGGCGCGCAGCCGGGCTTATCCAGCCCTCTGGGTGCGCGGCGTCTGGCGAACGCCGGGCTACCGGCCGTTCGAACTGGACGGTTCCGCCGGGCAGGTCATCTGCCACCGGGGCCCTTACCCGGTCCGGGTGCAAACTCACGAACGCTGGAACTCACGCATGAACTCGTCGACTCTCCCGCGCAACAGTGGCGGTGAAAACCCTTGGAGCGAGGAAAGCCTGGTCAAGGAATGGGCGAACACTCCGGGCCCGGCCTGCCACCTGGATGTCTACGCGCCCGAACCAATGGATTACGCTGACCGTCGGGGTTGGACGCAGAACTGAGTGTCCCCAGCATCAGCCCACGCCCCGCCATAGGCTTCACCACTTGAGCCGCCCGCGGGGAAGCTTGCCGCGGCTTGCCCCAGCACCGCCTCGAGTCCGCGCCGATCGCCGTCCATCCTCCTCCACCACCATGGATGGTCACTCCCCGTCAGCGCAGGGGGCGTTTGCGAGCCAACTGCCGGGCGAGGGCGATGGCGGCTTGCATGCTGGTCGCGTTGGCCACGCCGCGGCCGGCGATGTCGTAGGCCGTTCCATGGTCGGGGGAGGTGCGGATGAAGGGCAGGCCCAGGGTCCAGTTGATCCCGTTGTCGAAGGCCACCATTTTCAGGGGGGCCAGGCCTTGGTCGTGGTACATGGCCACCACGGCGTCGAAGTCGCCGCGATAGGCCTGGTGGAAGAGGGTGTCGGCGGGGAGGGGGCCGACCGCGTCGAGGCCCTCGGCGCGCAAGGTGGCCAGCACCGGTTCGAGGAGGGTGACCTCCTCGTTGCCGATCTCGCCCTGTTCGCCTGCGTGCGGGTTGAGGCCGCAGACGCCGATGCGGGCGCGCTCGAGTTCGAGGCGTTGGCAGGCGTCGACGGCGAGTTCGACGGTTTGGCGGATGAGGGTGGGAGTGAGGTGCTGGGCGACGTCGCGGAGGGGGAGGTGGGTGGTGACCAGGACGACGCGGAGCCAGCGGCTGCGGTCGTCCTGGCCGAGGAGCATCATGGCGGTGCGTTCGGTGTGGGCGAGGCGGGAGAGGAACTCGGTTTGGCCGATGAAGGGGCGACCGGAGCGGATGATGGCGGCCTTGTTGACCGGGGCGGTGACGAGGGCGTCGAGTTGTCCGGCCAGGCAGCGGCGAGCCCCTTCTTCGAGCCAATGGACCGCAGCGCGAGCGGCGAGGGGGCTGTGGGGAGGGAGGACGTCCGGCAGGGGTTCCGGGAAGGGGTTGGCCACGAGGAAGCGCGCCCCGCCGTCGTCCGCCTCGAGGGGGGTCAGAGGCAGGCGCACACCCAGGCTCTCGTTCCAGTGGAAGAGGGTGGGGAGGTCGCCGAGGAGCAGGTAGCCGGAGTTGTCGGAGCGGGCTTCGACGGCGAGGGCCTTGAGGGTGACTTCCGGTCCGACGCCGGCGAGGTCGCCGAGGGTGATCCCGATGAGACGGCGCATGGTGAGGCCTGTCGTTGGTTGTTCGGACCCTGGTGTGAGGGGCAGCCGGCGGGGCATTGCCTCAGAATCCGGGCAGGTAGCGGACGAATTGCTTGGCTTTGAGCCGGTTGATCCACTGCTGGCGCAGGCGCTGTTGCTCGGCCGCGACCAAGTCGGCCTCGATGCGCTCGCGCACTTCGGACAGGGGTTGGACGTGGGCGGGGCTGGATTCCTCGACCAGCATGAGGTAGCAGGCCTCGGGACGGTCGATGATGTCGCTCAGTTCGCCCGCTTTCAGGCCGAAGGCGATGTTGGCCAGGTCGGTTCGCAGGCTGGAGCGTTCTTCCCAGCCGCGGGCGCCCCCTTCGCGGCGCTGGGGATCGTCCGAGTAGACGCCGGCCATTTCGGCGAAGGGGATGCCGGCCTGGAGTTTGGCGCGGATTTCGGCCGCGAGCTTGCGGGCCCCATCTTCGCCGTGCTTGCGTTTGTCGAGGGTGAGCATGCGCAGCTTGACCCGGTCGCTGAGCTTGAACTCATTGAGGTTGGTGGCGTAGTGGCGTTCGATTTTGTAGGGGGAGATGATGATCTCGGAGGAGACGTTACGGGCGGTGAGGGCGGTGTTGATGATGCGTTCGCGGACGCGTTGCCGATAGCTTTCGTAGGTGAGGCCCTGGGCCTGGAGGGTTTTGGTGAGGCGCAGTCGGTCGCCGTAGGTTTCGCGGATGTCGCGTTTGATGGCGTCATCGATGAAGGCCTCGGGCAGTTTGAGGCCCGGGGTATTGTCGAACTCGAAGAGGATGAGTTGCCGTTCGATGAGCAACTCGATGGCGTTCTGCCGCAGTTGGTCGATGCGCTGTTTCAGGACGGTAGGTTGGCGGGCGTATTGGCGGTAGAGGAGTTCTTCTTCCTGGAACGTGAACTTGCGGACGTCTTCCCAGGTGATGGCCGTGCTGTTGACAATGGCGACGATCCCATTCAGCAGGGTGGGCTGCTGCTGGGCCGCGCCGGGCAGAGTGCCTAGGACCAAGGCGATGGCGAGGAGGAAGCGCATCGAACGCTGGGCAGTCTAGAAGCCGCTCGGGTAAGGGTCAAGGCACACCCGGGGGCACACCCGGGGGCCTTGGGACCCGGAGCAGCCGCGGATGGGGCGGAGGGCGCGGGGTGCCCGGGGGATCGAAGATCGCGGCGCTTTCGGGGGTCCTCGACCCAACCGAGAGCGTCGCCCCCCGCCGTTGATCAGTCCAACGGCATGAACCTCCGCGGCCTCCGCGGAGTCGCCTATTTCTTGCGGGTGTATTCGATGGTCATCATCTTGGTCTCGGTTCCATCGGCGGCGACCAGGTACATGTGGAAGAGATGGTGTTGGTCGTCGGTGAAGATGGTCTCGGTCTTGTACTTGGCCGGGTTGCCGTCGGGTCCGACGCCCTCGCCGCGCAGGGTGAGGGTTTTGGTGGGTTCGTGGAGGGTGCCTTCGAGGAGGAGGGGGCGGGTGCTCATGGAGTCGACCCAGACGCTGAGGTATTTCTTTTTGGCGGGGTCGTAGGTGTCGAGGCCGCGGCCGTGGAAGGGCAGGCCGCCGAAGTCGCTCTTGAAATCGCTGCTCAGCCAGAGGCCGCCACACTCCATTTTGACGGTCATGGTGCCGGCGGAGTCGCCGCCTTCGGTTTTGACTTTGGCGGTCCATTCCCCTTCGTGTTTCTTCATGGCCAGGTGTTCCGGGCCCGGGGTGGCAAGCTGGGCATGGAGGGAGGCGCCACCGAGGAGGGCGCAGGCGGTGGTGACCCGGAGGAGGCGGTGGAGGGGGGAGGAGTGCATAGGGCAATGGGGGCTAATGTGAAGTGTTAATCAAACTAGGCTCCACACTGTCTGGGATGACCGGGAGGGTGTCAAGGCCAGCGCGGGCGGAAGCCGCCATTCTCTCCATGAACCGGAAAGGCAGAAGGCAGAGTGCAAGAGGCAGAATCCGTGCTCTTGCTCTTGCTCTTGCTCTTGCTCTTGCTCCCGGTCCGCCCGGTTCATGGTC
>CAZVRY010000207.1:0-12329 GCA_964629545.1 uncultured Verrucomicrobiota bacterium | reverse complement strand
GCGCGTTGCACGAAAATGGGGGCCGGAGCGGGTCTGAGGTCACGCCTCGCTAGGGTCTGTGCAGAAATAAATGCCGATTTTGCTGGAGGCGATGTTGGCTTCTGGCGAGGCGCGACGAAGGAGGATATCCACAGCGATCTCCGCCTCCCCGAGTCATTCGCCCTTCCCGCTCGCGCCGCGCCAGCAGCGATACACCGCACGAAGCAACGGATGGGGGATCCAAAGCTTCGAGCGGGGCAACAGGACCGCACGGCCCCCAAACCCCAAATGAAACCGGTCCCGACTCGAAAGCTCGAGATTCGTCCACGCCGCGCCCCGCAACATCGCTTCCGCTGTCGGCCGCCGCAATGAAGCGAAGTCGAATTCATCAAAGCCGGATCGGGCGGCCATCCGCATCAGTTCCACGATCAGGAACGTGTTCGGACATAGTGTCGCATGCCTTCCCGACCAGCCTCGCTTCCAATGCGTCCACCGCTTGCCATGCAACACGCTCAGCCCGCCCGAAACCAGTTCGTCTCCCATCCGCACAAACGTCAACCGGATCCTCCCTTGACCGGCAAATCCCCGCCACAAGGCCCGCAAGTGCTCCTCCGAACGCGGATTGGGCTGCACCTTCTGGCGGTCACAGGTCTGCTTCATCAAACGGAAGAACTCCCCCAAATGGCTCTCATCTCCCTCCAGCACCGATAACCCCCGTCGTCCCCCCAACCGCACATCCCGCAAAACCGACCGGGACAACCCGGCTTCAATCCCCCCCGGATCGCGAGACAGGGCCACCACCAGCGTAGCATCAATCACCCCCACCAAATGATTGGGAAGAAACGAGGCGTCGTCGAGAGCTCGATCCAGGCTCTGCGCAGAATCTGGCGGCTGCACCACCAGCGCACGACATCGTAATCCGCCAACCGTGCGGCGCATCAGCTCGATCAACCGACGCCCCGCAGCCCCTGCCGCCGCTCCCAGCACCGGCCCTTTGCTCACATAGCCAATCCTCCCCAGCCGGCCCCGCCGCCAGAGGACCTGGAACCCGGCAACCGGCTCCCCACCCTCCTCAAGGATCAACCGCAACGGTCGCCAGCCTTCGACCGCTTTCGCACTCGCCCAACCTGCGGTTTGCTGGAACTGCCCGTGCGGCTCCTTCTCCAGCCAGGCATCCCACGCCTCGTCCTGCAAGTCCGAACACTCGCGCACCGTCCACTCGCGGGCCCCCATCTCCCCTTCGTTCATGCCGTTCACTCGCGCCGCCATTCCACTGTCGACGATCGCCCCGCCTCGCCTCCCGGCAACTGGCCACGTCCGGGGGACGCCCCTCTCCATCCGCGATCTCCGTGGGTGCTCCAGGGCCCCCGGATCGGAGCCCTGCCCAATCCCTTGACAGCCACCGAGGGGCTCGGGAATCTCTTCCTCCGGCCGGCAACAGAACTCCGGCGGCAGTCGTCCGATTTTGTCCCAACCGATCCCAGCATCGCGGAATGCCATTCCACGGTCGCCGCGCACGCACACCGCATGATCGATATCATCCTCGCCAGCTACAACGGAGCCCCTTACGTGCCAGCGCAAATCGATTCGCTGCTCAACCAGAGTTCCCGCAATTGGCGGCTTACGATTCGCGATGATGGCTCACTCGACGACACGCTCGACCTCTGCCGCGGGTATGCACGCCGTTACCCCGACCGCATCCATGTGCTCGAAGACAACCTCGGCAACCTCGGGTTCCTGGGCAACTTCGCTCGGCTGCTCGCTTCCACGACCGCACCCTATGTGATGTATTGCGACCAGGACGATGTGTGGTTGCCCGAGAAGGTCGAACTCTCCTACCGCGCCATCCGGCAATGGGAAGACACGCTAGGCCCCCAAACCCCAGTCGCCGTTTACACGGACGCCCAAGTCGTCGCCAGCGACCTGACGCCCATCAGCAACTCACTCCTCCGCTACATAAGGCGCGTCAACGCCACGGCGGACAACCTGCCCCGCATGTGCATGGCCCCTCCCTGCTACGGCTGCACCATGATCCTCAACCGCCCGCTCGCCCGATTGATCGACGGCTACCCCAGAGGGACTCTCAGCCACGATTGGTGGACCGGCTTGGTAGCCTCGGCCTTCGGCCGACTCGCCTTCCTGGACTGTGCGCCCATCCTCCACCGCCGCCATTCCATCAACCTCAGCACGACCACGAAGAGCAGTCTCTCCACCTACCTCCGCCAACGCCCCTCCATCAGCGCCCACCGGCACGCCCTCTTCCGCATCTTCCAGCAGAGCGCAGCGTTCCTCGAGACCTTCCGCCCCCGCTTGAGCCCCCGCCAACTTGCCCTCTTCACCGACATCGCCCGCATCCCACACTCGAATTGGATCATGCGCCGAGCCCTCCTCGTGCGCCACGGCCTTTACAAAACAGGGTTCGTCAAGAACCTCGGTATGATGCTCGTCGTCTGATCCCCACAAAACCCAGCGGTCGCGTCCGCACTTCCGCCCCTGCCCAACCTCAGGGGAAGACGCGAACACAACATCCGCCCCCCTACTCCTTCTCCTCCCGGTCGATCCCCAAGCGCTGCATCAATTCGTAGAGGGTGGGACGGCTGATGTCCAACTCGGCGGCGGCCGGGGTGATCTTGCCGTTGTGACGTTGCAGGGCCGCCGCGATCGCCTCCCGCTCCGCCGCCTCCCGCGCCTCCCGCAGCGTCCGCGGCACCCGCCCCCTCCCCGCCCGCGCATCCTTCGCGTCCAATTCCAGATCCTCCGGAGTGATGCGATTGCCCTCCGCCATGATCACCGCCCGCTTGACCCGGTTCTCCAACTCGCGCACGTTGCCCGGCCAGGGCGCGGCCTCGATCGCCTGCAACGCCTGCGGCGTAAAATGCGGCATCTTCGTCCGATCCTTGGCAAACCGCTTCAAAAACGCCTTCGCCAACAGGATCAAATCGCCCCCGCGCGCCCGCAAGGGCGGCACTTGGATCACCACCACCGCCAACCGATAGAACAAGTCTTCCCGGAACTTGCTGTCCTTGATCGCCTGTTTGAGCTCGACGTTGGTCGCCGCCAGCACCCGCGTGTCGACCTCGATGGTCGCCCGGCCCCCCACTCGCTCGATGGTCTTCTCCTGCAGGAAGCGCAGCAGCTTGACCTGGATGGCCGGCGGCAATTCCCCAATCTCGTCCAGGAACAAGGTGCCCCCAGCGGCCATCTCGATCCGCCCCTTCCGCTGCACATGCGCCCCCGTGAAGGCCCCCTTCTCGTGGCCGAACAACTCGCTCTCCAGCAAGGTCTCCGGGATCGCGCTGCAATTGATGGCCACGAACGCACCGGACTTCCGATGACTCCGGTTGTGAATGGCCAAAGCCATCTTCTCCTTGCCCGTGCCACTCTCCCCCAGGATCAGCACCTCCGTGTCCGTCGGGGCCACCTTGCGGATGGTGCCGAAGACCTGCTGGATGCCGGGGCTGGTCCCCAGCATCCCCTCGAAATGGTCTTCCGCGCCTTCCTCCTGCTGGGCCCGGTGGTCACGCTCCAACCGCGCCACGTAATAGGCCCGCTGCAGGATGACCTTCAGGACCTCGACGTCGATGGGTTTGGTCAGGAAATCGTAGGCCCCCGCCCCAATGGCCTGCAGCGCGTTCTTCTTGTCGCCCTGGCCGGACGACACAATGATCTTCACGGACCGATCCAGCGCCAGCAACTCCCCAATGGCGGCTAGCCCTTCCTCGGGCGTGGCCGGGTGCGGGGGCAACCCCAGATCGAGCAGCACCGCCAAAGGACGCTTGTGCTGGAACGTGGCCAGGGCGCTCGGGCGATCCCCCGCCAGCGCGATCGTATAATCGTCGCTTAAGGCCCATTTCAACTGCGACTTGATGTCGTCGTCGTCATCTACAATTAACAGCAGTGGTTTCATTCGGCTTCACTCATCATCGGCAGCCAGACGCGAAACGTGGTTCCCTGCCCCTGCTCCGTCTCCACTTCCATCCGACCGCCGTGTGCTTCGACAATCATCTTGCTCTGGAACATGCCAATCCCCAACCCCTTTTTCTTGGTGGTCTGAAAAGGCCGGAACAGCGACCGCTCCACAAACTCGGGCGCCATCCCGCACCCGTTGTCCGCCACCGTCACCACCGCCCACCCGTCTTGCGCCTGCGTCCCCACCCGGATCCACCCCTCCGCCCCCAAGGCCTCTCGAGCATTGATCACCAAATTCGCCACCACGCTCTCGAGTTGCGCCGGATCGAAGAGAAACCGCGGCACCGCCTGCAACTCCCGCTCGATCCGCAACCCGGGTTGACCCTCCACCGCCTGCAACGCCGCCGCCACCACCTCGCCCACATCCCCCATCCGCCTCTGCAACTCCAGTTGCCGACGCAAACTCGTCAGCCGCGCGATCAGGTCGTTAATGTGCTCCACGCTCCGCCCCAACCCGCGGATCGCATCCTCGCGAAACTCCGGATTGTCGAAATGCGTCCCCATGTTCCGCAACATCAGCGACAGCGTCGAGGCCGTGTTCTTCAGGTCATGGACCAGGAACGTCGACATCGTCTGAAACGCCGCAAACTCGCGCATCTCCAGCAGCCGCCCCGACATCTTCAAATTCCTCAACGCCGCCCCCGTGTGCTCGCCCAGGCATTTCAACAAGTCGAAATCGTCCGTCGCCAACGGCAACCCCTTGACCCGATCGCCCACCACCATCACCCCAGCCATCTCCCCTCCCGAAACCAACGGCACCACAGACCGCGTCCCCCCGTTCGGAAAGCGCGTCGGATTATGCTCCCGCAAGGCCTCCGCCCACGCCTCCGCCGTCAGTTCCAAATCCCCCGGCTGCGGCTGCTGGATAAACCGGCTGCCCATCGCCCGCAGCACGTCCGTTGGCATCTCGATCGAACGGACCGAATCCGTCCCCACCAGCGAGGTCGATGCCGCCAAAGCCAAGCGATGCCCATGCTCGTCCGGAATCCAGAGACTCACCGACAAGGCATCGAACGTCTCCGACACCAGTTTCACCAAGACCCGGCAATATGCCTCCCGATCCGCCAGCGCCGCCGTCCGCTCCGTCACCGTCGACCACACCTGGCGATAATCGTGGACCGGACGCGAGAAATGCCGGCTCACCATCAACCGCATCCGCTGGCGCACGCGGTCGGACATCGCCAGCATCCCCAGCACCGCCATCGCCACCAGGATCAGCAACGCTTTGACCGGGAAAGCCACGTCCTCTCCCAACGCGTTGGCCACCTGCGCCAACACTCCCACCACCAGCAAATACAACCCCACCAGCACCGTCGTCACCGTCTGATGCAGCGCCCGCGTCGACGGATAGATGTCCACGCCCTCCAAGCGCGTCCGCACCAGCGAATGCCCGATCGCCACCGACCCCAACGCCAGCGCCCCCGACGTCACCACCGCCAGCGAGACGCCAATCCCCGAGTAAAGCAGCACCTGGCTGCTCCCGTAAATCCGCGCCCCGAACAGGATCGCCAACCCGATCACGGCATACTTGATTCGCCACCGCGCCGTCCCCACCGACGCGCGGAACGTCCCCTCGATGTGCATCAGCACCAACACCGAAGCCAACAAACAGGCGACGTGCACGGCCGTCGCCGGCCAGGTCGTCCGATACGCCCAATCGAAGGGCTTCCCCAAGGTCACGATTCCGATCGCCCCGTCCTGGGCCGCCCACACGCCCACTACCACCGAGGGCACCCCGATCGACAACACGGCCGGGAACCACTTCCACAAAAACTCCCGCTGGTTGCCCCGCGCGAAGGTCAGCCCAAACACCATCCACGGCCCGAAACTCACGGCCAACGCCAGGAGGCTCAGGTTCTGCCAGCGCAACGCGGCCGCCTCGCTCACGGCCCGCGCCGCCGCGGCTTGCAGGAAAGACTCCGCAGCGAAACACGCCAGCCCCAAGGCCAGCGCCATCCCGTTGGTCTTCCGCCCCGCAAAGGCCAGCACCCCCAGGACCAGCGGACACGCCACCGCCCCTCCGGCCAGGCACACCCAAAAGATGCTATCCATACCCAAAAGCGATTTGGGATCTGGTCATGGTCACTTCAACTCCGCCAGCATCTTCTTCGCCTCCGCCGCCAGGGCCGGGCTCAAACTCAGGCTCACCGCCTTCTCCAACGACGCCTTGGCCGGCGCGCTCTGCTTGAGATTGTACTGCGCACGCCCCAAGTAGTAGTGTAACTCGGCGTCGTTCTCGATCTTCCGCCCTGCCTCCGTCAGCAACTGCGCCGCCCGCGCGAACTCCGACCGCTGGCCCGCCAGAATGCCCAGCGCTCGAGCTACCAGCGGATCGTCCGGGAACGCCTCCCGCGCCATCGTCGCCGCGTCGAACGCCTTCTTCGGATCGTTCAGCCGCCCTGCATAGAGAAGCGCCAACTGCCGATGGGCTAACGCGCACGTCGGCACACGCCGCAGCACCTGCTCATACTGGGCCGCCGCCTCCGCCGCCTTGCCCGCTTGCTCCAGCAACACCGCGCTCGTCAGCATGGCAGGCACATGATCGGGCTGGCGAGCAAGCGTCTCCTGCACGATGGCGCCCACCCCCGGCGGGGCCGCCGCACTGCTGACGGCCGCCAAAAACGCCTGCAGATTCCGCGCCTCGACCGTCCGCACCAGGTTCGTCCCCCCGGCCAGCGCCCGCTGCAGGGCCGCACCCGCCGCATTCACCTGGCCCACACTGAACGTCACCGACGCCAGATCCAAGGCAATCTCCGGATCGGCGGGCGCCCGTCGGCCCGCCTCCAACAGCAGGGTCTGGGCCCAAACGAAATCGCCCCCAGCGATCCCCACCCGCGCCAGGTCGGCCAGGACCCCCGGTTCTTGCGGCGCGAGTTTGTAGGCCTCGCGCGCCTGTTGCAGTCCCTTCTCCGGCGCCTTCAGGGGACCCGCATACAGTTTGGCCAATCGCACCCGCGTCCCGATCGCCTTCGGTTGCCGGCTCACCGCTTTCTCGAGCATCGCGGCCGCCCGCTCCGCGGCGCCTTCCCGCTCCAGCACCACCGCCAACTTCCCTAACACGATCGGGTCGTTCGGGCTCTTCGCCAACTCCGCCTCCAAGCGCGCCTTGTCCTCCGGCGTCGCCCGCTCCCCTTCCAGACTCAGCACCGCCAGCCGTTCCCTCGCGGTCTCGATCCCAGAGAACGTCTTGCTGCTATCCGCCAACGCACGCCTGAGGTAGGTGGAAGCCGAACCCTCCTCCCCCAGCATGTAATAGGTCATCCCCAAATGATAGGCGATCTCCGCATCGAACGGTAAATGCTCGGCGCTCTCGCGCAGCAGGGTCAGGGCTTGCCCGTAATCCCCCCGCCGATAATGCACCCACCCGAGGGTGTCCGTGGCCGCATACACGTAGCGGGCCAGCTCCGGCCGGTCCGGCATCGCCGACGCAAGCGCATGCGCCTTGGTCGCCAACTCCAACGCCCGATCCAAGTCGTTCAGCCGCTCCGTATACAAATACGCCAGATCGTTCAACGCCGGCAGGTTGTTCGTCGAGATCTTCAATACCTTCTCGAACGTGTCCCGCGCCCCCACGTAATTCGAGGATAACGTCTGGATCCCGGCGATCTGCAACATCGCGCCGACGTTGTTCGTCTGGCTGGCGATGGCCGCTTCCAACCGTTGAATGGCCTCCGGGACCCGCTGCGTCGCCACATACACCTGGGCCAGAAGCGAGTAGGACGGCGAAAAGTCCGGCGCTAACTCCAGGGCCTTCACCAGACTCGCCTCCGTCCGCGCGAAATCCCGTTGCGCCAAATAAACCGTCGCCAGCAAATGATGCGGCACCGGGGACTTCGGATCGTCCTGCATGAGCTGCTGAGTCCGCGCTTCGGCCGCGGCGAATTGCTGGCGGCTCACATCGATCCCGTTCAACTTCTCGGCCGCGTCATAGAAGCGCGGCGCCATCCGCAGGGCCTCTTCGAAACACCGGCTCGCCTCGGCCAGATTGGTCTGCATCCCATGCAGCATCCCTTGCACATACCACACCTGCGCATTGGTGGGGTAGGCCTTCGCCAGCGTCGCCGCCTCCGCCAAGGCCGCCGGCACCTGCCCAGCATCCGCATAGGCCTCGATCAGCTTGAGCCGCGCCTGCCCTTCCACCTGGCGCACCATCAGCGGGGCCACCTCGCGCGACTGCGCCAACTCGGGCAGCCGCCGCACCACGTTCTGCAACAGATCGATCGCCGTCCGATTGTCATCCCGCCGGCGCTTCAACTCCGCCTGCAACAGACTGGCCTCCACCACCGTGGCGTCCATCGGGCGCCCCTGGCTTAGGCTCAGCGCGCGATCCGCGCTGGCCATGGCCCGATTCAAATCCCGCTGCCGCGCCAACACCTTGGCCATCGCCAAATGCCCCTTGGGATAATTCGGATACATCTGCACCAACTTATCCAGGGCGGCCAGGGCCTTCTCCGGCTCGTTCTGCGCCAGTTGTATATTGGCCTCCAAGAACCGCGCCTCCACGTTCTCCACACCCGGATTCGGACGGCGCGTCAGCACCTGTTGCACATACTTCGCGCAATCCTCGAGCCGGCGCTCCTGAAACGCCATCTCCGCCAGCTTCAACACCACCGGCACGTAGTCGGGAGCCTGCTTGACGATGTCCTCCAACTTCCCCCGCACCTCGGCGACGTCGTTCGTGCTCCGCGCGGTCGCCAGCTTGAAATTCCAATAACGCAGCCGCTCCGCCGACCGCACCGGGGCACTGTCCGCCGCCCGCTTCATCGCCTGCTCGATCTCCCGCACCACCGCCTCCGCTTGCGCCTGATTCGTGCGCACCGAAGGCAGCGTCACCTTCGCCATCAGCAAATCCGCCAGGGCCGAGTTCGCGATCAGGTTCGTCGGCGCCCCTTCCACCGCCTTCCGGAACACATCCTCCGCCGCCGCCATCCGCTGCGGCATGTCGTCCTGGCCGGCCGCCTTCAACAACAACAAGCCTTGCGCAACTTGGAAGCCGGCCGACGACCCGGCGGCCGCCCGATGCGACTCCAACACCTGCCCCGCCTCCCCCAACTCCAACCTCCGATAGCTGTTCACCAACAACAGCAGGGCCTGCTCGTTCTGTGGCTCCCGGCTCAGCACAAACTGCGCGTTCGTCCGCGCCAGCAGGTGCAGCGCATTCGACGACCTCCCATCGTCGGCCGCCAACTGCAGTTGCCCCAACCGCAGCCGCACCAGCGGATCGTCGCCCTTGACCTTGTCCGCCTGCTCGAGCAGGAAGCGGGCGCGCAGGAAATCGGTCTGCTCGAACGACAGCAAACCGAAATTGCGAAGGGCCACGAAGTTGGTCCGGTCGACTCGGAGCACGTTCATGTACTCGAGTTCGGCCTTGTCGTAATCCCCTGCTTCGTAAAACTGATTCGCCTTCTCCAGCCGGGTGGCCGCTCGAGATGCCTTCGAGCATCCAACCATCGCCAACGCCAGCAACACCATCAGGCCAGCCCAGAACGGCCGCCCGTTCCCGAACCGGTATCTGCCCATTCGATCATCAACCATATATCTCCTTTATCCTAATGTCCCTCCGACCACAATGACCAACCAGCAATTCTCATTTTGAAAAAAGAAGTCCCCCTCTCCCCTTCCCTCTCCCCGCGCCTCGGCTGCCTTCCGCTATAAAAGGCGCGGGGAGAGGGTGGCCAAAGGCCGGGTGAGGGGCCGTCCGAATTTCAAAATGAGAATTGCTGATGACCAACATGCCGATGCCTGTGCATCCGCCACGGTCATACCCCTGTCGGCCCATTTCGCGCCGCCTGGGCAGAGCTGCGCACCCTCAGGGACGCCCCTTCAGGTCGGCCTCTTCATGCGGACCCTGAACCTCGACAGTCCAGTGGGGCGTCCTCGCGAGCCGCCAAGGACGTCCGACATCACGGTTCCTCAGAAACCTCCACCCACCAGCGTGCCCAGCGACAGTTTCATGGGCACCCCGGCCGACGCCACTGCCACCCCTCGAATCCCCATGGACCCGGTGGTTGTCCTGCCCCTCACACCCTCCCTGGCGTCCCCGACGGAGGACCTGCTCCCCCGTCCCCCGGGGATGGTGGCGCTTGGCCCACGAACCCACCAGGCGGAGGCGAGTCCCCCTTCCTCAACCACCACAACAGCAAAAAGAACGGCACCAACGACAACGCAAAGAAAATCGGGCCGCCCCGATGGTGCAACGCGGAATCCAGCACCTTCGGATCCCACCGCCACGCCAGCGTCGCCAGCGTCCAGATCCGGAACCCGTTCCGAAGAATCCCCAGCGGAATCACGCAGAACGCCAGCACCGCCCTCCGCCAAGGCGACCTTAGAAACAGATACCCCGCCATGATGCTCGTGATGAACAACGCATACGACGACCGCACCCCGCTGCACTCCTGGGCCACCCGAATCACCACCCCAGGCAGCCGAAAGGTCTGGCCATCCCGAAAATACGTCGTCGCCGTCATCCAGAACAAAAGTTCCGACGCCTCCGCCGACGCCCGTTGCAAGAAGATCTCCATGGCGTTCTCGAGGAACGTCGGCACCGGCACCATGAACGCCAGGAACCCCGCCGCAAAGGCGATCTGCCGCATGAACGGCGCCCCGAGCAAGAAGAGCCCGCCCCCTACCAGCAAGCACCAGAACGCAGCGATCCGGAACGCGAGCACATCAACCGCAGTCAGGGCCCAGCCCTGGGCCTGGCCCAAGGGACCCACCCCAAGCAGCAGGAAACCAAGGGCCACCGGAATAGCCGCCAGCGCCGCCGAACTCGTGTAGCTCAGCACCAACCCACGCCGCTGGATCCACACCAAGTAGGCCGAGGCCAACGGGATCAGAATGACGTGCGAGTTCAACTCGCTCGCCAGGGCCAGGCGCACCCAGCCTGCCAACGGCAGGCAAAACGCCAGGGACAACCCAACCACGAACCACACGAAGCCCTTCAACCCCGCGCCCCCGCCCGTGCGCACCATCCTCGGAGCCACCGTCATAATCTCAGAATCCCCCATAAACCTTCCTCTCCTTTCCTAAATCCCAAGTCCCAAACCCTAAATCCCGAATCCTAAATCCCAAATCCCAAATCATAAATCATAAATCATAAATCATAAATCACGCCAACACCCTCCTCACCCAATCCTGCCGATCCAAATACCACCGCACCGTTTCCCTGATGCCCCTTTCGAACGTGTGCGCGGGAACCCATCCCAACTCGCGCTCGATCTTGCCCGCGTCGATCGCATACCGCCGATCGTGCCCGAGGCGGTCCTTCACGAAGGTAATCAGCGTGCGCGATCCGCCCCCCAACTCGGGACGGAACTCGTCCACCAGATCGCAAATCAGCTCGACGATCCGCAGATTCGGCATCTCGTTGTGTCCGCCGATATTGTAGGTCTCGCCTTCCTTTCCGCGGCGCAACACGCACCAGAGGGCCTCCGCATGATCCCTCACAAACAGCCAGTCGCGCACATTCATGCCGTCGCCATAGACCGGGATCGGCTTGCGCGCCACGATGCTCTGGATCACCACCGGGATCAGCTTCTCGGGAAACTGATACGGACCGTAGTTGTTCGAGCAATTCGTGATCACCGTCGGGAGTCCGTAAGTGTGATGATACGCCCGCACCAGCATGTCGCTGGCCGCCTTGCTCGCCGAATAGGGCGAGTTCGGCGCGTAGGGCGTCGTCTCCGTGAAATACCCCGTCGGCCCCAAACTGCCGTAAACCTCGTCGGTAGAGACGTGATGGAACATCGGAGTTCGGAGATCGGAGTTGGGAGTTCGAAGTTGGGAGATCGGAGCGGTTTGGGGATTGGCCATCCCGCTCTGCGGGTTGTTCCAGTGGTGGCGACAGGCTTCCAGCAGGTTGAACGTGCCGACCACGTTG
The DNA here is from genome assembly GCA_964629545.1 of uncultured Verrucomicrobiota bacterium. Lineage (GTDB taxonomy): Bacteria > Verrucomicrobiota > Verrucomicrobiia > Limisphaerales > CAZVRY01 > CAZVRY01. Next base: position 502 of record CAZVRY010000207.1, on the reverse strand, counting down.
GTGTGGATGAAGTCACCAGGGCCAGAAATGGACCGGTCCACGTGAGACTCGGCGGCCAGGTGCATCACATGCGTGATCTCGTGCCGCTCCACCACTGACCTGACCGCGTCCTTATCCCGCAGGTCCACCTTCTCGAACACGTACTTCGGATGCCCGGCCACCTTCTCCAGATTTTCGAGATGTCCCGCGTACGTCAGACAGTCAAGATTCACCAACCGGACCACGGCCGAATCGTCGATGACATGTTGAATCACATTTGAGCCGATAAACCCGGCCCCGCCCGTAATCAATAAGTTCATAATAAGTGATCGCAAACACCTAACCCTGGATCATCCGAAACCGCCGGCCATCAGCGTCCATTAGCGCCCATCAGCGGTAAGCCCCACCCCCATACCCCCAAGAACCGCCACCTCCCTAGTCCCCGAACTCCGAACTCCGAACTCCGAACTCCGAACCGCGAACCTACCGCTAATAAACGCTAATTGACGCTAATCCAAGTCGA
>CAZVRY010000206.1:0-12332 GCA_964629545.1 uncultured Verrucomicrobiota bacterium | reverse complement strand
AACACCGAACCTGTCACCCCGGCGATGAGACTTGGCTCCAGGCCAGGATGAAACCCCCAGCCTGGACACCGAACCTGTCACCATGGCGATGAGACTTGGCTCCAGGCCAGGATGAAACCCCCAGCCTGGAGCCGCATCAACCCGGAGAGAGCGTCGGGCGACGCAAGAGGCTGGCCAGCCCACGGCACGCCGGTTCTCAACGCAGGGCTCTGAATCAGCCGCTCCGGCAGGCGGCGTGACCCCCTCCCCCAATCCAAATGAATCAGCCGTGTTTCTGGCCCCCCAGGGTTGGCCTTTTGCCTTGACCCCTCGAACTACCCCGCAGAAGCTGACGCTCGCGTTGTGATCCTGACTCTATGAAGCACAGTCATTCCCCTTGGGCCGTCCTCCTCACCGCCACCCTCGCGTTCACCAACCCCTCCCCCTGCCTCGGCGCTGATGCCCCTGAACCCGCCCCAACCGCCGAGGAGCCTGCCCCCGCCAAAGCCCCCCGCAAAAAGGACCACGTCTTCCCCACCTTCGGCCAGGTCGAACGGCTCGACCCCGACCTCGACGCCCTGATTCCCCCCAACGCCCAAATCGAGAAGTTGGCCGAGGGCTTCGAGTGGTCCGAAGGCCCCGTCTGGAGTCGACGCGATCGCGCGCTTTACTTCTCCGATGTCCCCCGCAACGTCGTCTTCCGCTGGACCCCCCAATTCGGCACGAGCGAATTCCTCCTCCCCAGCGGTTACACCGGCTCAGCCCCCCGAGGCGGCGAACCCGGTTCTAACGGCTTGCTCCTCGATTCCGCCAACCGCCTGATCCTCTGCCAACACGGCGACCGCCGCATCGCCCGCCTCGAAAGGAACGGCTCCTTCACCGTCCTCGCCGAGTTCTACAAAGGACGCCGCTTCAACAGCCCCAATGACCTCGTCCGCAGCAAACGGGGCAACCTCTACTTCACCGACCCCCCTTACGGGCTCGAAAAGGGTAACCGCGACCCCCGCAAAGAGCTCGTGTTTAATGGGGTCTTCCTCCTCCGCCCCAGCGGCGAAGTGGTCCTCCTCACCGACAGACTCTCCTTCCCGAACGGCGTGGCCCTCTCCCCCGACGAGCAAACCCTCTACGTCGCGATCTCCGATCCTTCGCGCCCCGTCATCGTGGCCTATGACGTCCTCCCCGATGGCACCGTCGACCGCGAACGGGTCTTCTTCGACGCCACCGCCCTCAGCGCCGGCCGCAAAGGCCTGCCCGATGGCCTGAAAGTCGACCGCAAAGGCAACCTCTTCGCCACCGGCCCCGGCGGGGTCCTGGTCCTCTGCCCTCACGGCCGCCACCTCGGCACCATCAATACCGGCGAGGCCACCGCCAATTGCGCTTTCGGCGGCGACGGCTCCGTCCTCTACCTCACCGCCGACATGTTCCTCGCCCGCATCCAAACCTCGACCAGAGGGCTCGGCTTCTAGTGGAGTGGGGCCGAAAGCGGCCGACCCCCACCGTCACCGCGGACCACCCGGCACACATAAACAGGACGACGTGATCTCCAGGTCGGCTTTGGCCCAAATCACCCGAAACCGCCCCTCGTACTCCGCCGCCTCCCCCTCCCGCCCCTGGCCCCGCAACGCCTCCGCCAAACCGTAAAGCGACCACCCGTTCTCCGGAAGCCGCTCCAGGTCGTTACGATAGACCCGCTCCGCCTGCGCATACAACCGCTCCGCCATCAGACTCGCCCCCAACGCATGGCGAACGGGCAGAATCCAACCAGGGGGTTCGTCGTAACGCAACCCGTCCTCCGCCGCCACCCCCTCGCGTAAGCGCGCCAACCCCAACTCCTTCTCCCCAGCCCGAAACAAGATTTCGCCCTCCAGCATCGGACGCGCAACCGCCAGCACCGCCGCCGCCGAGTTGTTGCCCACCGTCACCCCCTCCGGAACCGCCGCCGCCAACCGGAGAAACGCCTCTTGCGCTGCTCGCGCCCCCCCCACCTCCCCCTTCGCGGCCAACGCAATGCCCCGCGCCGCATGGTAAAGAGCCCGACTCAAAGGCAGATACTCCTTCGGTTCCGGCTCCGCCAGCATCTCGTCCCAAAGCCCAAACCGAACCAGCACCTCGTAGGGCATGGCCACAAACGCGTCCGCCCAAGCCGCGTTCTCCCGCAGAAAATCCTCCGGAATGTCCGCGACCATCTGCCGAATATGCTGGATCGCCAATGCCCGCTGCCCACTCATCATCGCCGCCCACGCCAACATGTGCTGATTATGGGCCATGTACAAGCGATAGAAACCGGGCGCCTTCCTCGACACCTCCCGATACGCCCGGTCCGCCGCAATCGCCTTCGTGTTCGCCTCCACCGCTGCCTGCCAACGACCCCGACGCACATCAATGTGCGACGGCATGTGCACATTGTGCCCCAACCCCGGCTGCAAATCGCGCAAACGGTCCGCCGCCGCATCCGCCCTCCCGGGATTCGGAGACGCCTCCACCGCATGGACATAAAGGTGGTTGGCCAGAGGATGACGCTCGTTCAAAGCGAATACCGCCTCCAGGGTCTTCAGCACTTCGTCCGTCCCAGGCTGGGGCCGACCCTCCGGCGTCCAAAGATCCCACGGCCGCAAATCCATCAGCGCCTCCGCAAAGAATGCCCCCACGTCCGCATCCCCCGAATGACTGCGCCAGACCTCCCGCATCGCCTCCGCAAACGCCCGGTCCAAAGGCCCCCGGTCCTCCGGTGGCGGATCGGCGTAGCGTCGCCCCAGCGCCCACACCAACCCCTGCTCCACCAGCGTCCCCGCCCCCGCATGACGCCGCGCCTGCTCCAACGCCCGCCACGCCGCCGCCGCCCGCTCCGGCGGCACCACCGGCAAATTGATGTGCGGCCCGTGGGCAAACGCAATCCCCCACCACGCCATCGCACACGTAGGATCCAACCGCGTCGCCTCCTCAAACGAGCGAATCGCTTCGTCGTGGTTGAAGGCGTGCAGAAAGGCCAGCCCCTGATCGAAGTACCGCTGGGCATCCGCCGACCCCGTGGTCACCTTCCGCGTATACGTCCCCAGCCCACTGAACAAGGGCGTCACACCCACCCCCGCCTCTGCCCCCACAGCCCGCGGGCCCACGCCCAAAATCAACGCACTCACCAAGATTAACAGTAAGATTCGCTTCATAGTTCCATTAGATGTCATGGCTGCGACGCGATCTGACAAGCTCAAAGTCCAACGCCCTCCTCCATCGCCTGGACCGGCACCCCTCCCTCCCACGCGCGTCGGCCTCCCCCCGACGCAATATCTGATTGTCACCCTCGGCCCCCTGCGGATACATCCAGGTCTCTATGCCCGCGTTCACAGATCTCTTCTGGTTCAACGGCCAGTTCCTCGGCATCGACTGGCACGCCTGGAAAGCGGTCGGTTGGCTCGGCAACCTCGCCTTCTTCTCCCGCTTCCTGATCCAGTGGTACGCCACCGAAAAACACCAGCGCGTCGTCATCCCCGCCCTCTTCTGGTGGCTCAGCCTCCTCGGTTCCCTCCTCCTCCTCGCCTACGCCGCCTGCTACCAACACGATTCCGTCTTCATCTTCGCCTACGCCTTCACCTGGATCCCATATATCCGCAACCTCGTCATCCACCGCCGCCACCAACATGCCGAAACCCCCTGCGCCGAATGCCAGGCCCCCTGCCCCGCTCACGCCAACTTCTGCGCCCAATGCGGCACCCCCGTCGTCCGACCTTAGGACCGGTGCATAAACCCGAAGTTATTCTTGCACAAAGTCTTAGCGAACCGACTCCATCAACTGAAGCAACCCCTCCGGTTCCCCCACCGGAGCTTGACACCCCTGTGCCCCGCAGACATAGGCCATCGGGCCTTTCCCTTCCACCGCCAAGCCCGCCGCAAACGCCTCCACCGGACCCCGGGTCCCCAGTATGACCCGGTGCGGCCGGTAGACCCCATGCGCCGCCCGCAGCCACCGCCGCATGGCCGGCTCCGCCGGGTCGCCCGTCAGGACCACCCGCACCGGCTCCGCCAAGGCAAACCCCAGCCCCAGTAACCAGTGCGGCATCGCCTGCGGGACCCGCGATGCCTTGCCCGCCAAAAGCCGCAACCCACGCCAGGCCGCCGCCCGATAAGCCTCCCGCCCCGTGATCGCTCCCAACCGCAGCAAACCCACCATCGCCGCCGAATTCCCGGACGGCTCCGCCCCGTCATAATCATCCTTCACCCGCACGATCAACTCGGTCGCCTCCCCCCCGCTCTGCCAAAAGCCGCCCTCCTCAGGGTCCTCCAGCCGCTCCACCATCGAACCCGCCACCTCCAGCGCCCACTCCAAGTGCCCAGGGTCCAGCGTCGCCTCATACAAGTCGAGCAGACCATTCAGCCAATGGGCATACGCCCCCAGCAACTGCACCCGGTCGCGCTCCCCCTCCCGCCACCGATGGTAGAGCGTCCGCGACGCCGCGTCCCAAAGGTTCCCCCGCACAAACGCCGCATTCCTCTCCGCCGCCTGCCGTAACCCCTCGTCCCCCAACACCACCGATGCCCGCGCCAACGCCCCCAACATCATCCCATTCCAGGAGGTTAGCACCTTGTCGTCCAACCCCGGCCGCACCCGGCGCCCCCGCACCGCCCGCAACTTGGCCTTCGCCGATTCCAGCAAGCCCGCCTCCGGCCCGCTCAAGGCCGGATCCACCACGCTCAACACGTTCAGATCCGGCAACGGATCCGGATGACTGTGATCCACGAAATTGCCCCGCTCCGTGACCCCAAAATAGCGCGTCGCCACCCGACACTCCTCCGCCGCCAGCACCTCCTCCATCTCGCGCCGCGTCCAACAGTAGAACTTGCCCTCCTGCCCCTCGCTGTCCGCATCCTCGGCCGAATAAAACCCGCCCTCCGGATGGGTCAGGTCGCGGCGCACATAGTCGATCACCCCGCGTGCCGTGCGGGCAAACTCCTCCCGCCCGGTCACCAAATAAACGTCCAGATACAAATCCAGCAATTGTGCATTGTCGTAGAGCATCTTCTCGAAATGCGGCACCAACCACTCCCCATCCACCGAATAGCGCGCAAAACCACCCCCCAGTTGATCGTAGAGCCCGCCCGCCGCCATCCGCTCGCTCGTATGCACCACCATCCGCCGAGCCTCCTCGTCCCCCGTCCGCTCCGCCTCCACCAACAGAAAGCGCGGCACGCTCGGCCGCGGGAACTTGGGCGCCTCTCCGAACCCCCCGTGCCGCGGCTCGTACTCACCCTTGAACACCGCCGCCGCCCTCGCCAGCAAGCGCTCCGACAACACCGCCTCCCCTGCGGGCCGCTCCGTCAAATGCTGACTCAGCCGACCATGCAGATCCTCCGCCGAACGGAGCAAGTCGTCCCGCCGCTCCGCCCACAACTCCCTCACCCGCTCCAACACCTGGCCAAAACTCGGCCGGCCCGAGCGCGCCTCAGGGGGAAAATACGTGCCTCCATAGAAGGGCTTGAGCTCCGGCGTCAGGAACACGTTCAACGGCCATCCCCCTGCCCCCGTCATCGCCTGCACGAACGTCATGTAAATCCGGTCCACATCCGGTCGCTCTTCCCGGTCCACTTTGATGCTCACAAAGTGTGCGTTCAACAAGGCCGCCACCCCTTCATCCTCGAAGCACTCCCGCTCCATCACATGACACCAATGGCAGGTCGAATAGCCGATGCTCAGGAAGATCGGCCGCTCCTGCGCCCGCGCCGCCGCAAACGCCTCCTCGCCCCAGGGCCGCCAGTCCACCGGGTTATACCGATGCTGCAGCAAATAGGGCGACTTCTCGCCCCCCAACCGGTTCATCCGTCCTGACCGCGGCTCGACGCTCATAGATTTCCTGCGCTCCACTCCCCCCGCCCCCAACCCGGCCGCGAACGATACTCCCAAAGCGGCCCGGCGCAACCGCCAAAACCACCCCCCAATCTCCGCCACTTTTCCATCGTCTCCGCCCCGTCCCTTCGCTAGCTTCCCCCCGATGCTGTCCGCGCGGCCCTGGAACCTGGAACTCGTGCTGCAGTTCCTCCTGCGGCTCGTTGCCTGCTTCTGCCTGGGCATGCTCACCGGACAACTCCTCGCCTCCTGGCTGGGCTCCCCCGACGCCCCCAGCACCCGCTTCCTCCTCTTCCTCGTCTTCACCCTCAGCTTTCACGGCGCCGTCATCATCCTCGCCCACCTCTGCCTCCGCGAGCACGCCCTGAGTTGGAACGACGCCTTCGGGTTCCTCGCCCCACGGCTCGGCCATACCCTCTTGCTCGCCGCCGCCGCCACCGTCCTCGCCTTGCCCGTCGCGTGGTTCCTCGGCCGCGCCTCCGACCAACTCATGCGCTTGGTCCACCTCGAACCCGCCCTCCAAGCCCCCGTCGAGATCCTCCGCCAAACCGCCAGCCTGCCCGCCCGCGTCGTCTTCGGCACCGTCGCCATCGGCCTCGCCCCCCTTGCCGAGGAAATCCTCTTCCGCGGCCTCCTCTACGGCGTGGTCCGCCAGTTCGGGTTCCCCCGCCTCGCCCTCTGGGGTTCCTCCCTCCTCTTCGCCCTCACCCACTTCAACCTGATGACCTTCCTGCCCCTCTTCGTCCTGGCCGTCATCCTCGCCTTCCTTTACGAATGCACTCGGAACCTCCTTGCCCCCATCCTCGCCCATAGCCTGTTCAACGCCGTCAACTTCGTCTGCCTCGTCTACGATGCCTCCCCGCTGGTCTGAGCCGCCATGACCGAGTTCGAACTCATCGCCCACCTCACCCGCGACCTCCCCGCCCACCCAGCCCTCCTCGTCGGGCCCGGCGATGACTGCGCCGTCCTCAAGGCCGCACCCTCCGACCGCCTCCTCCTCCTGAAAACCGACGCCGTCGTCGAAGGCGTCCACTTCACCCCCGAGGCGCCACCCGAAAAGGTCGGCCATAAAGCCATCGCCCGCCCCCTCAGCGACATCGCCGCCATGGGCGGCGTCCCCGAAGCTGCCCTGGTCACGCTCGCCCTTCCCCCCTCCTACGACACCTCCCGAGTCGAGGCCCTTTACCGCGGCCTCCGCCGCACTGCCGAGCATTACCACGTCGCCCTCGCCGGCGGCGAAACCACCACCAGCCCCGGCGCCCTCCTCCTCTCCGTCACCCTCACCGGCTGGGTCGAACCCGACCACTGCGTCCTCCGCTCCGGAGCCCAACCCGGCGACGCCATCTTCGTCACCGGCGAGCTCGGTGGCTCTCTGGCCGGCCATCACCTCGACTTCGAACCGCGCCTCGCCGAGGCCCGCTGGCTCGTCTGGCACTTTCGACCTCATGCCATGATCGACCTGAGCGACGGGCTGGCGGGCGACCTCCGCCACCTCCTCGAGGCCGGAAAGGTCGGCGCCGAGCTGCTCGCCCCCAGCGTGCCCATCAGCCGCGCCGCCAAACTCCGCACCCGCACCGTGCACCCCACTAAATCCCCGTTGCTCGCCGCCCTCACCGACGGCGAAGACTTCGAACTGCTCTTCACCCTCCCCGCCCGCCACGCCGTCCCCTTGCTCGACCAGTTCCGCCGACAGTTCCCCCACACCCCACTGGCCTGCATCGGCCGTATCACCCCCGAACCCGGCCTCCGCCTCCGCGACGCCCAAGGCGCCCGCGAACTCACCGCCCATGGCTATGTTCATTTCGCGCCATCCTGACGACACCCTGGCCTTCGGAGCACAGTGGGGTCACTCCGCCCAACCCGGCCTCCTCCTCGCCCTCTCCGGAGACCTCGGCGCCGGCAAGACCCGCTTCGTCCAAGGCCTCGCCCGCGGCCTCGGCGTCGCCACCCGCATCCAATCCCCCACCTTCGCCCTCGTCCATACCTACGAGGGCGGCCGCCTCCCTCTCCACCACCTCGACCTCTATCGCCTCGAAACCCCCGCCGCCATCGTCGCCGCCGGCCTCGAGGAGTTCCTCACCGCACCCTCCGATGTCGTCGTCGTCGAATGGGCCGATCGCTGGTTCGACCCGCCCAACGCCCCCCCCCCGCCCCCGCCCCCGACTCTCCACCACCTCCGGTTTGAAGTCGTCAGCGACTCGGTCCGGCATATCCACCATGATCGTCCTGGCCCTTGACTTCTCCGCCCCCTGCCGCAGCGCCGCCGTCGTCGCCCACGGCCATCCCTTCCCGCCCATCACCGAATCCGGCGCACGCGTCACCCGCCCCGTGACGCTGGCCTCCGCCGCCCTCCATTCCGCCTCGCTCGAACGGGAACAGGTCGACACGATCGCCCTCGGACTGGGCCCCGGCTCCTACACCGGCATCCGCGCCGCCATCTCCTTCGCGCAAGGCTGGCAACTCGGCCGCCCCGTCGATCTCCGCGGCCTCTCCTCCGTCGAAACCCTCGCGGAACAGGCCCGTCAGCGCGGCTGGCACGGACGCGTCCATATTGTGATCGACGCGCAACGCCAGGAACTCTACCTCGCCACCTTCGACATTACCCCCCAGGAAGCCCGCCCCGAACAGCCCCTCCGCATTCTCCCCCTGGCCCACGCGCGCCAGTGCGTCGGTCCCCACGACATTGTCTGCGGCCCCGAGGCCCCGCGCTGGTTCTCCGATGGCCGCACCCTGCATCCCGAGGCCGCGACCTTGGGGCTTCTCGCCCCTCAACGCAGCCACCCAGTGCCCGGCGAACACCTCCAACCGGTCTACCTCCGTCCCCTTTCCTTCGCGAAAGCCCCCCGCCCCGCCACCTCGCCTGACCCTGCAACTACGTCCGCCCCGCCAGGTGCTTCCGCCGCACTTTCACAAACCAGGCGAAGCCCGCCACCATCACCACCACCACCACAATGTCCACCTGGTGCGAATACTTCTGCACCAAGGTCCAATGCTCCCGCAGCTTCATCCCACACACCAACAAGAAGGTGTTCCACATCGTCGCCCCCACGAACGTCACCCCCAAAAACGGCCACATCGGCATCCGCCCCATCCCTGCCGGAATCGAAATCAAATGCCGCACCACCGGAACAAACCGACTCAGGAAGATCGTGAGCGTCCCCGCCCGCCGGTGGAAGAACTTCTCCGTCAACTCCAAATCGCGCTGGTTCAGCAGCAGGTAACGCCCCACCTTCAGCACCACCGGCTTGCCCCCGTAATACCCCATCCAGTAGGACAACAGCGACCCCACGATCGACCCCGCGCTCGTCGCCAGAATCGACAACCAGAGATTCCACTTCCCATCCGCCACCAGAAATCCCACGAACGGCATCACCGCCTCGCTCGGCACCGGGGCAATCATGCTCTCCAAGGCCATGAGAAACCCTGCCCCAGCGTAGCCCGTCTCGTCCAGAATCCGGACCGCCAAATTCGAAATCTGCTCGGTTAACATGTGTGCTCACCCGCCCTCTCGGGCGTCAAGGCCCGCGACCATGACAAATCCCACCTCTCGCCCGCAACCCATTTTCTTCCCCATTTCCTCCCCCGCCCGTCCTCATTCCTGCATTCCCTTCGCCGCCGCTTTATGGCTGACTCGTGGCCATGAAGTTCGCCATCTGCAACGAGACGTTCCAGGACTGGCCCCTCGACGCCATCTGGGAATGCTGCGCCCGCACCGGCTACCACGCCGTTGAGATCGCCCCCTTCACCCTGGCCGGCCGCGTGACCGACCTCGGCCCCGAGTCCCGCCAGGCTATCCGCACCGGGGCCGCCCGCCACGGACTCGAAATCTCCGCCATCCATTGGGTCCTCGCCCGCACCGAAGGCTTCCACGTCACCGACCCCGATCCCAGCGTGCGCCAGCGCACCACCCACTACTTCCTCGACCTCGTCGACTTCTGCGCCGACCTCGGCGGCCGATTCATGGTCGTCGGCTCCCCCAAACAACGCGACCTCAAACCCGGCGTCAGCCTCGAACAGGGTCTCGATTGGGCCGAGGCGGTCTTCCGACCGGCGGTCCGCAAGGCTGAAGAGCGCGGCGTCGTGATCTGCTTCGAACCCCTCGCCCCCGCCGAAACCAACTTCATCAACACCGCCGACCAGGCCATCGCCTTCACCCGGCGCCTCGACTCCCGGGCCTTTCAAATCATCCTCGACGTGAAGGCCATGTGCTCCGAAAACACGCCCATCCCCTCCATCATCCGCGGCGCCGCCCCCCATCTGGCCTACTTCCACGCCAACGACCGCAACCTCAAGGGCCCAGGGTTCGGCGACGTGGACTTTGTCCCCATCGCCGCCGCCTTGCGGGACATTGGCTATGACGGCTATGTGTCGGTGGAGGTGTTCGATTACACGGAAGGCCCGGAGCGGATCGCGCAGGAGAGCCTCGCCTGCCTGCGCCGCGCCTTCCGGTCCGCGGGTTACAATCTGGGAACGTGAAGTCCCCAGCGCCCTCCACCCCATGGATAGCCTCGGAGTGCATCGGCCCCGAAACGTCGACTGGAAGCGCGCCGCCAGTTTGCTCTATGGCGATTGGGGCACCAGCAAGGCCTATGTCATCGGACTCGCCTTCGCCGCCGCCGGCTTTGCCTCACTGCCCCTCATCGTGGCGGTGTGTCTCCTGACGGCTGTCGTCGGCTACAACTACGTCGTTGTCTGCCGCCATTTCCCTGACGGCGGCGGCGTGTATTCAGCCGCGCGAAGCCAGAGCCGGCTTCTGGCGGTGACCGGCGCCCTCCTGCTGGTAGCCAACTTTACCGTCACCGCCGCGATGAGCGGTTGGGCCGCCATGAGCTACTTCGGCCTGCCCCGGGAGTGGATCCCCCTGGCCACCATCGGCCTGATCGCTGCCGTGGGGGCGGTCAACCGCTTCGGACCGAAACACACCGGCAGCCTCGCTCTGTCCTTAGCCCTGCCCATGGTGGTCGTCGTGACCGTCATCATCATCTGGAGCCTCCCCTACCTGGACACCGCCTCCCTCCAACCGCTCCAGGGAAACTTCAAGGCCAACTGGGTCGCCTTCACCGGGGTGATCCTCGCCCTCAGCGGCGTCGAGGCGATCGCCAACCTAACCGGGGTCATGAAGCTCGACCCGGGCTCCTCCCAGGAACGCCCGCGCGTTGGACAAACCGCCGTCCGGTCCATCCTCCCCGTCGCCGTCGAGGTGGTCATCGGCACCGCCCTCCTCGGCTGGGCCATGCTGTCGTTGCCCCAGGCCCTCGGCACCCTTCCAGCCACCCTCGCCCCCACCCTCGCCAGCCGCCAGGACGACATGCTGCGGTTCCTCGCCGAACAATACGGCACGCTCGCCCTGGGCCCACGCCTCGGGACCCTCTTCAGTCTCCTCACCGGCGTCGTGGTCGGCTTGCTCCTCCTCAGCGCCGTCAACACCGCCGTCGGCGCCCTCATCGGCCTCTATTATATGATGGCCCGCGACGGCGAACTGCCCCGAGCGTTCAGCCGACTCAACCAACACGGCGTCCCCCGCCTCCCCCTCGCCGCCGCCACCCTTCTGCCCAGCCTGGTGGTCGCGCTGTCCAGTGACCTCGAATCCTTGGCCGGCCTCTATGCCATCGGAGTCGTCGGAGCCATCACCGTCAACCTCGGCTCCTGCACCTTTAACCCCAACCTCCGGCTGCGCTGGCCAGACCGAACCATCATGGGCCTCACCTTCCTCGTCCTTTTCGCCGTCGAGTTGACCATCGCCCGCACCAAACCCGACGCCCTCTTCTTCGCCTGCTGCGTCGTGGGAGGCGGCCTCGGCCTGCGCGGCTACGCCCAGCGCCGCGCCGGACTCCGCACCGTAACCGTCAGCGCCGAGGTCGCCGCCGCCGTCGCACCGGAAGCCGTCGGAACGAGCCCCCTCTCCCCCCAACCCGGACAGTCCATCCTGGTCGCCGCCCGCGGCCTCACCCCCGTCCTCAACTACGCCGTCGAAGAGGCCCACCTCCGGCACGGCACCCTCTACGTCCTCTACGTCAAAGAAGTCGCCGTCACCCTCCACGGCCCCCTCGAGCAGAACGAAACCCCACGCTGGCAAGACGACCCCGCAGCCCGCCGGATCATGCTCGCCGCCCTCGAGGCCGGACGCACCCATCAAGTACCCGTCCTGCCACTCTACGTCGTCAGCGACGCCCCCGCCGCCACCATCCTGGACCTCGCCGCTACCCTGGGGGTCGACACCCTCATGCTCGGCAGCCCCCACCGTAGTCGCCTCGTCAGCCTGCTCAAAGGAAACGTCGTGACCGAAGTCGCCCGCACCCTCCCCGAAAACATCCGCCTGATCATCTACGGATAAATGACGAAGGCCCGTCCCCAACGGGACGGGCCCGACCCGACAATATTGCAGAGTTCATATGTAAGCAGACATGCAACGGCTCCCCTCTCCCTGTCTCCCTCTCCCCAACCCCGCTGTAGCACTTCGCTTTCAGGGGTTGGGGAGAGGGAAGGGGTGAGGGGTGTCTGCTTATTTCCGCACTCA
>CAZVRY010000205.1:0-12338 GCA_964629545.1 uncultured Verrucomicrobiota bacterium | reverse complement strand
CCTTCTGCGTCGCCGCCCTCAACCACCCGTCGATCGCCGCCGCCCCCATCCCCAACCCCAACACCACCATCGGCTTCGCTTTCTCGAACTCCGGCCCCCCCAACTTCGCCCACCGCTCCTTCGCCTCCCCCCACCGACGCTCCCATTCCGCCGCCATCTGCGCCGGAACCCACCGCCCCTCCACCCGCGCCAACTCCACATCCTTCAACGCCGCATTCGTGGTCCCCCGAAACCGCAGCCACCCGCGATCCACCCCCGAAGCCGCGAACTCCAACCGCGCCGCGTCCAAGGCGCGCTCCACCCCCTCCCACGGACTCGGCCCCGGCTTCCGCTGCATCTGACGCCGCATCCGCTCCCCCGCTTCCATCACCTGCCGGCCCGTCGTCGCCAAGAACTTCCCCGGATCTATCCCCCGCAACGTCTCCAAGGACGACACTTCGCTCGACCCAATCGACTCCAACAACGCCACCACGTCCTTCCTTCGCTCCCCCATCATCGCCTCCAACATCGGCATGCTCAAGGCCACCGGACTGTTGAACAAAAACGACTCCTTCTCCTTCAACACCCGCACCCCCTTGTTCAAAATCCGAAACACCCGATCATACAACTCCCCGTCGAACTCGTCGCAAAACGTCCCCACCAAACCACGCACGTCCGCCTGGTAACTCGGCGGCAGCGCCTCCCACAATACCTCCGGCCGATTCTCCCGCATCCCCTCCACCACCACCCGAACCGCCTCCGGGGGAGTCTCCAACCGCGCCGACGCCGAACGCCCGCATCCGCCCGCCAACAAGCCAAACCCCAAACACACCAACCCCACCGCAAACACCCCTCCCGCTGCCCTGCCCCATGCCATCCATCGCCGGCCGCCATCGATCATGCTTCCCGTATAGTCCACTGAACAAGAATACGCAACTGCGTGCGCAAAGGTTACACCAGCCGCAGATCAACCTCTCCCTCTCCCCCCACCCCGTCCCTGCGCCTCCTGCCCCACCCCCCCCCGTCGCTCCGGAATGCCTCTTCGGACTAGCCGAACTCCACGCCGCCTGCTTAACTCCACCCATGCAACCCTCGATCTCCCCCCTGGCCACCACCCTTCTCGCCACCCTCCTCCTCGCCGCCTGCTCCTCCCCCACCCAACGTGCCGCCGGCCCCATCGACCTCTTCAACGGCCGCGACCTCGCCAATTGGCGCCATGTCCTCGCCGACCCCGCCGTCCCGCGCGACCAGGTCTGGTCCGTCCAGGACGGCATGATCCGCTGCCTCGGCACCCCCCTCGGTTACCTGCATACCCCGGATCATTACACCAACTTCCGCCTCCTCGTCGAATACCGCTGGGCCCCCGGCACCCAACCCGGCAATAGCGGCCTCTTCTCACGTGTCCATGGCCCCACCCGCGCCTTGCCCCGCTGTGCCGAAGTCCAACTCATGCACGGCAATGCCGGCGACGTCCTCACCCTCCACGGCATGCGCCTCCACCCCGACCAACCCCGCTACTTCCACGTCGCCAACCACGAAGTCGCCGGCGACATCGACGGCGTCAAGAAAACCGCCAACGCCGAACTCGCCCCCGGCGAATGGAACCGCGTCGAGGTCCTCGCCGAGGGCGGCTCCTATCGCGTCTGGCTCAACGGCCAACTCGTCAACGAGGTCCAAGGGGTGGACATCGTTCCCGGGCCCATCGGTCTCCAGTCCGAAGGCGGCCAGATCGACTTCCGACGCGTCACCCTCACCCCACTCCCCTAACCTCCCAATCCCCAGTCCGCAATTCGCCTGACCCCCTCGCCTCCGTCCAACGGAAGAACAGAAGGGGGAGGGGAAACCCCACTTCCCACGAAATCTCGCCCCCCTCCCCCTCCTAATCCTAATCCTCATCCTCATCCTAATCCTCATCCTCATCCTAATCCTCATCCTAATCCTCATCGTAATCCTAACCCTCCTCCTCCCCATCATCGCAACCCTATCCGTAATGGCCGGCCGCCATCACCAACCAATCTGACCTCCTGTTCGCCCGTCTCCCCTCTCCGACCTCCGACCCCCGATCTCCCATCCCCCATGCGCCCCTCCTCCCCGGCATCGCTCGGCCTTAACCTCATCCTCCCCCTCGGCCTCCTCCTCGCCGCCTCACCCGCCCTGACCCAGCCGTCCGCCCCCGACCCCGCACTGCGCCAGGCCGTCGAGGCCGATTGGGCCCGCCAAGAACAACGCTGGGGCCGAACCGATGACTCCCAAGAGGCCATCGCGGCCGCCTGCCTCCGCGCCCGCCTCCTCCTCGAACAACCCCTCCACGCCCACCCCGAACGCCAATCCCCCGACCTCTCCGCGCAATGGTCCGCACTCCAAAAAGAAGCCGAGCCCGCAGCCTCGTTGGCAGCCCCAGCGCGCCAGGTCCTCTACCGCAGAATCCGTTGGTTCACCCGCAACCTGGCCCTCCAAAACCCCGACGTCACCGGCCAGCCCCTGCTCTTCATGACTCGCAACCGCTACATCTGCCAAATGCTCCACGAGTACATGGGCTACTTCTACGACTACGGGAATGTCCCCCCAGGTGGCGGCATCCGACTCCTCGAGCGCCCCGGCGCCTCCCTCCAAACCCGCGACCTCCTCGGCCAACGCCTCCCCAACGGCAACTTCACCACCCTCGCCCTCTCCTACGACGCCCAAACCATCTACTTCGCCTTCGCCGAACGTAGCCCCCAGAAGCCCGACTTCCACTCCCCCGACCGCCGCTCCTTCCATCTCTACCGGATGCGCCCGGACGGCTCCGACCTCCATCCGCTGACCTCCGGCGTCGAGGACGACTTCGACCCTTGCCCCCTCCCCGACGGCGGCCTCGCCTTCATGTCCACCCGCCGCGGCGGCTTCGCCCGCTGCAATAACCCCTGGGAACCCTGCGCCAGTTACACCCTCCATCGCATGGACCCCAACGGCACCCACATCCAGACCCTCTCCTTCCACGAAACCAGCGAATGGCACCCCTCCGTCATGAACGACGGACGCCTCGTCTTCATCCGCTGGGACTACGTTGACCGTTCGGCCGCCAACTTCCACGGCCTCTGGGCCTGCAACCCCGACGGCACGGCCGTCACCAGCCTCTTCGGCAACTACACCATGCGGATCAACGCCTGCTACCAACCCCGCCCTATCCCCAACTCCGAGAAGATCCTCTTCCTCGCCGGCGCCCACCACGCCGATGTCGGCGGCGCCCTCGTCCTCCTGGACCCCCGCCGCACCCGCTTCGACCCCGCCACCGGCGAAGACTCCTTCGACCCCATCCAAGTCCTGACGCCGGAAATCTGCTTCCCCGAGTCCGACGGCTGGCCCAAAAGCTACTTCCATAGCCCCTGGCCCCTCTCCGAAAACACCTTCCTCGTCTCCTTCAGCTTCGATCCCCTCCCCGGCATGAGTTCCGGCGAAACCCGCGATACCCGCAGCGGCCTCTATTACTTCGACCGCCTCGGCAACCTCGAACTCCTCTATTACGACCCCGCCATCTCCAGCATGTACCCCATCCCCCTCCGCCCACGCCCCACCCCGCCCGTCCTCGCCTCCCACCGCGACCCACACCTCGGCGACGAAGGCGAATTCATGCTCTCGAACGTCCGCCAAAGCCACTTCCCCTTCCCCAATAACCGCCCCATCGCCGAACTGCGCGTCTTCCAAATACTCCCCAAAGACGGCTCCCACACCGCCAACGACCCGCGCATCGGCCACGCCAACGCGGAAAACGCTCGCCTGCTCCTCGGCACCATCCCCGTCGAACCCGACGGCTCCGCCTATTTCCGCGCCCCCGCCCGCAAACCCCTCTACTTCCAAGCCGTGGACGCCCACGGTCGCGCCGTGCAAAGCATGCGCAGCGTCACCTACCTCCAACCCGGCGAACGACGCGGCTGCATCGGCTGCCATGAACCCACCGGCGCCACCCCCGCCCCCACCCCCACCCTCGCCATGCGCCGCCCCCCCTCCACCCTCCAACCCGGCCCCCCAGGCTCGCGCCCCTTCAGCTTCCCACTCCTCGTCCAACCTATCCTCGATCAGCATTGCGTCCCCTGCCACGACGGCCAACCCGGCCCCGACCAGAGCCAACTCGCCCTCACCGGCGAACCCCACCACCCCTTCTCCCGCGCCTATGTCAACCTCCGCCCCTTCCTCCGCTGGTACGAATGGGGCGGCGACAGCATCAGCCAAATCGCCACCCACCCCGGACGCATCGGCGCCGATGCCAGTCCCCTGACCGCCATCCTCGATGACCCTAACCACGGCCCCAAAGCCCCACTCCCCGACGAAGCCCGGCGGCATCTCTACCTCTGGCTTGACGCCAACGTGCCCTTCTACGGTTCCTATGAACCCGCCGACCAGATCGCCCAACGGAAGGGACAGTCGATCGAGGTCCCAGCCTTCCAATGAGGAACCCCGCACCCGCCCCTTCGCCCAACATCCACCCCCACTTGTGATCCGTGGACCTCGCGTGCTATTCTGTCCCCGTTCGGACCGACATTGTCGTGCATGCCGCTTGCCTCAACGCCCGCCCCAAGTCACGGTTCACCCGACATGGGCCGCCCCACCTCCGGTTCTAAGAGCATTCCCCCTATGAAAACGCCCCCTCCTGCCCCCATCCGCCGCTCGCCCCTCGCGTCTCCCGGCCGCCCCGCCGGCTTCACGCTCATCGAACTCCTCGTCGTCATCGCCATCATCGCCATCCTCGCCAGCATGCTCCTGCCCGCCCTGGGCAATGCCAAAGTCAAAGCCCAGGGCATCAAATGCATGAGCAACCTGCGCCAACTCCAATTCGTCTGGGCCCTTTATGTCACCGATGCCCTCGAACGAGTTCCCTCCTCCGCCTACCAACGCCCGGTCGAACCCACCGCCTGGGTCAACGGATGGCTCGATTTCGACGGCAACAACCGCGACAACTACGACCTCACCACCCTCAAAGACCCCACGCGCGCCAAATTCGCCCCCTACCTCCAAGCCCACGACGTCTATAAATGCCCCGCCGACCTCAGCACCGTCCGCCTCGGCGCCTCGCGTGTGCCCCGCATCCGCAGCCTCAGCATGAGCCAGGCCTACGGCGGACCCGGCGATTGGCTCGACCCCGCCGGCTTCCAAGCCAACGTCACCTCCAAAAAATACCGCGTCTTCTACAAATCCTCCGATATCGTCAACCCCGTCAAAAGCTGGCTCCTCCTTGACGAACACCCCGATAGCATGAACGCCGGCGGCTTCGGCAACCCCATGGTCGAAAACGCCGCCGCCGCCCGCATCGTCGACTTCCCAGCCTCCTTCCACAATGGCGCCTGCGGCATCTCCTTCGCCGACGGCCACGCCGAAATCCATAAGTGGCTCGACCCACGCACCAAACCCAAACCCAAATACAACAACAGCCTCCAACTCAACATCTCCTCCCCCAATAACCGCGACGCCATCTGGCTCGCCGAACATACCACCACATCAAACCGGTAACCCCAACCAACACCACCCGACACCCCAACCCCCGAGGGCATGCCTCCCCTGCAACCACCAACCCCTTCGCCTGCCCCTCCCCGCGCCTTCACCCTCATCGAACTCCTGGTAGTCATTAGCATCATCAGCATCCTCGCCAGCATGCTGCTGCCCGGCCTCAACCGCGCCAAACAACAGGCCAAAATGACCACCTGTATCAACAACCTCCGTCAACTGGGGGTCACCATGCGCCTCTACATCGACGACCACAGCCACCGCTATCCCCCGATGTGGGTCCCGGCAACCGAAGGCGCCACCAGCGGCCAATTCCGATGGACCATCCAAGCCATCGGCGGACACGACCCCATCCCGCGCCTCGCCCCTTTTTTCCCAGCCGCCAAAATCCGTCCCTTCGCCGGCTACCTCGCCCCCTCTGAGGTGTTCCGTTGCCCCGTCGATAAAGGCCAACGCTCCCAACCGTGCGTCGCGCCCTCCATCAAACCCTCCAACTGGGAAGCCATCGGCTGCAGCTACCAATACAACGCCGGCCCCCTCACCGTCCTCAGCGGCGGCGGCTTCCGCCTGCCCGCCGCAGATCCCTGGAAAGGGGTGGCCGAACAGGAAGAAGGCTGGGTCCCCTCCCCCACCCACTACATCATCATGCACGAACCGCCCGCCCGCCCCTACGGTTGCGATGTCCCCGAATGGTACCAATGGCACTACGCCCGCGGAGCGACGGACATCGCCGACCCCAGCGTCGCCAGCCAGCAGTTCTTCTCCCCCGTGCTCTTCGGCGACAGCCACGTCGGCGTCCACAACTTCTCCCGCTCCCTCTCGACCGATCCCTACTTCCCTTACGAGCCCACCAAGGACTGGATCTGGTACAAGCCTGCCCGATGAGCCCGCTGCCCCCCTCATGCCCTCCCCCCTTCCCTCGCCCAAGCAGTTGCGCATGGAAGCCCTCCGAGACTTCCACCGCTCCTTAACCCTAGCCCTCGCCGAAACCTCCCCACAAGCCGGGCCCCCGTCCGAACTCGCCGCCGCCGGACTCTCCCTCCGCTGCGAACAATGCGGCATCCAAATCTCCGGCCCCGAATGGGCCGCCGTCGTCGCCGCCGACAACCCCGATACCCTGGGAGACCCACGCCTCGCCCGCCTCCATCAGGGCTATTGCCCACGCAAAAACTGCAACTCCCATTACTACCGGGTGACCTTCGCCGAGACTCCCGGCGTCGATTGGCACCGCGCCCTGACCCGCGCCGAACGAGCCCCCACGCCTCCGCCACCATCCCCCCAGGCCGACGCAACCCCAGCCCAGAACCACTACCACCGCCGCCATTTGCCTCTCAGGCTCGCCCTCGGCCTCGCACTCGTCTTGATCCTGCTCCTCATCCGCCGCCTCTGGACCGGCGGTCCCATCCCTCTCCTCCGTCCGGCCCGCAAGTTCACCGTCGACCCCGCGTCCGTCCGACCCGACACGGTCCACCAGTAACCGAGATGAAACGTGACCGCCCCGTCGCCCCGGAATCCGCGACCTGGCTGACACCGTCTCCAAATCCCTCGACGACTCCTGCCGCAACCTGAACGCGGGCCTCATGCCCGAGTAGCGGCCGCCCTCCGGTTCAGGGATTCACCGGGACCGTCCCTTCGGCCCCGGCCCGGTAGTGGATGACCTTGACGCTCTCGAGCGTGACCAACCCTCCCTGCATCATCGCCTCCAGTTCGGGCAGGAAGGCCTGGATCTTCGCCTCCGCGTCGACGATCTCAATGACCATCGGCAGGTCCATGGACAACCGCAGGATCTTTGCCGTATGAAGCCGGCTGGACTTGCCAAATCCCATCGGCCCCCGCAGCACGGTCGCTCCCGCCAAGTGGCGTTCCCGCGCCTTGAGCACGATGGCCTCGTAGAGCGGCCGGTGCTGCCAACGGTCGCTCTCGCCAATGAAGATCCGCAACCGCACAGCATCCTGGGGCAGGTGCATATCAAGACCCTTTCATGTCGTTCAGCGCGAGGGCAAGGACGTGGCCCAGCCACACCCCAAGCAAACACAGGACCACCGAAAGCACAACATTCCCGCCCGCGCGAAGCCATTGGCCATCCTCCACCAGGTTGAGAGTCTGGAGGCTGAACGACGAGAACGTCGTGTAACCGCCCAACACCCCCAACATCATAAACTGCCGCCAGGAAGCCGGCACCAGCCAGCGCCCATCCGGGCCAGTCAGAGCTGCCACCAACCCGATCAGAAAGCAACCCGTCACGTTCACCACCAACGTGCCCCAGGGAAACGTCTCGCCCCAGCGCTGGGCAATGGCCCCCGAGAAACCCCAGCGAAGCAGGCCGCCCAAGCCGCTTCCGACGAAGACCAGCAACGCGTTCACCATAGGCTCACCCGCCGAGGATGACGCAGCCCGATCCCTGCTGTCCATCCCCGCCTTCGCCCAAGCCGTCGCCTGCGCCTCACACATTAGTCTCGCCAAGCCCACCGGGGTTTCCATCATCAGCCAGCATGTCCGTGATCACGCGCACCATCGAGGTCCGCTACCAGCACCGGGTCTTCTTTACCGACCACGTCTTCGCCCCCCACAACCCCCTCCTCCACGATGTCCTGGTCGGATCCGAACCCGCGCGCCGACACAAGGCCCTCGTGGTCCTCGATGACTCGCTCCACCAGGCCCAACCCGACCTGGCGCCCCGCATCGAATCCTACTTCGCCGCCTTCCCCTCCACCCTTCACCTGGTCTGCCCACCCCTCGTCGTCGAAGGCGGCGAACGAGCCAAGAACTCCTTCTTCCACGTCTCCGAAATCCACTCCCCCATCGACCGCTACCACATCGACCGCCACGCCTACGTCATCGCCATCGGCGGCGGCGCCTTGCTGGACATGGTCGGCCTGGCCGCCGCCACCGCCCACCGCGGCGTCCGCCATGTCCGCCTCCCCACCACCACCCTGGCCCAGGACGACTCCGGCGTCGGAGTCAAAAACGGCATCAACGCCTTCGGCAAAAAGAACTTCATCGGGACCTTCACCCCACCCTACGCCGTCATTAACGACTTCCAATTCCTCACCTCCTTGCCCGAACGCGACCGCCGAGCAGGCTTCGTCGAAGCGGTGAAAGTCGCCCTCATCCGCGATGCCGCCTTCTTCGCCACCCTCGAGGCCGAAGCCGACCTCCTCCGCGCCTTCGAACCCGCCGCCGTGCGCCGACTGATCTTCCGCTGCGCGGAACTGCACTTGGACCACATCGCGAACAGCGGCGACCCCTTCGAATTCGGATCCGCCCGGCCGCTCGACTTCGGCCATTGGGCGGCCCACAAACTCGAACCCCTCTCCGAATACCGCCTCCGCCACGGCGAAGCCGTCGCGGTCGGCCTCGCCCTCGATACCCTCTACTCCCGTCGCGTGGGCCTCCTCGACCCGCACGCCGCCGAACGCATCCTCGCCCTCCTCGAACGCCTCGGCTTCTCCCTCTTTACCCCCGAACTCCGCCACACCGACGCCGAAGGGCGCCTCGTCGTCCTGCAAGGCCTCGAGGAATTCCGCGAACACCTGGGCGGAGAACTCACCGTCACCTTGCTCCAGGCCATCGGCCGCAGTCTCGAAGTCCATGCCCTCGATCGCACCCACATCGAGGCCGCCATCCGCGAACTCGAAGAACGCCACCGCCGACGACAACCCTCCCTGCCCCCCGCCTCGTGATCCGCCCCATGACCCGCCTCGCCGTGCTCAATGTCGTCGGCCTCTCCGAGCGTCACCTCGGGCCTCACACCCCGCATCTCAACGAGTTCCGCCGCGGCGGCCGCTTCGCCCACATCCACCCCGCCTTCCCCGCCGTCACGTGCACGGCCCAGTCCAATTACCTCACCGGACAACCGCCCGCCCGTCACGGCGTCGTCGCCAACGGCTGGTATCACCGCGAACTGGCCGAAGTCCAGTTCTGGAGACAATCCAACCACCTCGTCCAAGCCCCCAAGGTCTGGGAACACCTCCGCGCCACCCTCCCCGGTTTCACCTGCGCCCAACTCTTCTGGTGGTTCAACATGTACGCCAAGGTCGATTGGTCCATCACCCCGCGACCGATCTACCCCGCCGACGGCCGCAAGGTCTTCGATATCTACACCTGGCCCTACTCCATCCGCCCAGAGATCAAGCAGGACCTCGGCGAATTCCCCTTCCCCACCTTCTGGGGCCCCGCCGCCGGCCGCCCCACCCCCCAAGGCCCCCCAGATGCCGCCTCCCGCTGGATCGCGGAAGCCGCCCGCTGGATCGAATCGCGCCATCAACCCACCCTCTCCCTCGTCTACCTGCCCCACCTCGACTATAACCTCCAACGCCTCGGCCCCCTCCACCCCAACCTCGGCCCCGACCTCCAGGCCCTCGACCGCATCGTCGGCGACCTCGTCACCTTCTTCCAACGCCGCCACGTCCGGGTGCTCATCCTCTCCGAATACGGCATCACCCCCGCCCATACCCCCCTCCACCCAAACCGCCTCTTCCGCCAACAAGGCTGGCTCACCGTCAAAGACGAACTCGGACGCGAACTCCTCGACCCCGGCGCCAGCCGCGTCTTCGCCGTCGCCGACCACCAGGTCGCCCACGTCTATGTCAAAGACCCCGCCGACCTCGCCGCCGCCCGCAGCCTCCTCGCCGCGACCCCCGGCGTCGCCCGCGTGCTCGATCGCGCCGACCAACAAGCCGCCCACCTCGCTCACCCGCGCTCCGGCGACCTCCTCGCCCTCGCGGAGGAAAACGCGTGGTTCACCTACTACTACTGGGACGACGACCGCCGAGCGCCCGATTTCGCCCGCACGGTCGACATCCACCGCAAACCCGGCTACGACCCCGTCGAACTCTTCCTCGACCCCACCCTCCCCGCCGTGAAACTCCGCATCGCCTGGCGACTCCTCCAGAAGAAACTGGGCTTCCGCATGCTCATGGACGTGGTCCCCCTCGATGCCAGCCTGGTCCGCGGATCCCATGGAACCTGCCCCGCCAACCGCGCCGACTGGCCGATCCTGCTCACGAACGCCCGCCCCGGTGACATCCCCCCAACCGTCGAGTCCACCGATCTGTCCCTCCTCATCCAACGTTCCATCCAGAACGCCTAAAGCCCCTCCACCAACGGCTCCAACACCCGCCGCGCCCACCGTATCCCCGCTTCCTCCAACTTCCGCCCCGCTAACGGCCCCTCCCCCTCCACCGCGTGATCCCGAAACACCGGATCATGCCACCCCTCGATGTTCAAATCGGAGTCATACCCCTGCCGCACCAGCTCGTGCACAATCTGCGCCCAGTCCGCCTGCCCCATCCCCGGAAACCGATGCTCCGCCACCCCCGGATGGCAAATGCCATACACCCCCAGCAACCCGCGATCCACATACGCATCCTTCGCGTGAACGTGAAAGACCCGCTCCCCAAACCGACGCAGGTTCTCCACCGGATCGATCAACTGGCAAATCAAGTGGCTCGGATCCCACTCCAACCCCACATTCTTACACCGGGTCGCATCGAAAAAGCGCTCCCACATCGCCACCTGCCCCAACGCATTGTAATGCATCACCGGCAAATGGAACACCCCCTGCGGGCAATGCTCGAACGCAATCCGCAACCCCCGGTCCGCCGCCGCCGCCGCCAACGGCTCCCAAAACGCCAGTAACCGCGGGATCTGCTCCGCCCCACACCCATACACCGGATTGCCCCCTCGCTCGTTCACCCGCGCCTCAATCACCGCCCCCGCAAACCCAGAAACCGTCCCCACCCCCATCAGCGCCGCCACCTCCAATGCCCTCTCCCACACCGCCCGCGCCCACTCCCCCTGCGCCGGATCCAACGGATTCCGATAATACGCCCCGATCGCCGTAATCCGAATGTCCCGCGCCGCCGCTTCGTCCGCGAAACGCCGCACAAACCCTTCCCACCCGGATTGCCCCGGCGCCGCCGGACTCCGATCGAACGCCATCCAGGACATCGACCGCAACCCCAACCGCCCAATCGTGTCCAACTCGCTCACTTCCGCCCGCGTCAGTAGTCCGATTCTCATGATCTACCCCCACCGTGCCCCAGCCAGGCCCCGAAGGCACGCCCAAAAGCCGGATCCGCCCCCGCCAACTCCTCCGGCGTCCCCTCCCGCGCCACCCGCCCCCCCACCAGTTGCACCACCCGATCCGGCCGCGGCAACGACCCCGCACGATGCGCCACCAACAGCGTCGTCCGCCCCGACCGCAACCGCGCCAACCCCGCCGCCACCAGCGCCTCACTCTCCGCATCCAACGCGCTCGTCGGCTCGTCCAATAACAGCATCGGCGCGTCCTGCAAAAACACCCGGGCCAAATGCAGCCGCTGGCGCTCCCCCACACTCAATCGCATCGCCCCATCCCCCATCAGCGTCTCATACCCCCGCGGCAACCTCCGAATGAACCCGTCCGCTCCAGCCTCCCGCGCCGCCTTCTCCACCGCCTCCCGCGAAGCCCCGCGCCGCCCAAACGCAATGTTCTCCGCCACCGTCCCCGCCACCACAATCGGCTCCTGAAACACCAACGCCATCTGCGCCCGCAAACCCGCCAACCGCAACTCCCTCAAATCCACCCCCTCCAGCCGAATCGTCCCCCTCGTCGGATCCCGAAACCTCGGCAGCAAATGCAGCAAGGTCGTCTTGCCCGCCCCGCTCGGCCCCACCACCGCCACATACTCGCCCGCCTCAATCTCCAAATCCACCCCCTCCAAGACCGCCCGCCCCGACTCGTAGCAAAAACCCACCCCCTCGAACCGCACGTTCCCGCGCGCCACTACCTCCCCACCCGCCGCCACCTCCCCACCCCCGCCCCCCGCCACTACCCCACGCGCCCCCTCCACCTCCCGCACCACCTCCTGGTCGTCGAGAATCTCAAACACCCGACG
>CAZVRY010000204.1:0-12347 GCA_964629545.1 uncultured Verrucomicrobiota bacterium | reverse complement strand
TTGCCCGATGGTGTAACGGTAGCACAGCAGACTCTGGATCTGTTTGTCATGGTTCAAATCCATGTCGGGCAGCCAATTCCCCATCGCCGGCGCCCTCATCGCTTCACCCTCCGCAGCACCTCGAGCCGCTGCCGAATCAATTCGAGGTGTGCCAAAATCGACGTCGATCGTCGATCCCGGAACCCCCTGGAGATTGGCCGCCGACATCCCAATCACCTGGTAGAGAATCTCTTCAGCCCCGAGCGCCCCCAGCAGCCGAGCGAGCGGAGATAGTTCACGTTCATCTGCCACCGCTCGTCGGGACTGGCGACGGCGAACCGGGCGAACAGGATCCTTTCCTTCTCGCTGAGTTCGTCCATGCCCTCCAGCTTTCGGCAAACCCTTTCCCATTCCTTCAGCTTCGGCTTTTTCATGACGCCCTCTTCCCTTCACGGCCGCCCCCCCCCCCCCCCGCAGCCCGCGATCAACCCCTCCACCCCAGCCTCCGTCACCCCCTCGTGAAACACGTCGTTCACCATCACCACCGGCGCCTTGTCGCACGTGGCCAGACACTCCACAAACTCAACCGTGTACATCCCGTCCTTCGTCGTCTGCGGCCCGTGCACCCCCGCCTCCAACCCCAGCCGCTCGCACAACCGGCGGTGCACTCCCCCCGACCCCGCCAGCGCACAGCTCAACGTCCGGCAGACCTTGAACTGGTAGCGCCCCCCCGGCGCCTGCCGAAACATCGGGTAAAATGTCACCAACTCGAACACGTTGATCGGCTCCAACTCGAGCCGGCGCGCCGTCCACTCCACCGCCTCGCGGCTAATCCACCCGAAATGCTCCTGCAACGCGTGCAAGACCATGAGGGACGCGCTCCGCTTCTGCGGATATCGCCCCACCAGCGCGTCGATCGCGCTCGCCAACGAGGCCGGTATTTCCCACCCCGCACTCACCGGTCGCATTCCCCCATCACGAAATCCAACGACCCCAGAATCGCCACCAGGTCGCCCACCATGTGCCCAGGCAATAGCCGCGGCAACACGCTCAGGTTGGAAAACGAAGGCGCCCGGATTTTCAACCGATACGGCGTCCCCCCCCCGCGACTGCAGATGTAGAACCCCAATTCGCCCTTTGGATTCTCCGCCCCGAAATACACCTCCCCCGGCGGCGCGTTCACCCCCTGGGTCACCAGCATGAACTGGTGAATCAACTCCTCCATCTTCGTCAATACCTTCTCCTTCGGCGGCAAAAACACCTTCCCATCCGGCACGTGCACCGGCTCCTTCCCCTCATTGTCCGCACCCCCCGGCAGCCGATCCAAACATTGCCCAATCAACCGCACGCTCTGCCGCATCTCCTCCATCCGCACCAAATACCGATCGTAACAATCCCCCGTCGATCCCAGCGGCACCTCGAAGGCCAACTGCTCATACACCAAATACGGATGCGCCTTCCGCACATCGTAGTCCACCCCGCTCCCCCGCAAGTTCGGCCCCGTCAGCCCGTAATCCACCGCCAACGCCGGCGCAATCACCCCGATGTCCTTCGTCCGATCGATGAAAATCCGGTTCCGATCCAGCAGCGTCGACACCTCGTTGATGTCCACCACCACCTCGCGCAGAAACTGACGACACTGCGCCACCCACCCCGGCGGCAAATCCCTCGCCACCCCCCCCACCCGCGTGTAACTGGTCGTAAACCGCGCCCCCGTCAGCGCCTCGCATAAATTGTAAATCTTCTCCCGCTCCGTGAAGGTCAACAGGAACACCGTCATCGCCCCACAGTCCATCGCGTAACACCCCACCCCCAAAAGGTGCGACGAGATCCGCGCCAGCTCGCAGCAAATCGTCCGAATATACTGGCAGCGCGGCGGCAACTGCCCCTCGATCCCCATCAGCTTCTCCACCGCCAGCGCATAGGCCACGTTGTTCGCCAGCGGCGACAGGTAATCCAACCGGTCCGTGTAGGGCACGAACTGGTTCCAGGTCATGGCCTCCGCAATCTTCTCGTCCCCACGATGCAAATACCCAATGTCCGGCGTCGCCTTCGTGATCACCTCCCCGTCCAACTCCATCACAATCCGCAATACCCCATGCGTGGCCGGATGCGACGGCCCCACATTCAACACCATCCTGTCCCCCTGTAACTCCTCCAACACCTCCGCACCCCCAGCCGGCGGCGCCGCCGCCGCCCGCCCCGCCGCGTCCCGAAACTCCAGTTCCTGCACCGTCGCCATATCCCTCAGCCCTCCCTCCCCGTCGACCGCGGCTCCCGTTCCCCAGCCGTCCCCACCCGCGGCGCCGTCACAAACGGGCCCCCTTCCTGCGGCGCCGCCTCGCTAAAGGCCACCCCCGGCGCCTCCGTCGGCTTCCCCCCCAGCGGAAAATCCTTCCGCAACGGATAATACGGATACCCCTCCCACATCAAAATCCGCCGCAAGTCCGGATGACCCCGAAACCGGATCCCCATCATGTCGTAAACCTCCCGCTCCTGCCAGTCCGCGGCCCCCCACACCCCGCTCACCGTCGGCAACTCCGACCGCTCCTCGCTCACGTGCGTCTTCAGCCGCAGATGACAACGATGCCCCACGCTGTAAAGCTCATACACGAGCGTCCACCGCGGCGTCCCATCGTCATTGTCCACACTCGCCAGGTCCAACAACAGGTCGAATCCCAAGCTCCCCTTCGCCCACCCGCAAACCTCCGCCACCCGCTCCGCGTCGCCCAGCTCGACCGTGACCTCGCCCCGGAATTCAGACGGCTCCGACAGCGCGTCCCCAAACGCCGCCTTCAACTTGCGAGCTTGTTCCAGTGAGGTCGTGCCCATCCGTTCAAGGTCTCCCACGCTCAGCTCAGCCGCTTCTGCGTCGCCAACACCGGCAACCGCGTGATCTTGTCCTGCATCTTCATGAGCGCGTCCAACAACGCCTCCGGCCGCGGCGGACACCCGGCCACATACACGTCCACCGGCACAATCCGGTCCACCCCCTGCAACACCGAGTAGCTCCGATACATCCCCCCCGTCGACGCGCACGCCCCCATCGCAATCACCCACTTCGGCTCCGTCATCTGATCGTAAATCCGCTTCACCGCCGTCGCCATCTTGTAGGTCACCGTCCCCGCCACCACCATCAAATCCGATTGCCGCGGCGAAAACCGCATCACCTCCGCCCCAAACCGCGAAATGTCAAACCGACTCGCCCCCGTCGCCATCAACTCGATCGCACAACAGGCCAGCCCCATCGGCATCGGCCAGAGCGAGTTCTTCCGAAACCAGTTCAGCACAGCGTCCACCCGGGTGACAATCACGTCCCCTTCAATCTTCGAATCATAGCCGACTTCCGATGTGGTTCGCATGCGACGTCCAGCAAGCCCGAGGGACTCCCCCCCGGCCAGCCGCGCGCAACCTAATCACCCCCTCCCACCCCGGCAAGTGAATTTGTGATTCTTTTCACAAAGTAAAACCTCCGCCCCCCCAATAAGAGTTCTTCACCTCCGCCCAACCCGCTGGTAAGCTCGCGCCATGTCAACTCCTTCCTCCCCCTCCCACCTCCCTCCCACCCCCCTCACCCGACGCGGCTTCCTCCAACGCGCCGCCCTCACCAGCGCCTTCCTCGCCGCCCCCACCCTCGCCCCCATCTCCGTCCTCGGCCGCAATGGCACCGTCCCCCCCAGCGAACGCATCGTCCTCGGCGGCATCGGCATCGGCGGCCGCGGCACCCACGACCTCAATTGGATGCTCCCCGAGCCCGATGTCCAGTTCGTCGCCACCTGCGACCCCAACCGCTCCCGCCGCGAAGCCGTCAAAACCCTCGTCGATAACCGCTACGGCAACTCCGACTGCAAAACCTACGGCAACCTCCGCGAGTTCCTCGCCCAACGCACCGATATCGACGCCGTCCTCAGCACCACCGGCGACCGCCTCCACGCCATGGCCGCCGTCTGGGCCATGCGCGCCGGCAAAGATGTCTACTCCGAAAAACCCTCCGCCATGACTATCGCCGAAGGGCGCGCCGTCGTCGAAACCGCCCGCCGCTACGGCCGCGTCTACCAAACCGGCACCCAACGCCTCAGCGAAGCCAACTTCGTCTTCGCCATCGAACTCGCCAAGAGCGGCCGACTCGGACGCGTCCACACCGCCCGCGCCCACATCGCCCCCTGGGACGCGGCCGAAATGCGCCACGACTGGCTCCCCCCCCAACCCGAGCCCCCCAAGGACGAAATGGACTGGGACCAATGGCTCGGCCCCTGCCCCTGGCGCCCCTACAACCGCACCTATACCCAGGGCGGCTGGCGCGGCTTCTACGACTTCCATACCAGTTGCATCGGCGAATGGGGCGCCCATACCTTCGCCCAAGCCCAAGCCGGCCTCGACCTCCTCCATACCTGCCCCGTCCATTACCAATACGTCCATAACCCCACCGGCGACGGCATGATCACCACCTTCGCCGACGGACGCAAAATGACCCTCCACCGCGGCGACGAATGGTGGCACGGCTCCTGTGGCATGCGCTTCGAAGGCCCCGAAGGCTGGGTCGCCGTCGCCGACGGCTATGGCAAACCCGATGTCTCCAACCCCGCCCTCCTCGCCGACTTCAAGCAAATCGTCGGCGACTACATCGCCCGCACCCAGCGCCCCATGAGCCACGTCCGCGATTTCCTCAATTGCGTCAAATCCCGCCGACTCCCCGTCGCCCACGCCGAGGTCATGCACCGCTCCATGACCTCCGTCCACGCCGCCAATATCTGCATGTGGCTCAAACGCGATATGCGCTTCGACCCCGATAAGGAGGAATTCCTCAACGACCCCGAAGCCAATCGCCTCCGCTCCCGAGCCATGCGCGAACCCTACATCATCTAGTCCACCCCCTCCCATCCCTATGCGCCCCCCCACCCCAGCCCTCCCCTCTATGAAGACGTTCCTCCTCACCCTCACCCTCGCCAGTTGCTGCCTCCACCTCGGCGCCGCCGACGGCCCCTCCCCCCTGGTCACCCGCCAACAACCCGAACTCCTCCGCGTCCTCCAGTCCGACGCCGACCTCAAAGCCAAAGCCGACGCCTGCCGCGAACTCACCGTCGTCGGCACCCAGGACGCCATCCCCACCCTCGTCGGCATGCTCAATGACGAAAAACTCGCCCACATGGCCCGCTACGCCCTCGAGACCATCCCCGATCGCGGGGTCGAAACCGCCCTCCGCGCCCAACTCGGCAAACTCCAGGGCCGCCGCCTCGTCGGCGTCATCGGCAGCCTCGGCGTCCGCCGCGACCTCAGCGCCCTCAATGCCCTCGCCAACCACCTCTACTCCGGCGACCCCGAGGTCGTCGAAGCCGCCGCCCGCTCCCTCGGCCAACTCGGCACCCAGGAAGCCGCCGAAGCCATCCTCGGCGCCGTCACCGACCCCGCCCACCCCAGCATGGTCGCCCTCGCCGACGGCATCGCCCGCTGCGCCGAACGCCTCCTCGCCGAAGGCAAGACCAACGCCGCCCTCGCCATCTACGACCGCTACCAGGAACCCGGCCTGCCCCACCAAGTCAAAACCGCCGCCCTCCGCGGCGCCATCCTCGCCCGCGGCGCCCAAGGCGCCGAACTCATCCGCGAACACCTCGCCGGCCAAGACCCCGTCCTCTTCGCCACCGCCATCCGCGCCTCTTACGAACTCAATGACCCCGCCGTCACCCGCACCCTCGCCGCCGCCCTCCCACGCCTCAACCCCGATGGCAGCATCCTCGTCATGCAAGCCCTCGGCGGCCGACGCGACCCCGCCGGCCTCCCGGCCCTCCTCGCCGCCACCAAGACCGGCGACGCCGGCCTCCGCGCCACCGCCGTCCGCGCGGCCGGCGAAATCGGCCACCCCTCCGCCATCAACCCCTTCCTCGAACTCATGGCCGATCCCAACCGCGATGTCGCCAACGCCGCCCAGGAAGCCCTCGCCGCCACCCCCGGCCCCGAAGCCGACCGCGCCGTCCTCCAACTCTTCCAAGCCCCCGACCCCAAACGCCGCCTCGCCGGCATGGACCTCATCGCCCGCCGCCGCCTGACCAGCGCCGTCCCCGAACTCATCAAGGCCGCCGGCGACCCCACCCCCCAAGTGCGCAGCGGCGCCCTCCGCCGACTCGCCGAACTGGCCGGCCCCGACCACCTCCCGGCTCTCCTCGGCCTCCTCGCCCAAACCAAAGACGCCTCCGACGCCGAAAACGCCGAGGAATCCATCGCCGCCGTCGCCGCCCGGATCACGCCCCCGGAAACCGCCGCCACCCACATCGCCGCCTGGCTCTACCCCGCGTCGCCCCTCGTCAAAGCCAGCCTCGTCCGCGTCCTCACCACCCTCGGCGGCCCCACCGCCCTCCGCAACGTCCGCGCCGCCGTCCAAGACGCGAACGAAAACGTCCGCACCACCGCCA
The DNA here is from genome assembly GCA_964629545.1 of uncultured Verrucomicrobiota bacterium. GTDB lineage: Bacteria > Verrucomicrobiota > Verrucomicrobiia > Limisphaerales > CAZVRY01 > CAZVRY01. The sequence goes on along the minus strand of CAZVRY010000204.1, from coordinate 5,961 downwards.
TCCGCTCCCTCGGCGCCTGGCGCTCCACCGAAACTGCCCCCGACCTCCTCCACCTCGCCCGCACCACCAGCGACGACAAAACCCGCCTCCTCTGCCTCCGCAGCTACCTCGGCATGGCCGCCAACACCGACCTGCCCGCCCACGACCGCCTGGCTATGTGCCGCCAAGCCGGCGACCTCATCCAACGCGACGACGAGAAAAAACTCCTGCTCGCCGCCCTCGGCGGCATCCCCTCCGTCGACGCCCTCGCCCTCGTCGTCCCCCACCTCGAGGCGACCGTGAAAGGCGAAGCCGCCGCCGCCGCTCTCGCCATCATCCCCAAAATCCTGCAAAACCGCGAAGCCGCCGCCCCCCACCTCCCCACCCTGGCCGCCGCCCTCGAAAAGGTCCTCCCCGCCGCCACCAACCCCGACCAAACCCAACGCGCCAAAACCCTCCTCGAACGCGTCAAATCGGACATGAAATAGCACGGTTCCGGGTCGACCAGCGGGGCGGGGGCGGGCCCCTGGCCGGCACCATCATAACTCCCGCGCCCACCCACCCGCCCCAACCGCTACTGGTTGAGTTTCCCTCCAACTCCGCCACCATTCCTTCATGCTGTGCTTCGTCACCGGCGCCTCCGGGTTCGTGGGCGCCAACCTCGTCTGCGCCCTCAACGCCCGCGGCCATCAAGTCCGCGCCCTCCTCCGCCCCAACAGCGACCTCCGCGGCCTCGACGGCGCCTCCTACGAACCCGCCCCCGGCGACCTGGCCGACCGAACCCGCCTAGCCAGCCTCATCCGCGGTTGCGATTGGTGCTTCCATGTCGCCGCCAGCTACCACCTCTGGCTCCCCGACTACCGCCCCATGTACGCGGCCAACGTCGAAGGCACCCGGAACGTCCTCGAAGCCGCCGCCCAGGCAGGTTGCTCCCGCATCGTCTACACCAGCACCGTCGGATGCATCGGCCTCCCCCGCCCCGTCCACGGCCACCTCACCCCGACCGACGAAGACGCCCCGGTTTCCGAAGCTCAGATGTCCAATCACTACAAACGATCCAAGTGGCAGGCCGAACAAGTCGCCCGCGACCTCGCCGCCCGCGGCCTCCCCATCGTCATCGTCAACCCCAGCGCCCCCGTCGGCCCCCGCGACACCAAACCCACCCCCACCGGCCAGATGATCGTCGACTTCCTCAACCGGCGCCTCCCCGCTTTCCTCGACACCGGCCTCAACTTCGTCCACGTCCGCGATGTCGCCGACGGCCACATCCTGGCCGCCGAACGCGGACGCCTCGGCGCCCGCTACATCCTCGGACACGCCGACGGCAACTGGACCATGAAACAAGCGCTCCGCACCTTGGCCGAACTGTCGGGACTGCCCGCCCCCAGACTTCAAATCCCCTATCCCGTCGCCCTCGCCGCCGCACACCTCGACGAACTCCTCGCCCGCTTCACCGGCCGCCCCCCGCGCGCCCCCGTGGCCGGCGTCCGCATGGCCCGCTACAAAATGTTCTTCAACCCCGCCCGCGCCATCCGCGAACTCGGCCTCCCCCAAACCCCACCCCGCCAAGCCCTCGCCGACGCCCTCGCCTGGTTCCAAACCCATGGCTACGCCTGACTTATGACTTATGATTTATGATTTATGATTTATGATTTGCGATCTGCGACTTTTCCTCTCCGAACCCCCATCCCCTAGACTCCTAAATCCCAAATCCCAAATCCTAAATCCTAAATCCTAAATCCAAATCCTAACCCCTCGCGATCAACGCGATGATCCCGGCCGCCAGGACCACGCCCAACACCGCCAGCAGAATCTTTACCCAACTCTTGGGATACCGCCCCGCGATCTCCCCCGTGTAACCATTGATCACCACCTGGAAGTTGCGCCGGCCATAATTGTAGGTCAGCAACCACACCGGCACCAAAATGTGCTTGAACGTCTGCCCTGTAAACCGGCAGCGCACGCGCAGATTCCGATACGTGTCCCCGGGCACCTCCTGCCCGCACAAACGCTCCATCTCCGCCTCCATCTGCTCCCGCGAATGCTGCGCCGCCGTCACCAGGTCGATCTGATACCGCTCCACCACCCAGCCAGAAAGAAACCCCGCCTGATACGGCGTCAGTTCCTTGGTCGGAAACGGCTCCACCCGCCGTAACAACTCCAAATCCACCCCCTTCGTCGCCGGCACCAAGTCGTCGTCAAAAAAATGATCCAGCGCCCCCGAACTCGGCACCCACCGCGTCTTCCGCACCTGCCGGGTCTGACGCTTCCCCTGTGCGTCCGTGTAGTGCTCCGTTTCCCAATAGTGATACCCGCTGTCCGCCGTCCAATCGCCATGCACCTGCGCGTCGAAGGTCCAATACGGCACATATAACCCCTTGACCGTGTCCGTCAGCGCCGCCGACTTCAACCGGTTCGGCGCAAACCACCGGGTCCGATACCACTTCCGAATCGACTCCCGCACCTGCGTTTCCGCCACCCGCATCTGCAACAGGCTCTCCGGACGAAACGCCTCCTTCATCTCCTCGTAGGGAACCAGCGCCGAGGACCCGCAGAAATCGCACCGCTGCCCCACCCGCTCCGGATCGAACACCGAAATCGCCTGACAATGCTGGCAGCGCACGGACGTCTTCTTCGCCTGCCAACCCCGCGCCTCGTCCGGAATGCTCCGCAAGGCCGCCACCAAATCCAACTCCCGCACCGACTCCTCGCCCCCCGCCGTCAACTCGACCTGGGCCGGCGACGTCGTCCCGCAAAACGGGCAGACTAAGGCCTGCCGACCGGGGTTCCATTGCGACTCGCCGCCACAGGCCGGGCAGGAGAACTTCTGCCGCGCCGTGGCGTTGGGCAGGGGCGGGGGAACGTCCGACATGGCTCAGCCGAGGAATTCGTTCAACGCCTGCCGCGTAATCCGCCACGTCGACCCAATCCGCTTCCCCTTCAACTCGCCCGTCTGCAGCGCCTCCATCACGTCCCCCTCCCCCACCCCCAACGCGCGCGCCACATCGGCCGGCGACAGCAACTCCGGCAACCCCGTCGCCGCCGGCGCCGCCGCCCCCATCACCGGCGGAGCGGCCGCGGGCGTCGTCTGCCCTGCCCCCATCGCCGCCATCATCTGTTGCCCCATCGCCAACCCCGCCCCCAACTGCGCCGCCGTGTTCGCCATCCCCGCCCCCTCCCCGCCCTGCCCAATCGCCTGCCCCATCTGGAACTTCACAAAGTCGTTCAAATTCCCCACCGCCGCCATCCCCGAACGCTTGTCGATCGCCTGCTCCACCTCGGGCGGCAGCGAGACGTTCTCCACAATGAAACTGCTCAGCTCCAACCCGTATTTCTGCGTAATGGCCGGGTTGATGATCGGCAAGAGCGCCTCGCCCAACTCCTGGTAGCGCGACGCCACGTCCAACACCGGCACCTTCGCCGTCGCCAGCGCGTCCGAAAACACGCTCACCAACCGCGACCGCATCGCGTCCGTAAACTCGTCCAACCGGAAGTTGTCGTCCGTCCCCGCCACCTCCCGCAAGAACGTCTTCACATCCGCCACCTTGAAGTCATACGTCCCATACGCCCGCGCCCGCACAATCCCAAAATCCGGGTCCCGCAGCATCACCGGGTTCGCCGTCCCCCACTTGTTCCCCGTGAACAACCGCGTGTTCACAAAATACACGTCCGCCTTGAACGGCGATTCGAACCCATACTTCCACCCCTTGAGCGTCGCGAGGATCGGGATGTTGTGCGTCACCAGGTCATGCTTGCCCGGCCCAAACGTGTCCCCGAATTGCCCCAAATAGATGAACTGGGCCACCTGGCTCTCCCGCACGATCAACTGCGCCCCCCGCTTGATCTCCTTGTCCAAATCCGGAAACCGCCACGAAATCGTATCCCGCGAGTCGTCCTCCCACTGAATGATCTCCAGGAACTGCGTCTTCAGATAATCCATGAGGCCCATAACATTGCTCCAGCGTTGATGGTTGATCGTTGCGCGCGCATCTTCCCCCAATCCCCTGCCAGGGAAAGTAGAAAATCCCCAGGCCTTTATACCCAAGACCGCCCGCCCGCCCGCCCCCAACGGCCGCACCCGCGACAATCAAAAACCACAACCCATAGGTCATAATTCTCCTTGCACCGCGCCCCCCGCCTCGTACGGTCGCCCCCCATGTCGCAGATGCTCAAATCCTCCAGCGCCATGGGCCTCGCCACGCTCATGAGCCGCCTCCTCGGCATGCTGCGCGAAATCGTCTACGCCCGCTTCATGGGCGATGGCTGGGTCGCCGGCGCCTTCGTCGTCGCCTTCATGATCCCCAACCTCTTCCGACGCCTCCTCGGCGAAGGCGCCCTTACCGCCGCCTTCGTCCCCATGTTCAAAGACAAGGAGAAAAACGCCGGCGAACCCGAAATGTGGCGCACCGCCAACGCCGTCCTCTCCGCCCTCGTGGTCGCCACCGGACTGGTCGTCCTCCTCGGCATCGGCGCCGTCTCCCTCTGGATCGTCGTCGCCGAACCCGAAGGCAAATCCCTCCTCATGCTCCGCCTCCTGCGGGTCATGTTTCCCTATCTCCTCCTCGTCTGTATGGCGGCCCTCTTCATGGCCATGCTCAACGCCCGCGGCCACTTCGTCCTCCCCGCCCTCGGCGCCACCATGCTCAACGTCGTCATGATCGCCTCCGTCCTCCTCCTCGCCCCCTCCTTCGGCGCCACTCTCCCCGAGCAGATCTTCGCGCTGGCCCTCGGCGTCCTCGTCGCCGGCTGCGTTCAAGCCGGCTTCCAACTCCCCACCCTCGCCCGCGAAGGCTTCCGCCTCCGCTGGATCACCCCCTGGCGCGACCCCGCCGTCCTCGACGTCGCCCGCAAAATGATCCCCGGCACCCTCGGCGTCGCCGCCTTCCAAATCAACGTCCTCCTCACCCAACTCATCGCCTTCCAGGTCGGCGACACCATCGTCGCCTCCTTCAACTACGCCGTCCGCCTCATGGAATTCCCCCAGGGCATCTTCGGCATCTCCCTCGCCACCTACCTCCTCCCCACCCTCTCCGCCCTCGCCGCCGACAAAAACTACCCCGGCTTCCGGGCCACCCTCCAGCAGGGCCTCGGCTACCTCGTCTTCATCAACCTCCTGGCCTCCATCCTCCTCGTCGTCCAAGCCGAACCCATCGTCCGCCTCCTCTTCGAACGCGGCGCCTTCTCCCCAGACGCCACCCAGCGCGCCGCCTTCGCCCTCGCCTGCCTCGCCCCAGGCCTCGTCGCCTTCTCCCTCGTCAACGTCTTCGCCCGCGCCTTCTACGCCCTCGGCGATACCACCACCCCCATGAAAATCAGCGTGGTCTGCCTCACCCTCAACCTCCTCTTCGTCCTCTGGCTCGTCTCCCCCTTCAAACAAGGCGGCCTCGGCCTCGCCAATTCCCTCAGCGCCCTCCTCAACGTCCTCCTCCTCGCGTACGCCCTCCGACGCAAACTCAAACAGCTCGATTACTCCGACCTCCTCCGCCAAACCCCCAAACTCCTCCTCGCCGGAACCGTCGCCGGCCTGGTCGCCTGGACCGGCACCACCGCCTGGATCCGCACCTGGGGCGCCGAGACTCTCCTCCATCGCGCCGGCGCCGTCTTCGCCCCCATGGCCCTCGCCACCGCCGCCTACGCCGCCCTCGCCCTCGCCTGCAAAATCCCCGCCGCCCGCGATATGCTCGCCGCCACCCAGCCCCCCCCAACTCCCCCCTCCCCCTCCTAACCCCCTCCCAGACACCCAAAACCGACATCTTCCCATTCCCCCGATCTCCGAACTCCGATCTCCGATCTCCGATCTCCGCCATCCGCTATCCCCATGTCCCTCCTCCCCCTCGCCCTCCTCCTCTGCGCCCTCCTCCTCTGCGCCGCCGGCTGCTTCCTCCTCCCCCGACCCCGGCCCCGCCGCCCGCCCCCCCCCCCCCCCCCCCCCGCCCCGCCCCCGCCGGCGGGGCCCCCCCCCCCCCCCGCCGCCGCGCCCCC
>CAZVRY010000203.1:0-12392 GCA_964629545.1 uncultured Verrucomicrobiota bacterium | reverse complement strand
AAGCCAAAATCGCCTCCAGCAAAATCGGAAGTTATTTTTGCACAGACCCTAAGGAGGAGGTCAGTCTGGGGTGACCGGGTCGGCCCTTTTCGCCGCAGAGGCGCAGAGGGGGGCGTGGATCGTTGAGTTTCAGACTGTGCATTGGGAAGGCGTTTTGACTCTTCCCAACGATCCCCGGTACGGGCCTTGGGCTGGCAAAGCGATCACCGGCGATGATACGCAGGGGTAATCCACGCGGTGGACGTTGGCGGACACGTGACTTCTTACACGCTTGGAATCCACCCAGAAGACTTTGACGTCATCCCTGCTGGCCAAGATTTGTACTTCTTGGTGGTAGATGAAGGGAAGGTGAAGAAGCCTTGCCGTGACTATTTCGCGGGTTTCGTAGGCGATATCCTGATCACATCTCTGTGTCGCTTACATTTCTGTTGACAGAATTTGTTGCGAAGTTCACAAGGCCAGTCTGGTCGGAATGGGTGCGTAGCGTATTCCCGGTTGGGGACGCTGCCTAGGTTGGCCAAGGAACCACGTTCGATCATGATCCAACCGGGGAGAGAGTGGAGTCGTAAATGAAGACTAGGTCGTTCAAAGCGAGGCTGTGCCTCTTCGGCTTGGCCATCGGGTGTTTCAGCGTCGTCGGGGCCCAAGTACCCCCCCCAAGAGCTAACCTGCAAGCGATCTTCCAGGTTATCGAGGATTCGGAGTACGAAATCAGCGGCGCGCCGGAATCGGGAACGCTGCGCTGCCCAAACCGGAAGCAGAATCTGCGTTTCATCATGGAAGGAGCAAGGCTGCGCGTCACGCCAAGGGAGGTTGCTGATAGCGCTAACCCTTGGATTGTTGACCTAAACTTGGTTTCGGTGGACCGTGGCGAGGGAGACCGGCTCGGGGCCCTAACGGCCTGCCGCAAAGCCAACCAGCAGGCCGTGTTCACGATTGAAGACATCGAGATTCAGTACGAGAATTCGAACCGAGGTCTCAAGCAGAGCTTCCTCGTGGCGGCCAGACCGCCGGGAGCGGGAATGCTGCACCTGCGCCTCGATTTGAGTTCCGAGGGAATTCGAGTCAATGCAAGAAGAGTGGACGAAACAGCGGTCGCGTTGATCGACCCGCAAGGGCTGGAGATAATTGAGTATGGCGAACTTCTGGTCCTGGACGCGAAGGGCATTCCAGTTCCCGCGCATTTCGAGATCGTGGCAGCGGACACCATCTCGATCGTCGTCGACGATCGAACGGCCCCGTACCCGCTTCTGGTGGATCCGCTCGTCTTCAACAAGTCCTACGACGAATCCCAATCCGGTGCACAGTTTGGGTTCAGCGTATCCGGCATTGGCACCACGAAGGCGCCGCCCCCCGGAGGAGGTATCATTGTCGGCGCGCCCTATTACGACGACGGCACCAACGCCAACGTCGGCAAGGTCTTCGCCTTCGAAGCGCCTCAGTCGACGCTCCCAGCCTCGGCCACTTGGACCAAGCTCGGCAACCAAGCGGGAGCATGCTTCGGTTTTAGCGTGGCCGACGCCGGCGACGTTGATGATGATGGCTATGATGACGTGATCATTGGGAGTCCGTATTATGATTACTACGGGAACAGCCGGGGCAAGGCCGAGATATTTGCCGGTAGTTCATCGGGATTGAGTTCGAGTGCCTACTGGACGGCCTATGGTGAAGGAGATGGGGCCTGCTTTGGTTGGTCGGTGGCGGGAGGTAAGAGCATAGGAAATGATACCTCCTTCGACGATGTCCTAGTGGGTGCTCCGTGGACTTCCGTGGGAGAGGTGGATCGAGTGAACCTGGGCCTCAGCACCGACTCAGCTACAGGAGTCGTGGGTGCCGCCTATCTGTTCCTGGGGCGGGATGCCCAAGCGCCATCCACCACACCGTCGTGGACCACTTACGGCGACACGGAGGGAGATTATTATGGTTACGTGGTGGCTTTTGCTGACGACGTCAACAACGACGAAAAGACGGATGTCGTGGTGGGTGCTCCCAATGCCTTCTACAGCAGCAGTCGGAATGGGGCAGTCTACCTCTTCCATTCTGGCAGCACGCTTCCGGCGTCCACTCCAACTGTGATTCGACGCGGCTCACAAACTGGATCCTTCTTTGGCGCAAGCGTTGCCGCCTGTGATTCGTTTGGCGGCGATTCCTACGATGACCTCGTCGTCGGGGCGCCCTATTACAGCAATGGGCAATCGGGTGAAGGGGCTGTCTTTGCCTACGAGGGATCCTCATCGGGCTATTTGTCGAGTCCATCTTGGTCGGCCGAGGGCGCGCAGGCCGGAGCGCATTTCGGATGGGCGGTGGCCTGCGGAGACATCACCGACGATGGCATTTGTCACATCTTTGTGGGGGCTCCGGATTGGGATCTTAACGGTCAGACTTCCGACGTTGGATTGGTTGTCCTCTTCGTCGGCCAGTTCGATGACGATCCGGTCTACGAATCGCCCAGCATCGCGGGTGTGCAGGCCGGAGAGCACGAAGGCGCCTCGGTTGCGTTTGCAGACACCGTTGAGTACTTGCATCCGGGTTTTGTCACGGGCCGTCCCGGCCCCAGCAGTCCTACTGGAGCCGGCGGTAGTGTGAGTGTCTGGCTCTACGACGCGCCGGAGTGAAAGCCGGTTCTGGGTGGGATCGCCATCGCGGTCCCACCCTTCAACCCTGTACTACGCTATGGACCGGATTCGCTTCAGCCGACCAAGGAGTAGAATGGCCTTCACACTGGTTGAACTCCTCGTCGTAATTGCCATCATTGCGATCCTGGCCAGCATCCTCCTTCCGACGCTGGGGAAAGCCCGAGCCAAGGCTCGCACCATCGAGTGCTTAGGCAACAAAAGACAGCTCATGATTGCCTGGTTGGAGTTTGCCACAGACAACCATGATCGACTCACAGGAAACAGCCACGAAAGAGGCGAGCTGGAAAATGAATGGGCACATGGCCAAATGTCGTGGGCGGTGAGTCCTGACGTCACTAACATCCAGCACATGCTTGCTGGACAACTTGGACCCTACCTTGCGCATGAGTGGCGGGTATTCAAATGTCCGGCCGACAACTTGTTAAGCCCGTCGCAGCGCCAAGCTGGCTGGTCAGCTCGTGTGCGCTCGGTCTCGATGAACTACTTCATGGGCGAAGGCAAAGACGGAAGATCAGGCGGCACAAAAGTCAGCGAACGAGCTTTCGACCAACGAGTTTTCAAATTCTTGGGAGATATGAGGGCCCTTTCCCCGTCGCGTGCCTGGGTCGTCACGGACGCTCACCCGAATTACGTTTCGCTTCCCTGCTTTACGTTTTGGCGACGTCCGGACAACATGGCTTGGACCGCTATCCCTGGGATGTATCATTGCCGAGCTTCAACCATTGGGTTCGCTGACGGGCATGCAGAAATCCGACGGTGGCGCGCTGCTGCTCTTGATTTGCCGGTGCAGTATGTTGGCGGGGACGGTTCTGACCGAATTCTCCAGGCGGGCGTAGGTTCTCGCGAAGACTATGAATGGCTCCACAGCCGGAGTACTGAACCCGATCCCGAATGGCAGTGGCATCGCAGCCAATCTGTTTGGCCATAAACGGGGTTTCCGCCTCAGGACATCTATGCGCTCCATCCCAAACGCCATGTACCGCTGCTTTGCGCCCTCGGCGCTTGTTTGCCTGACCCTCACGGGACTCCCCGCGACCTCGCTTCGCCTTCTGGACGACTTCGAGGACGGTCGTCGTCCGCAGTGGCAGAATCTGATCCTGGATCGGGCGCAGGTCTATGAGGACCGGGGCTGGTTGAGTTTCGAGGTCCCGCCGAACAACCGTCTGACCGGTTGTCTCACGGTTCGGCCGACGGAGAAACTCGAGTTCACGGACGGTTCGGCCCTGGAGCTCCGAGTCGATTTGGTGGACTGCCTGGATCCCGACGCCTTTGTGGTGCTGGGGTGGATGCCGGATTCCAGGCCACTCGAGTTTGCACAGGGCTGGCTGCTGCAAAAGTCGGCCGGCGAGCTTCGAATCAGCAAGGCCATCGGCGCGGATTTCGTGCGCGTGCCAATCGACCCGACGGTTCGCCAAGCCAACGTGACGCTGGCCCTGCAACTCAGCAAGAGCGGTGCAACCGTGTCGGCCCAGGTTCAGGTTCTGGACAAGGAGGCCGGTGACGCGGTGCTTTTCGAGCGGGTGGTTACGGATTCGCCGGCGGCGGACCCCCTGATGGCCGGCACTGATGAACCGGCGGCGCCGTTCCTGGGAGGCGGGTATTTCCTGCTCGGCGTGTTGAAGGACGGTCCAGGCCAGGCCATGACCTCTTTCGTCTGGTTCGACCGCGCGCAGGTGTCGGCCGAGGTCGGCACGAATGAGCTTCCGGTCTTGTTCAACTTCGATCTGCCCAACGGAGCGAGCTTTGTCGCCGGGACGCAAGACGTGACGGCCAGAATCTACGACGAGGACGGCTTCGGGTGGCCGGCGGACGGCCAGGCCCGGCCTTGGGGCGAGGGCATTCTGGCGGTCGCGAGCGGCCCCCTTGGCCCGACCCAACCGCAAGTCTCCATTTCCTATGCGGCCTTCGGATCGAGCACGAATCGGCCTTTCGATTGGTTGTGGACCATGGTCGATGCGCGTGGCGCGACCAGCGCGGTTCCTTACTCGTTCGACACGTTTTCCAGGACCAACGTGATAGTGGAGATCGAGGACTATAACTTCGGCGGCGGCCAGTTCATCGGCCTTTCCCTGGCACCCCCGGGAACTTACGCCGGCCGAGTTGGAGTGGCCGAGGTGGATTACCACGACCTGGACACGGATCCGGGCGCGTCGGCCTACCGGCCAGGTTCGCTGGCGGCGACGCAGCGGAGCTGGGATTACGTGCGACCGTGGATTGTCGAGGCGGGCGGCGCGGATGACGGCCTTTTCGATCTTGATGTTTATCGCGTGCGCTTCGGCGAGTGGCTTCAATTCACCAGGAGTTTCCCGACCGGGGTCTATGCGGTCTACCTCAGGGCAGCCGTGTGGAACCTCCGCGAAGCCGAGCTGGCGCTGGAGGTCGTCACGGGTAACTCTTCGCTCCCCAACGCGGCTTCCACGGCCCTGGGGCGATTCAAAGCCGGGGCGACCGGCTTTGCTTATCGCAACATCCCGCTGAGCAACGCCGAGGGCCAGACCCTGGCCCTGAGTTTGAGCGGTCGCCAGACGATTCGCCTGCGGCAGCTCACCGACTCGAGCGAGGCCGGGGACGTGTTCGAAAACTACCTCGTGTTCGTGCCAGTGTCGTTGGCAGTGACGGTTGAATCGGCGGACTCGGCGGTCGGTCCCTGGACCATGGAAAGCGGGGCGATCCTGGATACTTCTGCCTGGACCGCTACGCTGGCGAGGTCGTCGGCTGGGCGGAGGTTCTACCGCCTGATGGCGAACTTCCCGCTGCGGCTGGGCCATGTCGCGATCGAGACGGGCAAAGTCCTCCTCAGATTCGAGTTGGCCGGGCCATGATACCCCGCGTGTAAACGTGCACGGGCACCTGGCCGGCGTCGCGACCTAGCGCGAGCGCTCCGACCGGATGCGGGCCGTTCCCCTCCTGGCCGTGTTGCCGCTGCCGCGCCCACCCCGGTCCTGTCCCCGACGTCCCGCCCAGCGCCGCTGGCCTTGCCGCAGCCGGTTCCAGAAAACCTACCCTTGGTCCGGTGCTACCTGATCCCTCACCGCCCCCGGGCCAGCCGGCGCACCTCCGACATGATGTAGAACATCTCCCGGCTAATCTCCCGGCAACGCTCGTTATACGCCGTCGTCTCCGTCGGCGTGTCGTCACACAACCGCGGGTCAGCGTAGTGGATGGCAAAACGAGCTACGGCCCCCTCCACCACTGGACAACTCTGGTCCGCCGCACTGCAGGTCATAAGTGCCAGGAATCCCGTCCGGGGGTTGCCCTCCGCGTTGTAGATCTTCGAGTAGGCCCGAATCGGAGGCGCCCCCTCCGCGTAATACACCAGGTAAACCGGATTGTCGCCCGTCGTGGCGTCCTGAATATCGAACCCGGCGCTCCGCATGGCGGTCACGGTCCGGCAATTGCAGGCCGTCGTCTCGGTGCCGCCCGAAAACGCCCGCACCTTCCCCAGCCCGTAATACGTGGCCGCGGTCTGGGCCCAGATCTGCGACATGTGACTGCGCCGCGAGTTGTGGGTGCAAATAAACACCAGATCCGCCTGCCCATCCTCCGCCAAACGCTCGGCCACGCACCCCGCGATCTCGTCCAACACCGATTTCCGCGCAGCCGGCACCAGGGGCAGTTCCTCCGCCACCTCCAGAACATAAGGCCGCAGCGACGGGATCAACCGCGCGGCGCGGCCCCCGCCTGGCGAGTGGGCGCAGCCCGCGCCGACCACCCAGGCCATCCCCAGCATCAGGAAGAACCTCATGCTGCTCGCGATCCGTCGGTTCCCAGGCGTGGTCATGGGTTCGCCAAGTCAACGCACACCACGCTCGCCCCGCCCCGGGCAAACAACCGCGTCCCCACCAGCGCCGGATGCGCGTACACCTCCACCTCGTCCTCGAACACCCGCACCCGCGACACCACCGAACACGCGTCCGACCGCCCATCCACCAAGATCAACTCGCCCCCCAACGTCATCACCAGCACCCGCTCCTCGTCCGCCCACAAGGAAGCATGGTCCCCCAGCGCATCGTCCTCCCGATGCCAAACCGGCTGCAGCCCCTTCCTCAAGTCGAGGCAATACAGCCCCTGATCCACCCCAAACACCCTCCCACACGTCACCACCGGCGTCGTGGTGTCCGGCGAGAGATCGCCACACTCGCTCGCCGGGCTGGACTCGATCCGTCCGTCCGGATCGAACCGAAAAAACCGCGTCCCGTTGTTCTCCGTGGCCACCAGCAACCCGCCGCCCGCCGCAATGGGGGTGGGCACGTTGAAATCACCCGGCATCGAGGGTTCCCACCGCCACAGCCGCCCGCCCGTGCCAGGATCCCAGCCCCCCAGCGAATCACGATCATACCCCACAACCTGCCGTCGGCCCCCCAACTCCGCGCAGATGAACGCGGCATACGCCGCGGGCCCGCCCGCGCTCGCCCACCGCGTCCGCCCCGTCGCCAAGTCCAACGCCACCACCGAAGCGCGCGGCCCCCCCGGATTCACGATCAACAGGTCATCCACCACCAGCGGCGTCGCACACATCCCCCATGTCGGCAGCCTCGCGTCAAACTCCGTCATCAGGTGCCTCTTCCACACCACCTCCCCCCGCTCCATGGTCACACAACGGAGTTCCCCAAACGCGCCCAGCAAATAGGCCCGGCCGCCCACGATCACCGGCGTCGCCCGGGGCGATTGCCCGTAATCCAGCTTGCCCCGAGCCGGAAAGGCCAGCCGCCAAACCAACTCCCCTCCGTCCGCCCGCAAACAACGGTAAACATCGTGCTCCTCGGCAAAATCCCGCTCCGCCAACACCAGCTTCCCCTCGCCCACACTGAGGCCGGCCAACCCCCCAGCCATGCTCGCCTTCCGCCAAAGCACCTTCACCCTCTCCGGCAACCGCTCCGGCAACCGCGCGACCCGCCCATCCCGCCCCGGCCCCCGCCAATCGGGCCAGCCCTCGCCCCCCGCCGCCTGCGGCCGCTCCGAGCCGGCCAGCGGCACCGCCCGAAACCCATCCCGGCTCTCCAGCGCCTTCAACAACCCCTCATCCCCCTTCACCTCGAGCAGAAACCGCTGAATCCGGCCCTGCTGCTCCAAGCCCATCGCCTCGGAAACAAACACCGTCATGAACGCAACCGGCCCCGTCCGCCCAATCACCCTCAATTCCCCCGGCTTCACGCTCCCGCACCCTTCCAACAACCGCAGCGCATAACTCGGAACCACCGCCACCGGCGGCGGCGTCTCCTCGCTGTCCAACATCTCCAACGCCATGTCCGTAAACGCCCCCCGCTTGGCCGGAGCCGACGCCCAGTCCGCTCCCGCCCCGCGCCAAGCCGCCCTCGCAACCGCCAGATTCTCCTCCGTCCCAGACAGCCCAAAAAAAAGGGAGCGCCCAGACACATCCTTCAACTCCTTCGCCGCATCCCCCGCTCGAACCACAAACAGACCCGTCATCGTCGTGAGCCCCTCCAGATCCGTCAACACCGCCACCGGACGCCACGTGCGCGAACCGCCCCGCGTCGCCTGCACAACCAACCCCTCCTCCCCCACCACCATCACCCCCTGCCCAGCCTTGGCCAACTTCAACGACTCGCCCAGATCGTCCGTGAATTCAATCGCCACTCGCTGCCCCACGGCGCTCCCAAGCCGGCTCGCCAGCTTGCGGTAATCCCGCTGCCCATATCCCTTCACGCACGCGCAGGCCAATTCCTTGGCCAGCGGATCCATGACCACCAGCAACAGCGGATCGGCCGGCTTCGCCCGATCCTTGGCCGGTGGAGCCGCCCACAGCACACCGCCGAACACAATCACCAGCATCCAGCCGAACCCTCTTCGCCTCATAAACTCAGACATGCTTGGCCAACCCTCGCGACCTGCGCCGGACACGGTGGGGGGGCGTGCCGTTTCAAACCGGAATTCCCCTGGCTCCGGACCAGGCCTCAACTCCCCGCCCCGAAAACCCGGATCGCATCCCGCGTCGTATCCAACAGATAGAACCGCCGCCCGTCTGCGCTCGCGTCCACGGTCACCCGCACGCAATCGCCCTCCCCTTCCACCACCGCCACCACCCCGAGAAACTTGCCACTCGACGAAAACCGCTTGATGCACGTGGGCGGGCCCGACTCGGCCGCCAGGATGTCCCCATTGGCCAACACGCGCAGGTTCTTCGGCTCGCAGCACCCGCCGAAATCCTGCGCTTTCACCCGCCCCGCCTTGCCAAACTTCGTCAACTCCTTGCCCTCACGATCATGCGCCTCCACCCGGTGCCGGGCGTTATGCGGAATCCAGAGCTGGTTCCCAGCCCCCTGCAGGTCCATCTGACCGCAACACCCGCGCAACTTTTCCACCACCAGCTTGGGCTCCTCGAGCGCATGGTTGAACCGATACACCCGGTAGGTGAAGTCGTTGGGCGCCCCCACCGCAATGAACACATCCTCCTCCGTCACCGCCAACCCCGTCACCTCCGCCCGCCGCCGCTCCAAATTCACCGTCATCGCACGCCGCTCCTGCTCCAACGACCGGCCATTGCTCGTCGCCATCTCCTTCAACATCTCCACCAACTCGTCCGAGAGCACCACCGGCTCCTGCGCCACCGGCGAGGCCGCCGACGCCACCACCCGCCCCGCCCGGTCCAATTTCAACACCCGGCCATCCCCCGCCACAAACACCGACCCGTCCTTGGCCACGCCAATCGCCCCCGGCCCAATCTCCAACGGCCACGTCGCCGTCAACTTTCCGTCCGGAGAGTAAACGCGCACCCCCGACTTCTCCTCCGCCCGCTTGCTCCCAGCCTTGGCCGCGTAACACGCCAGAATGTTCCCCTCCGCATCCAAACAGAAATTCCTGAGCGCCCCGGGTTGCTTGCGGTCACCCACCTGGATCAAAGCCACCTCCTCGCAGGCCGGCTTCCACGCCGGATCCTTCGCCCGCGCTGCCGCCGCCGCCTTCAACTCGGCCATGTAATCGCCTGGCGGCGACGCCGCCTCGTCATCGGCCCAGGCCGGCGCCAGCGCGCCCGCCCCCAAAACCCAGACCACCGCCAACGCGATCAGCCTCTGTGCTCTCATTCTCATCGTGTGTTTGTGTTGAGATGTGTTGAACGCCACCGTCACCGCCACCGTCCAGAACTAGCCCGAGGACCACTGCCAATAGACCGAGTTAACCTCCGTAATGCACGAAAATAGTTGCCAGGAAACAGCACGTGCAAAATCGCCGCGCTCTTCCGTGACATTCCCCCACCCTCCGGCCCTATACTGGCAGGGCCGCTCCCCCCTTGCCACCCATGGCAATCGGGGCAACCGCGCCCGGACTTGCGCTATGAGCACACCCAACCAACCGCATCAGGGCTCGCCTGAAGCCGCCGCCCCCAACGCCACCCGGACCTCCCCAACCGGCCAGGACAGCGTCGACCTCGCCCGCCTCCTCGAACACTACCTCGCCGACCTCGACGCCGGTCGCTCCCCCAACCCCGACCAGTTACTCGCCGCCCACCCCCACCTGGCCCCTCAACTCGCCCAAGCCATCGCCGGCCTCGAGTTCGTCCACCGAACCACCCGCCCCTCCGCCGATGCCCCCGCCCAACTCGGCGACTTCCGCCTCGTCCGCGAAGTCGGCCGCGGCGGCATGGGCGTGGTCTACGAAGCCGAACAGATCTCCCTCCGCCGCCGCGTCGCCCTCAAAGTCCTTCGGTTCGGCGCCGTGACCGACGAAGTCGCCATGCAACGCTTCCAGCGCGAGGCCGAGACCGTCGCCCGCCTCCACCATACCAATATCGTCCCCATCTTCGCCGTCGGTTCTGCCGAAGGGGTCCGCTACTACGCCATGCAGTTCATCGAAGGACGCGACCTCGCCGAGCGCCTTCGCCACGCCCGCGACTCCCATGCCTCCATCCCCGAACGCGACATCGCCGATTGGGGCCTCCAAGCCGCCGAAGCCCTCGCCCACGCCCACCGCCGGGGCGTCATCCACCGCGATATCAAACCCTCCAACCTCATCTGCGACCCCGATGGACGCGTCTGGCTCACCGACTTCGGCCTCGCCCGCCGCACCGACGACGCCGCCCTCAGCCTCACCGGCGCGCTCCTCGGCACGCCCCGCTACATGAGCCCAGAACAGGCGCGTGCGGCCAAACAACCCGTCGACCACCGCACCGACCTCTACAGCCTCGGCGCCACCCTCTACGAACTCGCCACTCTCCACCCTATCTTCGAAGCCGCCACCGCCCACGAGGTCATCGCCCAAATCCTCCACGCCGATCCCCCTCCCCCCCGCTCCCTCGCCCCAAACCTCGCCCGCGACCTCGAAACCATTATCCTTAAATGCCTCGCCAAGGAACCCGCCGACCGCTACCCCACCGCCCAAGCCCTCGCGGAAGACCTCCGCGCCTTCCTCGACGGGCGCCCCATCTCCGCCCGCCCCCCCAGCCTCCCCGAACGCCTTGTCCGCTGGACCCGCAAACACCGCCGCACCACCACCATCGCCGCCCTCTCCGCCACCACCGCCATCACCCTCCTCGCCGGCGCCTTCCTCGCCTGGCAACAACACCAAAACGCCCGCCTCGGACGCCTGGCCCTCGGCCCCGCCGGCCCCAACGTCGTCGCCGAAATCCTCGACCCCTCGGGCCGCCTCGTCACCCCAGCCTTCCCCGTCCCCACCACCTCCCCACTGGCGCTCCCCGCCGGCCCCTACCAGGTCCGCCTCTCCGCCGCCGGCGTGCTCAGCGAGACCTGGCCCCTCAACCTCGAAGCCCGCCAGATCCATCACCATTCCCTCCAACTCCAACCCCGCTGGCTCTGGCCACCCCAGGAAGTCCGCCAGGCCGAAATCCCCGAAACCCAACTCGTCCCCCGCGGCGCCTCCACCGACCTCCTCATCCTCACCCACGCCACCCTCACCAACGGCATCCCCCATTACGAAACGTCCCTCGACCTCCGTCGCGGCCACAACTGCACCCCCGCCTGGCCCCAACCCCTCCGCTTCAACGAATCCACCCTCCCCCCCAACGGCCCCCTCGAAGAATGGAAACGCCTCCTCTCCACCACCATCGCCTCCTCCTTCCTCAACACAGGGATCGACCAACGCTCCCATGACCTCAACGGGGACCAAACCCCGGACCTCGTCCTCCTCTCCCGCCAAAGCCCCTCCCTCCTCGCCGTCTCCGGCGCCAACGGCACCGTCCTCTGGTGGTCCCGCTTCGACCCCAACCCCGCCTCCCCCACCAACCCCCCCTCACCCCAGAACCGCCGCGGCTTCGTCGTCGGCCAACCCACCACCGCCTTCGTCGACTCCGATCCCACCCCGGATTTCCTCGCCTGCTTCTGGATAGAACCCCCGCCCCACCCCGCCCCACCCTCCCAAGGCTGGATCGCCGCCATCTCCGGACAAACCGGTGAGGTCCTCTGGCAACAACCCGTCCCCGGCCGCTGGGATCAATACCCCAATAGCTCCAACGATCGCGACCGCCTCGATGGCCTCGTCCAACCCGCCACCGGCTCCCTCCACCGCCAACCCGTCGTCGCCCTCCTCCATCAATCCCAACTCCTCGGCTGGAACCTCCACTCCGGCGCCCCAGCCTGGACCCCCATCGAGCTCGGCTTCACCCCTCCCGCCGCCCCTGCCCTCGCTGACCTCGACGGCGATGGCACCTCCGAAGCCATCCTCATCCGGCCACTCACGGAGAAACACCTGGTTGACCTCCTCGCCCTCAGCCTCCCCCCAGGCGCCCCCCGCTGGGCCCCGCCCGCCCCCGCCCGGGCCCCCGACCCCCCCCCCCCCCCCCCC
>CAZVRY010000202.1:0-12422 GCA_964629545.1 uncultured Verrucomicrobiota bacterium | reverse complement strand
CCGGCCCGGTGGCGCTCCCGCCAAAATCGGAAGTTATTTTTGCACAGACCCTAAAGCAACCGGACCGTGCGCGACCCGCCCGCCCTGGACGCGTCACCGAGTCCGCGACCGTTCCAGGGCTTCGAGCGAGGTGATCGGCCGGGCCGCCGCCGCCGGTTCCGGTCCACGGTTGGCCCAACTGCCCGGCCGGGCATACCAGAACGTCACTGAGGAATACATCAAACGATCGGACGAGCTCCGCTGATCCACCCCCGGCGAGGCCTCCATGTCGAAGACCAGGCGTTCCCGGAAGGGGATGGCGTCCAACGATCTGACCCGGGTGCAGAGGTTGAATCCCAAAGGCCCATTCACGGCCGTGGAACCGACTTGGAGATTGGCTAAGAAGGCCGAGTGGAACACGTCGTCTCGAGTCGGATTCACCCCGCCCGCCCAGCCGTAATAGTCCTCCGTGCCGGTACCGAAGTGGCTGGGGAACTTGCGTAGGTCGTAGTCGTCGTCCACGTAGATTTTCTCGTCGCCTTCTCCCCACCATCCGGCGGTGCGGTTCAAGACGGTCCACCCATCCCCCACCAACACGCCTTGTCCGCGGATGTCCACGAAGTTCCAGTCCACGAACTCCGATCCTGCCTGCACGTGGTCCGGCCGCCAGCCGGCATGAAACACGAGCGACCGATCGTCCCAAGCCCAGGTCGTCGTGCGTGCCGCCAAGCGCACGGCCACCGGCGCGGCCCCCAGATTCGTGATCCCGAAGGTCGCCCGCTCCTGGTAGGGCATGACCCATCGGCAGATCAACCGTCCCTCGTTCGTGCGGACCGTGCGGGTCCACGTTTCCAGCGGATTCAACCGGTCCGTCGCGCCGAAGAAATCGCCCAGCGGACACCAGACCGTGGTCTGCCCGTCGCAGGTCAGGGTGAGAACGGTGGCACGGAGGGCGGCCGGGCGGGCGGCGATTTCGCGGGGATCGATTTGGATCTCGAGGTGGCGCACGGCGGCGGGACCGGGCGGGAGATTCAGGGTGATGCCGCGTCCGGGGCCCACGTTGGCGTTGGTGGCCTGCGCGGCGCCGCCGCCGCCATCCTCCGGAACGGTCAGCGCCTGGGCGGTTTGGACCAAACGGGCTTGGGTGGAGGCGGCGTGGTAGTCGGCCCAACGGAAGCTCTCGACCACCGTGCCCGGAGCATAGGCCCGATAGCTGACGATGTCGTAGAACGGCGCGCCGTCGAGGGTGACTTTACAGCCACGGGCGAAAGGGATGGGCAAATAGTTGTTGCCGGCCCGGGCCGTGAACCCGGCGAGCGGGGCGGGGACTTGAACGGGGTTCTGCGAGGGCGGTCGTGGCCCGTAGGCCGCCTCGGGCCATTCCAGGCGCGTGACCCATTCGATCAGGTTGACGTCCAGGACGGGCGTGGGCGCGCCGTCGAGGTAGACGCGCAGGCGCGGCCCGATCCGATGGTTGAGATCGAAGTAGAAGTAGGGGGTCCAGAGCTTGGTGAGGGCCCCGGGCCCGGTGTGGTCGAGCAGGACGTATTCGACGCCTCCCGTGAGCGCATTCGTCTCCTTGCGCTCGTAATAGACACCGTCGCTGTCGGCGAACCAGCCCGAGGCGCCCTGGTCCGTCTGGTCACGGGCGACGGACGCCCGGTTGTAGGTGCTGGCCTGGAGTTGGCGGTAGACCGGATCGGGCCACCGGGCCAGCGCGTCGCGATCGGCCATCTCCTCGAGCAAGGAGTGCAGGGTCACCGTGGGTGGCTCGGCCTGGGCCGTGGGGCGCGGTCCGATCCCAAGGGCGACGAGAACGAGCAGCAGCGAGCGGGCCGCGCGGGCCAGGGCGCCGCGCGGGCGAGCCAGCCAGAGGCGAGAGGCGAGGACAGGTGGATGCGAGCGCATGAGGGCCGTGGGCGGGCGCGCGACGACCACGCGCCGGCCGCGGGAGGGAGCGTGGGCGGCCGGGCGGACAGAAGCAACCGATTACGGCGTCACCGCCCGATAGAATGCGCCGGGGGCGGGCGGAGCGGGATCGATCCACTGCACCGCCCCGGACCCGTCGCTCTCGCCCGTGGCCCGCCGCGATCATGAACAGGAAGACGCGCATCAGGACCCGGAGCCGGGGGCGTCTTCCCTCTTCCGCCAGACCGCCGTGTAGCCCGTGGTCAGGGTCTTGGCGAAGTCGAGGCGGTCCAGCCAATAGGCCAGCGGACGGAACCCATAACCCAGCACGACCAGGCCAATCGCCCAGAAGGGAAAGAAGAGCAGGGTCCACCCGACGCAGGCGGCCACCGATTGCCCCCGCTTCCGGGCGCGCAACGGGTCGACCTGCTTCATCAGGCGGCGCACCGCGTCCTGCGCGTGCTTGCCCAGAAACCAGAACGCGCCTCCCACCTTCTCGCAGCGTTCGAGCAGGAAGCCGTGGGCGCCCGCCAACTCGGCCAGGCCGTAATGGGTGAACTGAAAGAAATGCCACGGCTCGCCATGGAGCGGGCCGTTCAAAGGGACGCTCAACAGCAGGAGGCCGCCGGGCTTGAGCACGCGGTGCAGTTCGGCCAGGACGGCCGGCGGGTTGGGCACATGCTCGAGCACCTGGGTCAGCACGACCGCATCGTAACTGGCCGCGGGCTGGGGGATCGCGTCCAGGTAACATTCGAAGTCGTGCTGGCAGCGATAAAACCCCCCGGGGACATCGCAGGACTCGTAGCGTTGCCGGGCGAAAAATCCCGCGTAAGGCCGGGTCCCTGCGCTCGCGTCCAGGACCCGCATCCCCGGTTCGAGCCGCCCCGCCTCCTCCTGCAAGAAGGCGCGGATCCGCCCGTTCTCGGGATCCAGGATCGCGCGCCACCCCTCCCGCGGCCACCACCCCAGCCAGCCGTGGCGCGGGTCGAGCGGGATGGGAGGACGGCTCATGGCGGAGAAGCCGGGGTCCGCAGTTGCCACACGCCCTGGCTGAGCATAGGCGGCCACGCCAGGTCAGCGCTCCACGCCGTGTTCGCCTTGGTCACGACATGCGTGACCCCCTCCGCCTGCAGCCGCTGCAGGAGGTCGGCGCGCGCCGACGCTGAGGTCGACTCGTCGTAAAAGGCCTCCACCAGCTCCACCCGGCGTCCCGCCTCCCGATAAAGCTCGCGGGAGCGGGAGAGCACCCCCGTGTCCTTGCGATGGATCCAGAGCCCGCGTTGAGCGTAGACTCGAAAATAGTGGGTGCCCGTGTCGGGCGGCACGATGCACAAGCCGTCCACGGGGACGTGGCGGGTGGCGGCGCGGCAGAAGCTGACGAAGTCGCTTTGGAGCGGAGCGGACGGCTGGCGCCAGCTTCGAACCGTATGCCGGAGAGGATCCAACAGGAGGAGGGCCAGTCCGATGACGGCCAGCGCGCGACCGGCCACCGGCCAGCCACGCCACCGGTCGTGGAGCCAGATGGCCACGCCCACCATGCTGACGAGGTAGGCCACCAGCGAGAGCCGTCCGAGATAGAGGAGCGAGAGCTTCGGAAACCACCGCTCGACCGGCTCATAGAGCAGGCAGACTCCGAGCGACGCGATGAGCAACCCCTGCAGACGGCTGACGGGCCCGAGCGGTTCCACTCCCCGGCGCACCGTGCTGCGGAGGGCCACCCAACCCACCACGGCGAAGATCGCCAGACGCCGAAAGCCCTTGGTCCGGAAGACGGACCGCGTGATCTCATTGTAGTCGAGCAGGGCGCTTTCGCTTCCGGCCACCGTGCGGGCCACGCCGAGGGCCGGCAGCGCGACCATCGCCGCACACAACGCCCCGCCCAACGCCAGCCAGGCCAACCCCGCGTAACGCCGCTCCCGCACCAAACGCCCCGCGTCGGCCAGCCCAAAACCCAGTCCGAGCAGGACTGCCCACAACGGGTAGGTCAGCCCGTAAGCGGCACCCAGAGCGCCATAGAATCCCACCGTCTCCCAGCCGGCGCGCGGGCGCCAGGCAAACCAACAGGCGAACCAAGGCAGCGGCCACAGCCAGACCTCGCGCGGGATGGCCAGCGAATGCACCACCCCCGTCGACATCGAAATCAACACGAACGGCTGCGCCGCCAGCAGCGTGCCCAACACGACGACCCCAACCGATGGCCGCAACCGCCAGAGCAACACGGCCACGCCCGCCAAATACAGCCCGTTCCCCACCCAGCAAAGCACCACGTTCGCCGTCAACAGCGACCACCCCGTCACGCGCGCGAACCCAATGACCAGTTGGAAGAAATACTCGTAGATCCCGAGCCCCTCGCTCGAACGAACCGCCAAGTCTCCAGGGAAGGCCCCCGGCGACATCCGGTCCACCTGGATCGCAAATCGGATGGCTCCGTCCGCATGATCCCCCGCCAGCAGTTCGCCCTCTTGCCACCACCCCAGCGTGCGGGTGGCGAAGACCAGGGCAACCACCAACAGGAACCCGAACAGGGCCAGGACCCCAGACCTCCGCGGAGGCGCCGGGGGAGGCGCCGGCTCCGGTGCGACCCCAAGATCACTCATGCACCCCGGTTGCTACCATGACGGCCCGCCCAAGGCAATCGGCATGCCTCCAAAGCCCTCGCGCCGGCGGCTTGCTTGAACCGCGGAGCTGGGGGATGACGCGGAAGTTCAGGCGCAAGGGTCGGGGAGCGAGGCTCTCGGGTGGGCGGCGGACCGTCCAGGAGGGCGCGCCACGGCGTCGCCGCGCAACAATTCGCTTCACCCCGCCTGCGGGAACCTCTATTTGTCTCGTCAGGCGCGCCATCGCGCCATCCCTGCATGAAACCGGTCAGCATTGAGTGCATCCCCGTTAATCGCGTGCTCCACCCGTTCCCCCAGGTGGTCATCTTCGAGATCGTCTGCGGCTGCAACCTCAGTTGCATCATGTGTCCGCAACCTAAACTCACGCGGCCGGAGGGGATCATGGACCTGCAACTCTACCAGCGTTTGACCCGGGAGATCGCCGCGCACAATCCGGAGACCGAGGTGTGGGCCACCATCATGGGCGAGGTGTTCGTCTACGGCGACCGGGTTTTCGACTATCTGCACTATGCGAAGCACGAGGCGGGCCTGCGCAAGGTCTACCTCAACTCGAACCTGGTCTTGTTCCGCGAGGAGTGGATCGACCGCCTGGAGGCCTGCGGGCTGGATAAGATCACGGTCGGGCTCGACGCTGCGACGGAGGCGACCTACCAGCGGGTGCGGGTGGGGGGCAACTTCGGGGCGGTGGAACGGAATGTGCAGGCGCTGATCGAGGCCAAGGCCCGAGGCCGTTTGCCCCACCTCGAGATCATCCTGCAGTTCATCGTGCAGGACGAGAACGAGCACGAGGAGGAGGCTTTTAAGCAGAAGTGGACCGGCCGCGGGGTCACCCTCAAGGTGCGCCAGAAACTCGGCTGGGGAACCGGGGTCGAAGCCAGCAACCTCAACCTCCCGACCTCCCAGCGGACCATCCCCTGCCCCTGGCTCATGCGCACCATGTCCATTCACTGGACCGGGCAGGTCGCCCAGTGCGACGCCGAATGGAACGGCGACCGCTACGTGGGTGACTTGAACCGCCAGACCATCGCGGAAGTCTGGCTCGGCGACCTGCTCCCCAAACGCCGCCGGCATCTGGCCAACGACTTCGACTTCGAACCCTGCCGCGATTGCCGGGACTGGCAATGCGGGCGGGCCGAGTTCTACCATTGAACGCCCTCGCCCGATGATCCCTCCACCGCCCGCCGCCCCCGCCGCCCCCGCCGCGCCCCTCGCGACCCGGAAACCGGCGCCGCATCGCCGTCCAGGACCCGTCGTCCGGAACGGCCGGCTCCCATGGTAATCCGCTACTCCTTCGTCGTCCCGATCTACCACGACGCTGACCTGGCCGAGGAGTTTTGCCGGGAATATGAGCGGGTCTTCCAAGACTACCTCGGGCAGCCGCAGATCCACGAGCAGGTCGAGCTGATCTTCGTCAATGACGGCAGCACCGACGATGCCGCCGCCACGCTGGCCTCCCTGCCGGGGCGGTTTCCGTTCGTTCGCGTGATCAACCTGAGCCGCAACTTCGGCCAGCACGTCGCCCTCTCCTGCGGCTACCGCCATGCCCGCGGCCAAGTGGTCGGCATGCTGAACGTGGACATGCAGGAGCCGCCCGACCAAATCCCGCTGCTGCTCCGCCACCTGGAGCGGGAAGACTGCGACATCGTGTTCGGACTCCGCCGCCGCCGGGCCGGGTCGGCCGCCGACAACCTCACCTCCCGCCTGTTCGGGTTCGTCCTCAACAAGCTGACCGGCTACGACGTCCCCCTCAACACCGCGACGTTGCGGGTGATGAACCGCCGTTTCGTGGACGCCTACAACGCCCTCTGCGAGAGCAGCCGCTATCTGCCCGGCCTCGAAAGCTGGCTCGGGTTCAAGCGCGGCTACACGGAGGTGATCCACCAGGAGCGCCGCCGCGGCCGCTCCAGCTACTCCTTCCGGCGCCGCCTGGCCATGGCCGCCGAGGCCATCGTCTCCTTCTCCGACCTGCCCCTGAAAATCAGCGTCTTCTGCGGCTTCGGCGTCGTCGCCGTGAGCTTCCTCCTCGCCGGGATGCTCGCCCTCCAAAAACTCTTCTTCGTCGAGGTCCAACTCGGCTACACCTCGACCATGTGCGTGATCGTCTTCCTGGGCGGCGTCCAGTTGAGCGTCATCGGACTGGCCAGCCTCTACATCGGACGCATCCTGCGCGAGGTCCAGCGCCGCCCGCTCTACGTCATCCGCAACACCGTCAACCTCGACCCATCCCCCGACCATGATCGATCTGCCCGCCTTTGTCCGTGAGTTCAACGAAACCGGCTCCGCCATTGTCCCGGGGGTCCTCGAGCCCGGCTTCATCGAGACCGCGCGACGCGAGCTCGCGGCCGCCATCGAGGCCGAGGTGCGCTACCACGGCACGACCGACTACCGCGATTACGGCATGGTCCTGCTCTGCTCTCTTTACGGGGGTGCCTTCTGGAGCCTGTTCAATAACCCCCGTCTCACCGGCCCCTTCAATGCCATCCTGGGCGACGGCTGCATCGTCTATGCCTATACCTCCTCCTCGATGCCGCCGGAGCGCGCCAACTACTCCGGGCGCATCCACGTCGACTGCCCCCGCCTCATCCCCGGCTACATCACCAATATGGGCGCCACCCTCCTGCTCGACGATTTCACCGAGGAGAACGGGGCGACCTGGTATCTGCCCAACTCGCACACCCGGCCGGACCCGCCCGACGAGGCCTCCTTCTACGCCCAGGCCCGGCGGGTGATCGCCCCTGCCGGCTCGGTTTGGTTTTTCCATGCGCGAACCTGGCACGCGGGCGGCGCCAATCGCACCAGCCGCTGGCGGCACGCCCTCACCATCAACATGGGCCGCCCCTGGATGAAACAACGCCTCGATATCCCCCGCGCCATGGCCCACCTCGACCTGCGCGGGCTCTCGCCCGCCGCCCGCCAAAAGCTCGGCTTCGACGCCCAAGTCCCCACCAGCTACGACGAGTTCTACGCGCCCCTCGAACAGCGGCCCTTCAAACAAAAACCCGAGTAACCCGTGTCCACTCCCCTCTCCCAAAAGGTCCTCGAGGCCAATGTCGCGGTCCACTCCGCCCTCGCGGCCCACTACCAGCAATCCGAACCCCACTTCCGCCCCGAAAACGTGGCCAAGGTCGAGCGCCGCCTCGCCGCCCTCGTCCAAGCCACCCGGGCCGACAGCCTGCTCGACCTGGGTTGCGGGACCGGCTTCATGATCGACATCGCCAAACGCCACGTCCGGCGCATCGTCGGCGTCGACGCCACCCCGGCCATGCTCGAACGGGTCGACCGTTCCGGGCCGGCCGACATCCAGGTGGTGCACCACGACACCGGGGCCTACCCGGCCGACCCCGGCGCCTTCCAACTGGTGACCGCCTACTCCTTCCTCCACCATCTGGCCGAACTCGCCCCCACCTTCGCCACCGCCCACCGGGCCCTCGCCCCGGGCGGCCTGTTCTATGCCGACCTCGACCCCAATCGCGCCTTCTGGGAGAGCATCACCCGCCTGGAGCGAGGCGGCGATTACCACCCCCTGGTCCGCCGCGAGATCGAAACGACGGCCTTCAAAGACGAAGAAATCGAGGCGAAATTCGGGGTCTCCCGCGACGTCTTCAGCCATGCCGAATACGGCAAGGACGTGGCTGGCGGCTTCCACGAGGAGTCGCTCCGCGACCTCCTGCTCGCGACCGGCTTCCGGCACGTTGAGTTCCACTACCACTGGTTTCTCGGCGAAGCCTTCCTCATCAATAGCGGGGCCGCCCCGCGCGAGGAGTTGCTCCGCCAAGCCGAAACCGTCCACGAGGCCTTGCAGCGCGCCCTCCCGGTGTCCCGCGCCCTCTTCAAGTACCTCGGGTTCGTCGCCGCCAAGTGAACGCCACGGCCATCATCGGCTTCGGCGCCCTCGGACGTCAGATCCTCGCCCTCCTCGCCAGCCTCGCACCCCGCCGTCCCGTCGTCGTCTTCGATGACCACGAGCATGCCCGCGGGACGGAAGACAGCTACCCGTTTGCCAGCTTTCTCGACGAACGCTTCGCCGCCTTCGAGTTCTACGTCGGCCTCGGCTACCACCACCTGCCCCGCAAAGCCGAAATCCTCAGCCGCCTCCTCGCCGCCGGCCGCCGCCTCCCCTCCCTCGTCCACCCCTCCTGCCACGTGCCCCCCTCCACCCGCATCGGCGCCGGCTGCCTCCTCTATCCGGGCTGCAACCTCGACCAAGAGGTCACACTCGGCGACGGCGTCCTCTTGCATAACTCCGTCGTCGTGTCCCACGACACCCGCATCGGCGCCGCCGCCTACCTCGCGCCTGGCGTCGTCCTGTCCGGACGTGTCACCGTGGGTCCCGCCGCCTTCCTCGGCTCCGGCGCGGTCGTCGCCAATGACCGTTCCATCGGAGCCCGCGCCCGCGTCGGGATCGGCACCGTGGTCACCCGGGACGTCCCGGCCGACGCCTCCGCCATCGGCAACCCGATGCGGCTGCTCTCGCGTCCGCTCCGCCTCGAATGAGCATGCGTGCGGTCGTCCTGCAGTCCAATTACCTGCCCTGGAAAGGCTACTTCGACCTCATCCAGGACGCCGACGTCTTCGTCTTCTACGACGAAGTCCAATACACGAAGAACGACTGGCGCAACCGCAACCGCATCTACTCGCGCCAGGGTCTCCATTGGCTGACCATCCCCATCCGCCGCGACGCCGTCAAATTGAAGATCAGCGAGGTCCCCCTGCCGGACGGCCCCTGGCAGGAACAGCACTACAAGACCCTTGTGCACTGCTACCGGTCCGCCCCCTACTACCGCCAGATCGAGCCCTTGCTCCACGAGTTCTACCGCGCCCGACGCTGGACCCACCTGAGCGAACTGAACCGGCATTGCACCGAGACCATCGCCCGCCTCCTTGGCCTCGAGACCCGCTTCCTCAACGCCAAAGAATTCCAGCTCGAAAACGACCGCATCGGACGCCTGGTGTCCCTGCTCCGCCAAGTGGGCGCCACCGAGTACCTCAGCGGCCCCAGCGCCCAAGCCTACCTCGCCGGCAGCGAGGAACGCTTCACCCAAGCCGGCATCCAACTCCGCTTCAAACACTACCAAGGCTACCCCACCTACCCGCAACTGCGCGAACCCTTCGAACACGCCGTCTCCATCCTCGATGTCCTGGCCAACGTCCCCCAGGAAGACTGCCGCCGCTGCATCACCGCCTCCCCTACGCCCCCACCATGCAGATCCCCTTCAACAAACCCTACCTGACCGGACGCGAAACCGCCGCCCTCGAGCGCGCCTTCGCCAACTTGCGGTTCGCCGGCGACGGTCCCTTCACCCGGGATTGCTCCCACCTCCTCGAGTCCCTGCTGGGCGGCTCCCGCGCGTTGCTGACCACCTCGTGCACCCATGCCCTCGAAATGGCGGCCCTCCTCCTCGACCTCCAACCCGGCGACGAGATCATCGCCCCCTCCTTCACTTTTGTTTCCACCCTCAACGCCTTCGTCCTCCGCGGGGCCCAACCCGTCTTCATCGACATCCGCCCCGATACGCTGAACTTCGACGAGCGGCTCTTCGCGTCCCTCATCACCCCCCGCACGCGCGCCGCCATCCCCGTGCACTACGCCGGCGTCGGCTGCGAGATGGATGAGATCCTGGCCACCGCCGCTCGCCACGGACTGATGGTGGTCGAGGACAACGCCCACGGGCTCCTCGGACGCTACCGGGGACGCTGGCTCGGCCGCATGGGCGCCCTGGCCACCCTCAGCTTCCACGAGACCAAGAACTTCAGTTGCGGAGAAGGCGGCGCGCTCATCGTGAACGACCCGCGGTTTGTCGCGCGCGCCGAGATCATCCGGGAAAAAGGCACCAACCGGAGCCGGTTCTTCCGGGGAGAGGTCGACAAATACACCTGGGTCGATGTCGGCTCCAGCTACGTGCTGGGCGATCTCCTGGCCGCCTTCCTCCTTGCTCAGTTGGAAGAGCGACACGACATCCAGGCCCGCCGCCGCACGCTGTGGGAACGCTACGCCACCAGCCTGGCCAGCCTCGCCCGCTCCCACGGCCTCGGCTTGCCCCACGTGCCGCCCCATTGCGAGCAGGCCTACCACATGTTCTACCTCCTCACCCGGAACCCCGCCGAACGCACCGCCCTCATCGCCCACCTCAAAGCCCGCCATATCCACGCCGTCTTCCATTATGTGCCCCTCCACCTCTCCGACATGGGACGCCGCTGCGGGGGGCGCGCGGGCCAATGCCCCGTGACCGAGGACATCAGCGAACGTCTGCTGCGGCTCCCGTTCTATAACGCCATGACCCCGGCCGAGCAGGATGCCGTCATCGAAGCCGTCCTCGCGTTCTATGCAGCCTGATCCTGGTCCGTCCGCCACTTACACCGCCGACCAGTTCGCCCCCCTGTTCGCCGCGGAGGACCGCCATTTCTGGTTCCAGGCCCGCAACCGCTGCCTCGCCGCCGCCCTCCGCTCGCTCCCCCACCGCGAGCCCGTCCGCGAAGTGCTCGAAGTGGGCTGCGGCACCGGCGTCGTGCTCCAGCAACTCCAACGCCTCTGGCCCGCCGCCCACGTCGTCGGCCTCGACCTCTTCCCGGAAGGCCTCGCCTACGCCCGCCAACGCTTCCACGGCGACCTCCTCTGCGGCGATGTCTTCACCGTCCGCTTCGACCACCCCTTCGACGTGGTCGGCGCGTTCGATGTCATCGAGCACGTCGACGACGATGTCGCGCTCCTCCGGCGCCTGTGGGAACACCTCCGCCCCGGCGGCCACGTGGCCGTTACCGTGCCCGCCCACCAGAGCCTCTGGAGCTACTTCGACGAAGTGGCGCACCATCGGCGGCGCTACGCCCGGGCCGAACTCGCGGCCAAACTCTCCGCCGCCGGATTCGGCGACGTCTACGTCACCCCCTTCATGGCTGCCTTGTTCCCCCTCATGTGGGTGAAACGGCGCTTGCTCGGCGAGACCGCCACCCAACTCTCGGCCGCGGGGCCCCGCGAACGGCAAGCCGCCGCCGAATCGGACCTGCGCGTCCCCCCCCTCCTCAACGGGTTGCTCGGGGCGCTCCTCCGGCCAGAACCCCTCTGCATCTCCCGCCGCTGGCGGCTCCCGCTCGGCACCTCCCTCCTCGCCCTCGCCACCAAACCAGCCCACCCCCGTCCCGGGAGCGAACATGATTAAACAATGGCTCGCCTGCGCCGGGGTCTACAGCCTCTTCGCCCGCACCGTCGGCGCCCACCGCGGACGGCGCCTCTACGTCGACCAGCACGTCCGCCCCAAGACCGGCGATCGCATCCTCGATATCGGCTGCGGACCCGCGGACATCCTCGAGGCGCTGCCCCCGGTGGACTACCACGGATTCGACCTCAGCCCAGACTACATCGCCGCGGCCCAGCGACGCTTCGGCGGCCGGGGACAGTTCCATGTCGAGCTGGTGGGGACCGACACCGTGAGCCGTTACGCCGGCTTCGACCTGGTCCTGGCCACCGGCGTGCTGCACCATCTGAACGACGCCGAAGCGGTCAACCTGTTCCGCATCGCCCAAGCCGCCCTTAAACCCGCCGGACGGCTCGTCACCTTGGACGGCTGTTTCGTCCCCCGCCAATCCCCGCTCGCCCGCTTCTTCCTGCGCCGGGACCGCGGCCACTACGTCCGCGAGGAAGCCGCCTACGTCGCCCTCGCCCGCCAGGTGTTCGCCCAGGTCCAACCCCGCGTCCGGACCGACCTGCTCCGCATCCCCTACACCCACCTCGTGCTCGAATGCCAAAAGCCTTCGCTCCCTGACTGAGCCGACTGCAGGGATACGGCTGAGGAGCAATCCCGCGCCTGCGGGATCCGAAGCCAAGAGCGCCCCAGCAAAATCGGAAGTTATTCATCAGTGCAGAAGTTAGCATACACCCCTCACCCCATCCCTCTCCCCAACCCTTGAAGGCGAAGCGATGGA
>CAZVRY010000201.1:0-12488 GCA_964629545.1 uncultured Verrucomicrobiota bacterium | reverse complement strand
TCTTGGAGTGCGCCAGTGCTCTGGCGCTCTGGATTTCGCGCGATTGACTCCGCCGGCCCGGTTGGCGTGGTGCCGCGCCCGAATCGAAAGCGGCGGAGCACCGCCGCACTCCACGACGCTGGCGCGACCGCGCCCACCGCCAGGCTGAGGCGAAGCTCGTGGAGTGCGCCATGGAGTTGAACCTGTCACCCTATCTGCCATAAAGGGCGCGGGGAGAGGGTGGCCAAAGGCCGGCTGAGGGGCCGTCCAAGTTCCAAAATGAGAATTGCTGGGAATAAGCTACGCATAGCTTATTCCTTGACGGACCCTTAGAGTGGAGCCGACATGAGCATGATGTCTCGCCCGCAGGACAGCACGGAGTTTGACGGTGGAGCTTTTGACCCAGGGCTGCCGGGGGGAACGGCCACGGGAACGGTGCGGGTCGAGGCGGGGGAGGTGCGCTTCGAGTCGATCAAAGGGGGAGTGGCGTTGCCCTTGGAGGGGTTGGACATTCGGATTGGGGGTGCGAGCGGACGGATGATTTTGTTCAGTCATTCGCGGCATCCTGACCGGGCGATTCACACGGAGGATCATGGCATTTTGAGGCACGGGGGCTTGGAGGGGCATCCGACGGTGCGGAAAGAGGTAAGGACGATGCGGGCCAGGAGCCGGTTGGGGTGGGGGGTCATGGGGGCGCTGGTGTTGTTGGTGGTGGGGCTCCCGTTGGGGGTGCTGTTGAGCAAGGACCGGTTGGTGCGTGCGGCGGTGAAGTCGATCCCAGTGGCGTGGGAAGTGAGTTTCGGGGAGGCGTTGTTCGCGCAGGTGCGCGGTCGAGGCCGGATCATTGAGACCCCGGCCGTGGAACGGGGATTGGCGCAACTGACGCGGCCCTTGGTGGATGGCATGGGTGAGGTGGCGTTCCCGTTGCACTTTCATTTGATGGAGGATCCGACCTTGAACGCCTTTGCGCTGCCGGGAGGGCACGTCGTGTTGCATACGGGGTTGGTTTTGGCGGCGGATCGGCCGGAGGAGGTGGCCGGGGTATTGGCCCACGAGATCGCTCATGCGCAATTACGGCACGGATTCCAGAGCGTGGTGTCGTCGGTGGGTTTGGCGGTGTTGGTGCGGTGGGTGGTCGGGGATCTGGGCGGAATGTTGGGGGTGGTAGGCGAGCAGAGCGCGTTCCTGCTCGATCAGAAATTCTCGCGGGACTTCGAGCGCGAGGCCGACGAGGTGGGGTGGGGGTATTTGGAGGCGGCACGAATCGATCCACGGGGATTGATCACGTTCTTTGGAAAGATGGAGGAAGAGGCGCAGCGGTTGGCGGGGGGGGCGGCGCTGGAGAAAGCGCAGGGGGCGATCACGCTCTTGAGTACGCACCCGGCGACGGCGGAGCGGATCGCCAGGATCGAAGAGAAACTGAGGCGGTTGCCAGCGGGGAAAAGTTTCCGAGAGTTCGACTGCGATTACGGGGCGTTCAAGGCGGCGGTGCGTGCTGAGATCCAGAAGGCGCCGGCACGGTGAGTTGTGGGCGAGCCCGGATGTTACGCACCCAGCCTGCATATTTCACACTGGACCCGCCACGGCCTGTCGATCTGCGAGACCGCACCCCTCACCCCTCTCTCCCCAACTCTTTGCCGCGAAGCGTTTCAGAGGGGTTGGGGAGAGGGAATCGGCATTAGGACGAGGAGCGGGCTGTCCTATTTTTGGACAGAATTGGACACTAGGACAAGACACTGTCCCATAGGGCGTGCGGCAGTTTGGGAGGGGCAGGGCCGCCGGTTCGCGATCGCATGGGTTCGATCGGGAAAGGGCCTCTGATTGCGCATTATGTTACTTACAAGCTACTTGTGTGTGACAAGGGTGGGTCGAAAGGGGGTTTGCCCCGTTGGTGCGGCGGGGGGATTGCGGCTGGGACTTTAGTGGCGTGGAAGGCGGCGGCGGGGTTTGCGGGGGCTCTTGTTGGGGTGCGGAAGGCTTGGCATCGGCGATGCTATGTTTTGCAGTATGATTGCGAGCGTGCTGTGGGTTGGTGTTGGTGTGTGGGCGGTCGTGGGCTTGGTGTTGTGCTTGGCCCTCGCGCGTGCCGCCAGCCGGCCCGTTCCGAAGTACGATCCCAGCCGTGCCTGCCCTGGCGATTGGACGCAGGAAATCGAATCGAACGTGGCGAGTTCTGCGTCGCTCATTGGACATCCGGTGTCTTCGGCAGCCCATTGAGGCTCTTCGGATTACGGATTCAGCGGGGATAAAGAAGGTCTGGGTTTTGCTGATTTGTCGATAAGCTCCAATAACATCATCTCTTCGAGGCCCGAAAAGTTTTGACCCTTTCGGGCCTTTTTGCTATCTCTCTTCCCGTTGTGAGTCTGGTGGTTTCCTCGAAGGTGGTGCGGGAAGGAACCTATCGGATTTGTTATTTGCCAAGCAAGCGAATCAGTGACGGGATAGGATTGCTGGACAAGCGGGGTTGCCCTTGGGGGGGCGATTCCAATTCTGGCGAGTTACGAGGTTGTCGGCCTGCCTCCGACGGCCTTGTCGGTTAATCCTGACAAACAGCCTATCCCCGTGGTGGTGCATAGTCGCGTACGCAAGTGCGCTTTAAAGGACTCGATATGACATGGAATGTAGGGAGCGCTGAAGCTCTCTCAAGAACGTGTTCGGGCCAGGGGCAGGCGAGCCTGAACCAGACCGAAGTCAAGGCGGACGTCTTCCCGCTGTGGAAGCGGACGCTGGATTTCGGGGTTATTCTCCTCGCCCTTCCGGTCGCTCTCCCTCTCGGGCTGTTCATCGCAGCCTTCATTAAAATCGTCTCGCCCGGGCCCGTCTTTTTCCGTCAGGAACGAGTCGGTTACCGGGGCCGCCGTTTCCGGATCTTCAAGTTCCGCAGCATGAGGGTGAACGCGGACACCGCTTCTCACAAGGGGCACACGGCCCACCTTATGAAGTCCGATGTCCCCATGACGAAGCTGGACATCAAAGGCGACCCGCGGCTGATTCGCGGCGGTTCGTTCCTGCGCGCCAGCGGCCTCGACGAGCTTCCCCAGTTGCTCAACGTCCTCGTCGGCGACATGAGCATCGTCGGTCCTCGCCCCGCCATCCCCTACGAGTTCGACCAGTACAGCACGTGGGCCAAGCGCCGCGTCGATGCCCCGCCCGGCCTGACGGGCCTCTGGCAGGTCAGTGGCAAGAACAAGACCACCTTCAGCCAGATGATCCAATACGACGTTTACTACGCCCACAATGCGAGTCTCTGGCTCGACTGCAAAATTATCCTCAAGACGTTTGGTGTTTTGGCCGATCAGATCCGGGAAACCCGCCGACGTCCTGCCTCGGCTCCGACCGGACAGGTGTCTGCACCCAGTCTGAAAGAAGCCTAATGGCAACGACCAAACCCACCACCGTCGCCGTGGTCGGCTGCGGGTACTGGGGGCCTAACCTGGCCCGCAACCTCAGCCAAACCGCCAACTGCCAACTCGGCTACCTCTGCGATGCCAGCCCGGCCCGGCTGCAGCACATGCAGAAACTCTATCCGAGCGCCAAGACCACCCCGGACCTTGCCCAGGTCATCGCCGACCCCGCGGTCGACGCCGTCGTGGTGGCCACTCCGGTGCGGTTTCATTACGACATGGCCAAAGCCGCCCTCGAGGCAGGCAAACATGTCTTCATCGAGAAGCCGATGGCCCGGTCGGTGGCCGAATGCGAGGAACTCAACGCCCTCGGCGCCCAGAAGGGCCTCGTCGTCATGGTCGGCCATACCTTCCTGTTCTCCCCGCCCATCCGGAAGATGAAGGAGATCATCGACCGTGGGGACATCGGCGACGTGCTCTACGTCAATTCCCGCCGGCTGAACCTGGGCCTCTATCAGAAGGATATCAACGTGGCTTGGGACCTGGCCCCCCACGACTTGTCGATCATCCTCCACTTCCTCCAGGACCGGCCGAATTACATCGCCTGTTCCGGCAGTTGCCATGTCACGCCCAACATCGAGGACGTGACCACGATTTACCTGAGCTTCGAGCGCCAGCGGTGCGCAATTGTCCAGAGCAGTTGGCTCGATCCGCGCAAGGTGCGCGAAATGACGGTGGTGGGGAGCCGGCGCATGATCGTTTACGACGACACGGCGCCGCTGGAGAAGATCAAGATTTACGATGCGCGGGTCGAGACGCCGCCTCATTACGACACCTTTGCCGAGTTCAATTACTCGTATCATTACGGCGACGTCTATGCGCCTTACATCAAGCAGGACGAACCGTTGAAGCTGGAGTGCGCGCATTTCATCGAGTGCATCCGCGAGGGCAAAACGCCGTTGACTTCGGGGGTCAAAGGGTTGGAAGTCGTGCGCATCCTCGAAGCCTCTTCCAAGTCTCTCAAGCAATCCGGCGCCGCCGTGATGCTTAACGGCAAGTAATTGCCCCCTCCGCACAGCCATGGATGGCGTCCTTCCAGCCTCGAGACTCTTTTCCCCCGGTCTGCCAACCCGACCGGTCGGACCGTCGCTCGGCGAGCCGCCGCGGTCAAACCCGCGTCGGACGCTCGACACACGTTCAACGCTCCGACCTCCGACCTCCGAACTCCGATCTCCGATCTCCGAACTCCGATCTCCGATCTGCCCGCGCTCTTGACTGATGACCTCTGACCCTTCCATGTATCAGCGCATCGCGCCCGACGTGAAAGTCGGCGAGCGCACCCGCATTTTCGCCTTCACCAACCTCTACGGCTGCACCATCGGCGACGACTCGAAGGTGGGCACCTTCGTGGAAATCCAGAAAGGGGCGCGGGTTGGCAACCGCTGCAAGATCTCGAGTCACACGTTCATCTGCGAGGGCGTGACGATCGAGGACGAGGTTTTCATCGGGCACAACGTGACGTTTATCAATGACCGTTTCCCGCGGGCGACCGCGGCCGGAGGGCAGTTGCAGACCGAAGCCGATTGGACGTGCGTGCCGACGGTGGTCAAGCGGGGCGCGTCGATCGGGTCGAGCGCCACCATCCTCTGTGGGATCACCATTGGCGAACGCGCCATTGTGGGGGCGGGCAGCGTGGTCACCAAGGACGTCCCCGCGGACACCATCGTGGCGGGCAACCCGGCCAGGGTCATTCGCAAAGTGGACGCGCAGGCATGATAGCGAGATCCTACAGGCAAGCGATCTTGGAACCCCAGCCTGGCCACCCTCTGCGCCTCTGCGCCTCTGTGGGAGCCAAGACGAACCGGTCACCGGCGGCTGGCGCCCTCCCATTGGCGGAGCGGTTCTTGGGGACTGCCTGTCACACCGTGCTCGCTTGGGTCTCCCGCAGAGGCGCGGAGGCGCAGAGAAGACCCGCTGCAATTCGAAATCCGAGATCCCGCGGGGCCCACAGAAAGCGCAGACAACCGCAGATCTGTTGGCCGTTGTGGCTTGGTCCCTGGGATGTTGCCAAAGGAGGCTCCATTGGCATTTGTCTTTCCTCCGAACTGCGATCTCCGATCTCCAAACTTAACCAATGACTGTTCCCTTTCTTGATCTAAAAGCCCATCACGCTCCGTTGATGGATGAATTCGTGGCCGCCTTTCGGCAGGTGGTCGAGACCAATGCCTTTGCTGGCGGCCCGTTCGTGGCCAAGTTCGAGACCGAGTTCGCCGCCTTCTGCCAGACCCCTTACGCCATTGGCGTTGGCAACGGCACCGATGCCCTCTGGATCAGCTTGCTGGCGCTGGGCGTGGGACCCGGCGACGAAGTCATCACCGCGCCCAACAGCTTCATGGCCACCGCCGAGGCGATCAGCTATACCGGGGCGAAGCCGGCCTTTGTCGACATCGACGAGGCGACCTATACCTTGGATCCGGCCCTGCTCGAAGCCGCCATCACCCCGCGCACCAAGGCCATCATCCCAGTGCAACTGTTCGGGCAATGCGCCGACATGGATCCCATCCTGGCCATCGCCCAGAAGCACGGGCTGCCGGTAGTCGAGGATTCCTGTCAGGCCCACGGCTCGACTTACAAGGGGCGGACGGCCGGGAGCATGGGGCGCACCGGGTGCTTCAGTTTCTACCCGGGCAAGAACCTGGGCGCGTTCGGCGAGGCCGGCGCCATCGTGACCCACGATGCCGATCTCAAGGCCAAAATGACCACTCTGCGCGATCACGGCCAGGCCAAGCGCTATTTCCATTCGATGGTGGGCTGGAACGCCCGCATGGATGGCATTCAGGGCGCCGTCTTGAGCATCAAGCTGCGGGGGTTGGCCGCCGCCAACGCCGCCCGCCGCGCCCACGCAGCCGCCTACCAGAAGTTGCTCGCCGGCACTCCCGGCATCGTGCTGCCCCAGCCCAGCCCCCACAACGAGCACGTGTTCCATATCTACGCGGTGCGGGTCAAGAACCGGGACAAGGTCCTCGCCGCCATGGCTCAGCGCGGCGTCAATTGCGCCATCCATTACCCCGTCCCCATCCACCTCCAGGAGGCCTACGCCTCGCTCGGGCTGGGCCGCGGCTCGTTCCCCGTCGCCGAACGTTGCGCGGAGGAATTCCTCTCCCTGCCGATGTTCCCGGAGTTGACCGCCGAGCAGATCGAGAAGGTGGTGAGTGAATTGAAGGCGTGTGTCGCAGAGGCGTAATTCGTGATTTATGACTTATGATTTATGATTTATGATTTGTGTAAGAGTGATCTGATCGGTTGGGTCGTCTCTTCTATTTCCAATTCTTTGTAGGAGAAGATGTTGCAGATGGGTGCGGCACGTCGAACTGCCCAATGAACAGCAAGCCTCATTTGGAGACTTGGACGGCCCCTCACCCCATCCCTCTCCCCAACCCTTGCAAGCGAAGCGATGGAAAGGGGTTGGGGAGAGGGAGAAAGGGAGAGGGGAACTCCTTCATCCAAAATGAGAGTTGCTGCCCAATAAACATGGATCCTGGCCAGCCATTCAAGTCAGGTGGGAGTCTACCCGCGCGCCGTCTAGGGCCTGCGACAGGGCGGCTCGTCGGGAGCCTCGCCCCACCGGATGTGGCTTGGGACCGGGACATGGAGAGAGCAGGGGGTTCGCGAAGGAACGGCTCGGTGGTCTCCGAGGGCTTGACTCTTGGGCATGGATCGCAAAGGGTGCAGTCAGTGCCCAATCCCATGAGTGCCGCCTTCCAGGTCGGTCGCCCGCGATGCCTGGCATCGGAGATCGGAGATCGGAGATCGGAGATCGGCTCTAGCGAACTCTGCGGCTCTGCGCGAAACGAGCGACTGCATGAAGAGGGGCTGTGTTCAACGACCGCTCCGCCGATGGGAGGGCATCCGCCGGGGGTGACCGGTTTGTTTTTGCTCACCGCAGAGGGCGCGGAGGACACGGGCTTCAATCCGCAATCCGGTGGGGGGACGCAGTTCCCCGAGATCCCGGCTCCAAATTCCGAACCCCAAACCCCGATCTCCGAACCCCGATCTCCGAACCCCGAACTCCGATCTCCGAACCCCGATCTCCGAACGCCGAACTCCGCTCTCCAATCTCCAATCTCCAATCCCCCCCCCCCCGCCCCGATCTCACCCCAAGCCCCAGCGCTACCCCATAAAATCATAAATCATAAATCAGAAATCCTAAATCTAGGTTGGGACGACTACGTCTCCCAGTTCTCAACTCACACTTTCTTTCACACCAGCCCCTGGCTTCGGTTGTTGCGGGATACTTACGGGCACCAACCGGTCTGGATCGGGGATGAAGAAGGGGCGCGGTACCTGCAGGAAGCCATGGCAGACAGCCCGGGGGGTGGAATGGCACCTCTCCCTCGTTCCCTCTCCCCATCCAGAGAGATGCTTCGCGGTCAAGAGGATGCGGCGAGGGAGGACATCCAGGACGAAAAGGGGGGGGGAGGGAAAGCCTCGTCGCCGCGACCTGGGGCGGTGCGCGGCGGGCTCCTCTTCATGGAAGTCCGCAGTTGGCTCACGGGTCGACGGGGGGTCAGCGTGGCCTTCTCGGATCTGGCCCCGCCCCTTTGCCCCGACCGCGCCTCGTTCGACCGGTTCTGGGAGCAGGCCGTGCGCGAAGGCACCCGGCGCGGCTGGAAATATCTGGAAATCAGAGGCATACCTTCCGAATGGACCGATCTGCCCACGTCCGTCAGCTACCATCGGCACGTGCTCGATCTCACGGTGGGGGAAGACGCCCTGTTCCGGGGGCTGGATCGGGGGTTACGACGCAACGTGCGCAAGGCGGAGAAGGCCGGGGTTACGGTCGAGACCGCCCGCAGTCTCGCCGCCGTGCGGGAATATTATCGGATTCACTGTCTGACGCGGAAACGGCAGGGCTCCCCGCCGCAGCCGTGGCGATTCTTCGAACGAATCGGCACGGACGTGGTCGAGAAAGGGCACGGCTTGGTCGCCCTGGCGTGGCACCAGGGACAGGCCATCGCTGGCGCGCTGTACTTGCATACTTCCACGGATATTGTGTATAAGTTTGGCGGATTCGATATGGCGTTTAATGCCTTGCGCCCCAGTCACTTGCTGCATTGGACGATGATCCGGGACAGCGCCCGCTCCGGGTTCCGCACGATGGACTTCGGCCGGACCAGCCTGGACGACGACGGGCTGCGGCGGTTCAAGCTGGAGTTGGGCACGACCGAGATGCCGCTGCGTTACGTCCGCTACGACCTGCGACGGCGTCAAGTCGTCGAAGTGAAAGACCGTGCCAACGGCCCGATCAACCGAGTTTTCCGCCTGCTCCCCATGCCGTTACTGCGTTTGGCAGGCCAATTGCTATACCCCCATCTGTCCTAAACCGATATACCCGTAAACGCCACCGCCCGATTAACTCACCGACTCCCTGACCACTGACTTCCTGACCAACTGCCCCACCGACCCACTGACTCACTGCCCCACTGACCCACTGACTCACCGACCACTGACTCACTGACCACTGACTCACTGACAACCGACCACTCACCGACCTTGCAGGACCCCATCAACATCTCTTCCCCCAACGGCGAACCCCCCAAGCAGGGCGGACTCAACGTTCAGGACATCCTCTCCGCCCTGTTCCATCACAAGTGGCTCGTCGTCATCTGCACGGTCTTGGGGGTGCTGGGGGCTGCCGGAGCGTATTTCCTCGTCCCTCCGATCTACGTGTCAGAGGCGCAGCTCCTGATTCGCTACGTTCTGGAGACCAAACCCCTAAACCCGACGACCGCTGCCGATACGACCGTTAAGTCGCCGGATGCGCGGGGTGACAACATCATGAACTCGCAGGTGGCCATCCTGACCAGCCTTGACCTAGCCACCCAGGTTGCGGATCAGGGGATTGCCGAGAGGTTGCTGGTGAAAGCGGGGGGGACGGCGAACACCAACGACGCGGGGTTCGTCATTCGTCAGGGGTTAACGGTTCAGGTGGCCCCGCGGAGCGATGTCATCCGGGTTCAGTTCCGGCATTCAGATCCGACGGTGGTTCCCACAGTCCTGAACCGTTTGATTGACACCTACATCAAGCGGCACGCGATGATCTACCAGGGAGTCGGGGTAATGGATTCGACGTATCAACTCCGCCGGGATGATTTTAAGAACAAAATGCTCGAGGCCGAGTCCCGTCTGAACCAGATGCGAACCAATTTCGGCATCATCAGCGTCGAGGAGTCCAAGCGCAGCTACGCGGAGCAGATCAGCCGCCTCACCACCGAGATCACCACGGCGGAGGCGCAATTGGCGGAATTCGAGGTCCTTGCCGGGAGCCCTTCCCGCACTGGCGTCGCCGCCACGAATGCGGTCGCCCCTGGCGCCCCCGACCTCGCGGGCGCCTCCACGAACACCCCGGCCGGCGCGACCAACCAGCCTGCCGCCGCTCCTATCCCCAAGGACAAACTCACGCTTTACGCCAATGTCCTGAAGCAGGTCGACGATCTGAATAAGTTGGAAGCACAGCTCCTGGGCCAGTACACCGGCGCTCACCCGCGCCTCGTCCAACTGAGTAATGAGCTGGCCAGTGCGACTAGCCGGAAGCTCGAGTTGGAAACGGAGTTTCCCTCCATTGTCACTGCCGTCCTCCCGGTCGTTTCCACCACGGAGCAGGGGCCTTCTACTCCGGCTTTCGAGCCGCTCCGTGTGCCCGCGTTGCAGGCTCGCCTGGCATCGATGCGCGAGGCCCTGACCAACGTGCAGGCCAAGGCATCCCAACTCGTCAACATCGAACCCGAAGTCATCCGGCTCCAACGAGAGCGGGACGTGGCCGAAATCGCCTACCGCTATTACGCCGCTGCCGCCGATCAGGTCAACCAGTCTGGCGGTATGGAAGGGGTGCGCAACATTGGCATCGTCCAGAGCGCTACACCGCCCGCGCGCGACACGAAGAAGCTCATGAAGATGTGCGGGGCAATTTTCGCCAGCGGGTTCGGCTTGGGCATCGGCCTCGCTCTCTTGCTCGATTTGCTCCTCCACCGCGCCTTCCGGTCGGGCCAGGACATCGAACGGCATCTCCGGGTTCCGCAGTTCCTCAATATCCCCGATCTGGCCAAGTCTGTCCCCAAGGCAGCCCTTCCCTCGAAGAACGGCGAGTCCCAAGCCGTCGCCACCGCCAACGGCACCCCTCAACCCTGGGAGCACGGGCACCCCCTCCATCCCTATTGCGAAGCCCTCCGCGACCGTCTCATCACGCACTTCGATCTCAATAAGCTCACGCATAAACCGAAACTCGTCGCTCTGACCAGTTGCCGCGCCGGCGCCGGAGTCAGCACCCTGGCCATGGGCCTGGCCGCTTCATTCTCCGAAACCGGCGATGGCAACGTGCTCCTGGTCGACATGAACGGCGAACAAGGCGCCGCCCATCCGTTCTCCCACGGCAAACTGTGCACCGGCCTGAGCGAGGTCCTGAAACCGGAGGACCGCAGTTCGGCGCTGGTCCATGAGAACCTCTACCTCGCTACGGTGCACGAGCCCAATCTTAATCATGACGAATTGCCCAAGGCGCTGCCGCGGCGCTTCGCCAAGATCGTCCCCCGACTCAAAGCCAGCGATTACGACTACATCATTTTCGATATGCCGCCGGTGGCTCAAACGACCATCACCGCACGGCTAGCCCGTTACATGGACATCGTGATGATGGTGGTTGAGGCCGGCAAGACGCCGCAAGAACGCGCCCAGAAGGCGAAGACGATCCTGGCCGAATCAGGCGCGACGGCCCTCGCCGCGGTCTTGAACAAGAGTCGGAATTACCTGCCGGCGGCGCTGGCCAACGAACTGTGAGTGCGCTGAACCCGAAGACGATGCAAACGACGGTGATCTGCGCGGGTCGCCACCTCCGCCGAGCGGTTCGGTACGACGGGTGAACGGCAGGCTGGGCCGCCATGAAACCAATTTTTCGGATGACGCGCGGGTGTGTGGGATGGGTTGATCCCCGCCCCCCGGACGAGCGAGAGGCGCCTTGAGCGCTCGAGCAGGTCTGCTGCGTCCATCTGGGTGATCTGCGGGCTGATCCAAGTCCGCGGGTCCATTTGTCCGACAGGCATGGCATGAAGTGCGTACCCCGCACACCGCCCGTCGATTCTTCGAGTGCGAATCGACCGGCACGAAGTGTCGGCGCGGGTGACCGGTCTGGCGGGGTTCACCACAGAGGCGCAGAGCGGGGGGGGGATTTAGGACTTAGGATTTAAGATTTAGGATTTGATTGGGGAGACTGAAATCTGCGTGGATCTGGGGGCCCCTCAGGACTTTGGAGTTCGGATTGAAGCGGTTCTTCTCTGCGAACTCTGCGGCTCTGCGAGAGACCCCAACGAGCGCAGTGTGACACGCAGTCGCCAAGAACCGCTCCGCCGATGGGAGGGGGTTAGCAACGGATGACCGGTTTGGTTTGGCTCCCACAGAGGCGCGGAGGCACAGAGGCGGGCGGGTTTTTACCGCTGATGGCCGCTAATGGACGCTGATGGAGGGTGGGTGCGGATCGACTTGGATTAGCGGCAATTAGCGTTTATTAGCGGTAGCTTCGGGGTTCGGAGTTCGGAACTTGGCTGAGGGCAGTGATCTCCGCGCCTCCGCGCCTCTGTGGGAGACCCCAACGAGCACAGTGTGATGAGCACTCCCCAAGAACCGCGCCGCCAGTGGGAGGGTGTCAGCGAAGGGTGACCGGTTTGTTTTGGCTCCCACAGAGGCGCAGAGGCGCAGAGGCGGGCGGGTTTTTACCGCTGATGGCCGCTTATCGACGCTGATGGAGGGAGGGTGCGGATCGACTTGGATTAGCGGCAATTAGCGTTTATTAGCGGTAGGTTCGCAGTTCGGAGATTGGATGAAGGCATTGACCTCTGCGCCTCCGCGCCTCTGCGGGAGCCCCCAACGAGCACAGTGTGATGAGCAGTCGCCAAGAACCGCT
Organism: uncultured Verrucomicrobiota bacterium; assembly: GCA_964629545.1. Lineage (GTDB taxonomy): Bacteria > Verrucomicrobiota > Verrucomicrobiia > Limisphaerales > CAZVRY01 > CAZVRY01. The sequence continues at coordinate 212 of CAZVRY010000201.1, read as the reverse complement.
CCGCCAATGGGAGGGGGTTAGCAACGGATGACCGGTTTGGTTTGGCTCCCACAGAGGCGCAGAGGCGCAGAGGGGGGGCGGGGATTTAGGACTTAGGATTTAAGATTTAGGATTTGATTGGGGAGACTGAAATCTGCGTGGATCTGGGGGCCCCTCAGGACTTTGGAGTTCGGATTGAAGCGGTTCTTCTCTGCGAACTCTGCGGCTCTGCG
>CAZVRY010000200.1:8381-12532 GCA_964629545.1 uncultured Verrucomicrobiota bacterium | reverse complement strand
GGTGGGTGGGGGCGGTGGGGGTATTCGAGGGTGAGGGTGAGTTTGGGTTGGCGGAGGGGGTGAGGGCCGAAGTGGCTGAGGAGGAGGTTGGGGTGGAGGGTGTCTCCGCCGAGGAAGGCGCGGTGGTCGTTGGTGGTGGCGAGGAGGATCATGGTATCGCGGTGCCAGGACCAGTCGTTGGGGGTCCATTTGGGTTGGCCGAGGTGATCGAGGAGGCCCATGGCGGCGTTGGGGATATCGCGGATGACGCTGACGACGTAGCCGCCGTGGGGGACTTCGCGGCGGAAGGTTTCGATTTGGAATTTGCGCATGAGGAGGCCGTAGCGGAGGGAGTCGGCGTGGAGTTGGGCGGGGTGGACGGTCTGGTTGGCGGCGGCGGCGGCTTCGGCGAGCCAGCGCGGTTGGTCGTCGATTTGGAGTGGGAACCAGAAGGGGCGGTTGGTGCCGGTGTGATGGAGGAGGGGTGGGCTGAGGACCCAGGTGTCGGCGGCGATGGCTTCGCCGAGGAGGAGGGGTTTGGGGGTGCGTTCGGCGATGTATTGGTTAAGGCCGGCGAGGGTTTTGACCCAGGTATGGTTGTTGCCGTAGGGATGGTCGTCGTAGAAGTCGTGGACGCGGTTCCACTGGATCCAGCTCGAGTCGTCTTCGACGAGGGCGCCTGGGATCATGGCGTGGGCTTGGTCGTAGAGGGTTTGGATGACTTCGAGTTCGGCGCCGGAGCCGGTTTCGCAGGTGAGGCTGCGGAAGAGGATGGAGGGGTGGTTGCGGTCGTAGGCGTGGAATTCGGCGAATTCGCGTTGGAGGGGTGCGAGGAACTGGCGGGTCATGGTGGGGTGCCAGGTGGGGTATTCCATCCAGGTGAGCAGGCCGAGTTCGTCGGCGAGTTCGAGGTAGCGGCGTGGGGGGATCCAGAGGCAGAACTTCATGAGGTTGAAGCCGCGGGCGCGGGCAAATTCGAGTTCGTGGCGCCACCAGGGTTCGCCGGGGTTGGGATCGGTTTGGGGGGGGCTGTAGCCCCAGTTGAGGAGGCCGCGGACGGAGAGGGGGCGGTCGTTGAGGAAGAGGGCGGTGCCGCGGGCTTCGACGCGGCGGAAGCCGGTGCGGGTGAGGATACGGTCTTGGGGTTGGGTGGCGGAGGTGAGTTCGATTTCGTAGAGGTGGGGCAGTTCGGGCCACCAGAGTTTGGGCTGAGGGATCGGGAGGGTGAGTTGCCAGCGGGGAGCGGGGTGGTATGGGGTGGGGGGGAGTGGGGTGGTGACTGGGGTGGACGCTTGCCAACTTCGGGCGCCGCGGAGGCGGTAGCGGAGGGTGGGGGGGACGGGGTGTCGGGCTTGGGGGCCGAGGATGGGGATTTCGACCGTGAGTTGTGCGGTTTGGGGGTTGCCGGAGGCGAGGACATGGAGGTCGTCGAGGTAGGTTTCGGGAACGACGAGGAGTTGGATGTCCTGCCAGAGGCCGCCGAAGTGTGGGGCGATGATGGGGAGGAAGCCTTGGGTATTGTGGCCGACCTTTTCGTCGAGGCGGACTTTGAGGGCGAGGGAGTGTCCGGCGGGAAGTTGGCGGGCGAGGTCGGTGAGGTCGAAGCGGAAGGGGGTCCATCCGCCGGAGTGGGCGCCGAGGTATTGCTCGTTGCACCAGACCTCGGCGTCGGTCGCGGCGGCCTGGAAGTGGAGGAGGAGCCGGTGTTGTGGGGGGATGGGGGGTGGGGTGATGGACCGACGGTAGCAGCCGATGCCGTTGAAGTCGGTGCCTTCGTGGGATTCGAAGCTGGCGGGGAGGGTGACGGTTTTCCAGTCGTTGGAGGCGGCGCCGTCGCGCTGGAATTCCCAGGGTCCGTTCAGGGAGAGGATGGTGCGGGCGGGGGTGGTGGCGGCGGCGAGTGTGGGGGCGAGGAGGGGCAGGAGGAGGCCGAGGACCGATGACCAGAAACGAAGAGAGGATGGCCGGGGGGCGAGGTGGGGGTGAGTCATGAGGGGAGCGGGGCAGTGAGGTCGTGGGGCCAGGCAGTAAGGCAGTAGGTCAGTGGGGCAGTAGGTCAGTGGGGCAGTGGGGCAGTGGGCGAATGACCGATCCACAACCCGCAACCGCGAGCGAGCAGGTCAATGCGTCCGCGACGCAGGAAATCATAAATCATAAATCATAAATCATAAATCGAGTCACTGGGTCGGTGGGTCGGTGGGCGGGGGAGGGGGCTTTTGGGGTGGGGTCGTGCGGAGGCGGCGCATCATGGCGTTGAACGTTTGGGCGAGGAAGCCGATTTCGTCCTGGTGATGGAGAGGGGCGGGGTCATCGAGGAGACCGCCGTTGACGCGGCGGGCGGCTTCGACGAGGTCGTTGAGGGGGCGGACGAGGGTGGGGTTAAGGATGAAGGGGAGGAGGAGAAGGGCGACGAGGGTGGAGAGGAGGACGAGGGAGCAGAGCGGGCGGGAGAGTTGGGCGAGGTGCTGGCGGGTTTGGAAGATATGATCCTGAACGAGGCCGCCGGGGCCGACGGTGAGGGTGTCTTGGGGCGGAGCGGCGGCAAAGCGGACCTGTGCGGGAGGGGTTCGCGTGGCGCCGGAGAGGACGGCCACGAGCCAGCCGTCGTGCGGGGCATCGGTCCAGCGTGGCGGGGTTGGGCTGGGGATGGAGGCATAGGAGAGGTCGAAGGAACCGTCGCGGCGGAGGACGACTTGCAGGGTGCACGGGCCCGGGCGCTGGGGGAGTTGGAGGTTGAGCCAGGTGAAGACGGCTTCCTGGGGGTTGGATTGGATGACGATGCCGATGCCATTGGTGGAGGCGACGGGGGCGAAGTGGGCGAGGTAGGCGACGATGGCCGGGGTAAGGCCGTAGTAGGCGCGGAAGCCGTCGGGGCTGGGGTCGCGTCCGAAGGCGATGTACCCTTGTTGGCCGAGGTGGAGGCGGGTCCATTCGCGGTCGAAGAATCGGAAAGGGAACTCGAGGGAGACGGGGAGGGCGCCGGTGGTGAAGGCGGAGGGGGGGTGGGGTGGGGCGGTGGGGTTGATCCACCGCAGGGTGAGGCGTTTGAGGAGGTAACCGCCGTTGGGTTGGGGGAGGAAGCGGAGGGTTTGAGGGGTTTGGACGGAAGGGGGCAGCCAGGGCTGGAATCCTGGGGGGCGAGAAGTGTAGACGGATTGGTAGACGCGGGTGGTGATACCGACGGCGAGGTTGAGGGCAAGGAGGATGGCGGCGAGGCTGAGGCCGAGGAGTTTGACCAGGATACTGGTGATTTCCGGCTGTTGGTTGAGGTAGATGAGGGCGAAGAGCAGGAGGAGGAGGAGCATGCCCTCGGAGAGGAGGAAGGGGCGCCAGGTGGCGGGGAGGCCGAGCGGTTGGAACTCGACCAGCCAGGCGAGGGTAGCGGCGAGGGCGAGGACGAGGGCGGTGGTGAGGGCGGCGCGGGATCGGCGGTGGGCCGGAGAAAGGGCATGAGCGAAGCCGGCGTGGGCGGCTTGGCGGGCCTCGCGGCGGAAGCGCTGGGCTTGCCGGAGCAGGACGAGGGCGCCCCAGGCGAAGCCGGCGGTTTGGACGGCGTCCATCCAGGGTGATCGCCAGAAGACGAGGCCATCGTTCCAGAGGGATTGGAGGCGGTTCCAGGCGAAGGCGGCTTCCCAGGCGGCGGCGGTGCTGGAGGTGGCGAGGGCGAGGCGGCTTTCGAGTCGGCGGGCCTCCCAGCGTGAGGGGAAGTGGTAGGTGAACTGGATGAGGAAGACGGTGGCGAGGCTAAGGAGGGGGGATTGGAGGTAGATGCAGGCGAGGCTGTGTTCTTGGAGGAGGCTGTGTTCGCCGAAGGAGAGGAGGGCGAAGGCAGCCAGGCAGGTCATGGCGCCGAGGAGGAGGAGATTGGCGGGGAGACGGCTGCCGCGGAGGATGCGGAGGGCGAGGAAGGCGGCGATGAGGAGGGGGAGGATGGCCGCTGGGAGGAGGGTGACCGCCGCGGTGGATGGGAGGAGCGGGTTCATGGGTCGCGGCGGCGGACCATGGGGGAACGGTAGTGCCGTGGGGACGGGGCGTCACGGGGAATTATGAATTAGGAATTATGAATGATGATGTGGGTCAGCGGAGTTGGAGTTCGGGTTGAGGGTGGGAGGGGCGGGAGATGGGGGTGCGAGCGAGCCGGGATGGGCGGGTGGGTTTCCCGTTGGTGGGGG
>CAZVRY010000200.1:0-8371 GCA_964629545.1 uncultured Verrucomicrobiota bacterium | reverse complement strand
CCCCCCCCCCCCCCCCCCCCCCCCCCCCCCCCCCCCCCCCCCCCCCGGCCCCCCGCGGCCCCGGGGCGGCCCGGGGGCCTTCGACGAGGGCGAAGAGGTCGTCGATGGCGTGGCGCAGTTCGTCGGCTTGGTGGCGGAGTTCGCGGGCGGCGGTAGCGTTTTCTTCGGCGCGGGCGGCGTTGTTTTGGGTCACGCCATCCATTTGTTGGACGGCCTGGGTGAGTTGGGAGATGCCGAGGTCTTGTTCACGGACGCCGGCGGCGATTTCATTGACGAGTTCGTCGACTTGGCGGGCCTGGGTGGCGATGTCCTCGAGGCTGGCGCCGACGCGGGCGCTGATCTGGACGCCGCGTTCGCTGCGGTGGATGCAATCTTCGATGCGGGTGGCGGTTTCGCGGGCGGCGTCGGCGCTGCGGCGGGCGAGGTTGCGGACCTCGTCGGCGACGACGGCGAAGCCCATGCCGGCTTCGCCGGCGCGGGCGGCTTCGACGGCGGCGTTGAGGGCGAGGAGGTTGGTTTGGAAGGCGATTTCGTCGATGGTTTTGATGATGCGCGCGATGTTATCGCTGGCGGACTTGATATCGGCCATGGCGCGGCTCATTTCTTCCATGTCGGTTTTGCCGTGGTCGGCGGCTTTGCGGGCGTTGGCGGTGAGGGTGCGGGCGCTTTCGGCGTTTTCGGCGCTGCGGCGGGTCATGCTGGACATTTCGGAGAGGGAGGCGCTGGCTTCTTCGAGGGAGGCGGCCTGTTGGCTGGCGCCGTCGGCGATGCTTTGGCTGACGGAGGCGGTTTGGGCGGAGGCGAGGTGGACCTGTTGGCAGTCGGACTCGAGGATGCGGGTGATGCGGGCGAGCGGGGAGGCGATGAGGCGGCGGGTGACGGAGAGGCTGAGGGCAATGACGAGGGTGGCGAGGGTGACGAGCGTGACCAGGGAGTTGCGGACGTTGGAGCGTTTGACGGTGGCGAAGGAGGCGGCCCAGGCGGCCTTGGCATCGCGGAGGGACTGGTTGGAGAAGCGGACGAGGGTGCCGCCGATGACGGCATCTTCCTTCCAATCGGTGTGGCATTCGATGCAGGCTTTGGCGGCGACGAGGGGTTGGTAGACGGCGGTGGCGTTGGGTTCCTCGATCGTGAAGCGTTCGGGGTGGGCGAACAGCCGGGTCTTGGCTTCAGGGTCGAGGGTTCGTTTGAGGAATTCGGGGTGCGAGGAATAGGTGACGGCGCCGCGTTCGCCGACGACGGAGAATTCGAGGAGGCCGTCGACGTTGCGGAATTTGGTCATGGCGGCGGCGAGTTTGTCCATGTCGCCCTCGGCCATGGCGTCGATGATGGCGGCATCGGCGCATTGTTGGACGTTATGGGCGTTTTGGAGGGCGGTGGCGTCGAGGCGTTGGAGGGTTTGGGAGCCGGCCTGGGCGAGGAGGGCCTGGGAGTGGAGTTGTTGCCAGAGTTGGGAGGCGCCGTAGAGGAAGAGGAGGGCTGGGACCAGCCAGACGATGAGTTTAGTGCTGAGTTTCATGGCGGGGTGGGGGTTAGAAGGTGAGATCGTTCCTGCTTCCGGTGGAGGGGGTGATGGGGGAGGAGTGGCCATTGCCGTGGCCGTGGCCATTGCCATTGCCGTGGCTGGGGCGCAGGGTGGGGATGCGGGAGGGGCACGAGCCGCTGCCGGTGCAGGTCTTTAGTTTGGCGTCGATGCCGCAGATATGGCTGGTGAGCCAGCGGGAGGTGAGGTCTTTGAGGTCGACGAGGACGCTGGTATCGAGGCCTTGGTCGAAGGCTTGGACGAGGTCGGTGAAGCGTTTGAGGAACTCCTGGTGAGCGGCGCGGTTGGCGTTGCGGGAGGGGCACTGGTGTTGTTCCATGACCCCTTCCTCGAAGGAGAAATGGCGGACGGTGTAATCCTGGAGGAAGCTGATCATCTCGCGGAGTTCTTCTTTGGCTTTGCCTTGGCGGCAGGCGTCATGGAGGCGGTTGATCATCTCGATGAGTTCCTGGTGTTGGGCATCGATGGTATCGTTCCCGGTGCTCATGCGGGTGGGGTCCCAGCGGATGAGGGGGCCGCCGGGCGCGGGGGAGGCTGGGCGGGCGGCTGGGGTGGGGGGAGCGTCCATTTCCGGCCAAGGTTCGGGGCTGGCCGGGCGTCGGGACGGGGAGGTGGGGGTGAAGTCGGCGAAGGTGGAGGGGGTGTGGTGAGGGGGGGTGGCGGGGGCGGGTTCGGCGGGGTGGGGAGGTTGGGGGTCGGTGGAGCCGCCCTCGAGGAGGACGACCAGTTCGCCGATAGCGGATTTGAGGTGGGTGGCCTGGCCATTGAGTTCGCGGGCGGCGCCGGCGGTTTCTTCGGCGCTGGCGGCGGTGGATTGGGTGACGCGGTCCATTTGGCTGACGGCCTCGTTGAGTTGGGAGATGCCCTGGCTTTGTTCCTGGGTGGCGGAGGCGATTTGGGCGACGAGGTCATCGACTTCGCGGGCTTTGGTGGTGATTTCGGCGAGGCCGGAGGCGACTTGGTTGGTGATGTCGACGGCCTGGTTGCTGCGGGCGATGGAGTCTTCGATTTTCTCGGCGGTTTCTTTGGCGGCCTGGGCGCTGCGTTGGGCGAGGTTGCGGACCTCGTCGGCGACGACGGCGAAGCCCATGCCGGCCTCGCCGGCGCGGGCGGCTTCGACGGCGGCGTTGAGGGCGAGGATATTGGTTTGGAAGGCGATTTCGTCGATGGTCTTGATGATTTTGGCGATGTTATCGCTGCCGGACTTGATGCCGTTCATGGCGTCATTGAGGCGGGTCATGCCGGTGGCGCCGCGTTCGGCGGCGGCGCGGGCCTGGGCGGCGAGGAGTTTGGCGCTCTGGGCGTTATCGGAGTTGCGGCGGGTCATGCTGGACATTTCCTCGAGTGAGGCACTGGTTTCCTCGAGGGAGGCGGCCTGGCTGCTTGAGCCTTCGGCCAGGGAGTGGCTGGCGCTGGTGATGTGACCGGCGGTGAGGTTGGTCTCCTCGGCGCCGGCCATGAGCATCTGGGTGAGCCGTTGGAGTCGGGACGAGAGGCGGCGTCCGAGGAAGAAGGTGCCGGCGAGGGCGAGGGCGATGCTGGCGAGGGTGGCGCCGGCGATGATCCAGAGGGCGCGGGAGACCTGTCGTTCGCTGCGGGTGATTTGGGTGTCGGAGGCGCGGGCGACGAGGCTGACGAGTTGGTTATAGGGTTCCAGGAGCTTGGCGAGGTGGGCGCAGGTTTGGGTCTTGAAGAGGTCAGCGGCTTGGGCGCGGCCTTCGGGGCCCTGGGCCAGGAGGCGGTCGAGTTGGGGGGCGGTCTGGTGGAGTGCGAGGTGAGGCTGTTCGAGGGCCTTGAGCACGGGGAGGGCCTCGGGGACGAGGTTGGTGAGGACGGCGGGGCCTTCGCCGTAGAACCACGTGCCGAAGTTGCAGGTCTTGCCGTCCTGGTGGACGGGGACCGTCTGGATGGAGGGGTCGCGGAGGAAGGCGCCGGCCTGGTGGGTCCAGTGGAGATGATCGACCTGCCGGAGGAGGAGGGTTTGGTGGAGCTGGGCGAGGGCGGCCACTTGTTGCTGGCTGCGGGAGGCCTGGCGGAGTTCCCACCAGCCGATCAGCCCGACACACACTGTGATGCACCCGCCGGCGAGGAAGCCGACGGCCAACCGCTGACCGACGCTCAATTTCATGATGGAGAGTGGTGAATCCTGGGGCCGTGACAGCGGGCCCCAACCGGATTGACCACGTGGCGTATCGGCGGGGGGAGGCGGCGACTTTAGGGACTGTGCAAAAGGAACTTGGGGTTATTCTGCCCAGAATCCTTGCCGCCCAGAACTTGATCAAGTCGAGTCAAGTTCTCGTCCCGTCCCTCCTGCCGGCAAGGATTCTACAGAGCGAGGCGTGGAAATTGGGGTCCAGACGGCGAAGGCGCGTTGCACGAAAATGGGGGCCGGAGCGGGTCTGAGGTCACGCCTCGCTAGACCCTCAGCTTGGAGACAGGGGATAGGAGGTGGGAGCTGGGAGATCGGGGGGAGGAGAGTGGGGTGCGAAGGATGGGGCTGGGGCGGGTCTGGATTTGGGGGCGATGAGGATGTAGACGACGGGGACAAGGAGGAGGGTGAGGAAGGTGGAGGTGAGCATGCCGCAGACGACGGCGACGCCGAGGGGGCGTCGGCTGCCGGCGGCTTGGCCGAGGCCGAGGGCGACGGGGAGGATGCCCATGATGGTGGCGAAGGCGGTCATGAGGATGGGGCGGAGGCGGATGCGTCCGGCTTCGAGCATGGCGCGGGTGGGGTCGAGGCCGGCGGCGACGCGTTGGTTGGCGAATTCGACGAGGAGGATGGAGTTTTTGGTGACGAGGCCGAGGAGGAGGACGATGCCGATGAGGCTATAGACGTTGAGGGTCATGGCCGGGATTTCGGGGAGGTGGGTCGTGAGCCAGGCGAGGGGTTTGGGGAGTTGGTCGAGGGGGGCGTATTCTTTGATGACGGCGATATTGTTGATGAGGCTGAGGGTCCAGAGGCCGCCGAAGGCGCCGAGGAGGGCGAGGGGGAGTGCGACCATGATGGTGAAGGGGTGGCGGAGGCTTTCGAACTGGGCGGCGAGGATCATGTAGACGACGAGGACGGCGAGGATCATGACTTTGAGGGCCTCGGAGGAGCCTTCTTTGATTTCGTCGGCCTCGCCGGTCCAGCGGTAGGAGAATTCTGGGGGGAGGAGGCGTTGGAGCATGGTTTCGGTTTGTTCGATGGCGCGTCCGAGCGGGAGGCCTTGGACCTGGCCGGCGATCGTGACGGCGCGTTGGCGGGCGAAGCGGTTGATGGCGTTGGGGGAGCCTTGTTCCTGGGTGAGGAGGACGTTGGCCGCGGGGAGGAGGGCGCCGTTGGCGCCGCGGACGTAGATATCCTGGAGGGTGGTGGGGACGAGGCGGTGTTCGCGTTCGAGTTGGGCGATGACCTTGTATTCTTTGCCTTTGAGGTTATAGCGGGCGAGGTCGAGGCCGCCCCAGAGGAGTTGGAGGGCTTCGGAGGCTTCGCGGACGCTGACGCCGAGGCTGGCCGCGAGGTCGCGGTCGAGGCGGACGGCGAGTTGGGGTTGTTCGAAGTTCAGGTTGATGCGGGGTTGGGCGAGGATGCCGGCCTGGGCGAGTTCAGTGCGGACCGTGTTGGCGACATCCTGGAGGCGTTCGAGGTCGGGTCCTTGGAGGACGAGTTGGAATTGTTCCCCGAAGTCGGTGGCTTTGGGGAGGATGGTGATGGCCTGGGCGCCGTGGATTTCGCCGATGAGGCGCATGAACATGGAGGCGGGGGCGCCGGGGCGGGCGAGGGCAAGGGCGGAGCGTCGGTCGCCGTCCTTGAGTTTGACGAACATGATGCCGAAGTCGGATTCGCCGGGGGCGCCGCGGGCGAGGGCGACGGCGGAGAACATGCTTTCGACCTCGGGGAATTGTTGGGCGATGGACTCGGCCTGGCGGACGAAGCGGTCCGTGTATTCGCTGGTGGCGCCTTCGGGGGCGAACATGATCATGAGGACATAGCCTTTGTCTTCGTCGGGGAGGAATTCGCGGGGAAGTTGGCGGAAGAGTCCGTAGGTGAGGCCGAGGGAAAGGACGCCGATGGCGACGACGACGAGTTTGCGTCGGACGGCCCATTCGAGGGTGCGGCTGTAGCGGGATTCGATGCCGCGGAAGAAGCGTTCGAGGGTTTGGTAGAGGCGGCCGTGTTTTTCGGGTTCGTGGCGGAGGATGCGGGCGCAGAGGGTGGGGGTGAGGGTGAGGGCGACGAAGGCGGAGATGATGACGGAGCCGGCGGTGGCGACGGCGAATTCGCGGAAGAGGACGCCGGTGGTGCCGGATTGGAAGGCGATGGGGAGGAAAACGGCGACGAGGGCGATGGTGATGGCGATGACAGCGGTGGTGATTTCGCGGACGCCGCGGAGGGCGGCTTCGAGCGGGGGGAGGCCGTCTTCGATATGGCGGAAGATATTTTCGAGGACCACGATGGCGTCATCGACGACGACGCCGACGGCGAGGACGAGGGCGAGGAGGGTGAGGATATTGATGCTGTAGCCGCAGAGGTCCATGATGAGGAAGGTGCCGACGAGGGAGACGGGGACGGCGATCATGGGGATGAGGGTGGAGCGGAGGTTGCGGAGGAAGGCGAGCATGATGAGGAGGACGAGGACGAAGGCGATGAAGATGGTCTCCTGGACTTCGAGGATGGCCCGGCGGACGTAGGTGGAGGAGTCGTAGGCGTAGGTGACGTTGACGTCCGGGGGCAGGTTGGGGCGGATGCGCTCGACCTCCGCTTTGACGCGGTCGGCGACATCGACGGCGTTGGCTTCGGATTGTTTGACGATGCCGAGGCCGAAGGCGGGTTTGCCCTGGTAGCGGGCGATGGTGCGTTCTTCCTCCACGCCGAGTTCGACCTGGGCGATTTCGCGGAGGCGGATGGGGCCGTCGTTGCGGTGGGCGATGACGAGGTCTTCGAATTCGCCGGGGCGGCTGAGTTTGCCGAGGGTGCGGACGCTCATTTCGCGTTCGAGGTTTTCGAGGCGGCCGGAGGGCAATTCGATGCTGTTGTCGCGGAAGGCGCGGGTGAGGTCGCCGGCGGTGATGTCGTGGGCGGCCATGCGGGCGGCGTCGAGGCGGACGCGGATGGCCTGGCGCTTTTCGCCGCCGAAGTTGACGCCGCCGACGCCGGGGATGGTTTGGAGGCGGTCCTTGAATTGGCGTTCGCCGATCTCGGTGAGTTCGAGGGTGGAGCGCTGGTCGCTGTAGAGGGCGATCCACATGACCTCCTGGGCGTTGGCGTCTTGTTTGGCGACGATGGGTTCTTCGATGTCCTCGGGCATGAGGGCGCGGGCGCGGGCGATGCGGTCGCGGACGTCCTGGGCGGCGATATCGACGGGGCGGTCGAGGTTGAAGCGGACGGTGATGAGGGAGACCTCCTCGCGGGAGAGGGAGGCGAGGGTCTTGATGCCTGGGATGGTATTGATTTCCTGTTCGAGGCGTTCGGTGACTTCGGCTTCCATCACTTCGGGGCTGGCGCCGCGGTAGAGGGTGGTGATGGTGACGATGGGGGGATCGACGTCGGGGAGTTCGCGGACGGGGAGGCGGAGGTAGCCGACGACGCCGAAGAGGACGATCAGCAGGTTGAGCATGATCGCGAAGATGGGTCGGCGGACGCAGAGTTCTGGGAGGGACATGAGAGGGGCGGGGGCTGGCGGGGGCTGGCGGGGTCTGGCGGGGGCGAGGCGGGGGGGAGGCGGGGGGGAGGCGGGGGGGTTAGGACTTGGGTTGGGCCGCCGAGGGGGTGTCTTCGGAGGGGGCTGTTTGGTCGGGCTGGGTGGTGGCGGTGGCGGGGGAGGGTGCGGTGGCGGGGGTGGGTTGGGAGGGGGCGGCGGCGAGTTTCATGCCTTCGACGAGTTTTTGGGTGCCGCTGGTGACGACCTGGGAGTCTGGGGTGAGGCCTTCGAGGATCTCGACTTTGCCGGGGAGGCGGACGCCGAGTTTGACGGGTTGGGAGGCGGCGCGGCCTTGGCGGTCGACGAAGACGGAGAAGCGGTCGAGGGAGGGGACGAGGGCGGCTTCGGGGATGACGAGGGCGTTGGAGCGGCGGTTGGCGACGAGTTCGACCCGGGCGAACATCCCGGCGCGCAGGAGGGCGTCGGGGTTGGGGACGAGGAGGCGGAGGACGACGGTGCGGGTGCTGGGATCGATTTCCGGGTCGATGAGGTCGACGGGGCCGGCGAAGACGCGTTGGGGGTGGGCGGCGACGCGGAGGCGTCCTTCCTGGCCGAGGCGGACGCGGCTGAGTTGGCGTTCGGGGAGGCGGAAGTGGACTTTGACTTGGGCGTCGTCGACGAGGGTGCCGATGGGGGTGCCGGCGGCGATGTATTGGCCTGGGCTGATGAGGCGGGGGCCGAGGGTGCCGGCGATGGGGGCGTGGAGGGTGCGTTCGGCGAGTTGTTCTTCCTGGAGTTGGCGGGCGGCGGTGCGGACGGCGAGTTGACTTTCGAGTTGGTCGAGTTCCTGGGCGGAGATGGCGCGGGTGCCGGCGAGGGTGCGGGCGCGGGCGAGGTTGGAGCGGGCGAGGTCCTCTTCGGCGCGGGCCTGGGCGACCACGGCGTGTTCCTTGCGGGAATCAAGGGCGAGGAGGATGTCGCCGGTGGCGATACGCTGGCCTTCGGTGAAGTGGATGGTTTCGACGATGCCGGAGGCTTTGGGTTTGAGCTCGACCCGCTCGTTGGCTTCGACGGTGCCGACGGCGGAGAGGAGGTCTTCGACGGTTTCAAGGGTGGGGTGGGCGAGGACCACTTCGACGGCGACGTCTTGGGGGGGGCCGCCGGCGCCGCCGCCGCCGCAACCGACGGCGAGGGGGAGGAGGGC
>CAZVRY010000199.1:12074-12686 GCA_964629545.1 uncultured Verrucomicrobiota bacterium | reverse complement strand
GCACCGTAACCCCCCCCGTCAGCGCCAACACGTTCGTGTACTCCCCTAACCGAAACCGCGCCGTCGCCTCCCCCAAGAGCGCCGCCACCCGATGCGGCGACTCGGGGTACTCCGCCAACAGCTTCGCATACGCCGCCGCCGCCCCCGCCATATCCCCGCGCTGCAACAACCCCCCCGCCTGCGCATGCGCCGCCAAGGTCCGAGCCTCCCCCACCCGCTCGGCATTCGGAAACTGCCCCACGAACGATGCAAACCCTGCCGCCGCCTGCTCGAATAACCCATCCTCCAACTGCCGCGCGGCCACCTCGAACGCCTGCGTCTCCTCCGGCGTCGCCGCCCATCCCGCCACGCTCCAGACCATCGCCAGCCCGCACCCCCACCCCCACGCCCAGCGCCGCCATCCCAGGCCCAGACGTCCCGCACCCCATCGACCGTCACGACACATCGACCGCATCATCCCGCAGCCCCTCCCAACGCGCGACGCAAAAATTGGCCCGTGTGACTGCGCGCGCACGCCGCCACCACCTCCGGCGGACCCTCCGCCACAATCCATCCCCCCCCAACTCCCCCTTCCGGCCCCCACACAGAGAGTCCAAGCGCCGGGCTGGGGAC
>CAZVRY010000199.1:0-12064 GCA_964629545.1 uncultured Verrucomicrobiota bacterium | reverse complement strand
ATCAATGATCCAATCCGCCGTCTTGATCACCTCCAGATTGTGCTCGATCACCACCAACGTGCCCCCCTGCCCCCGCAACCTGAAGAGCACCTCCATCAGCTTCGCCACGTCATGGAAATGCAGCCCCGTCGTCGGCTCGTCCAACAAGTACAACACCCGCCCCGTCGCCTTCCGACTCAACTCCGCCGCCAGCTTGATCCGCTGCGCCTCCCCACCACTCAACGTCGTCCCCGACTGACCCAACCCCACATACCCCAGCCCCACCTCCGCCAAGGTCGCACACGCATCGTGCACCGGCGGCACCGCCCGGAAAAACGCCACCGCCTCGTCCACCGTCAACCCCAATACGTCGGCAATGTTCAGCCCCTTATAGGTGATCTCCAACGTCTCCCGATTGTAGCGCCGTCCCCCGCAGGCCTCGCACGTCACATACACCGGAGGCAAGAAGTGCATCTCGATCTCGATTAACCCGTCCCCCCGGCACTTCTCGCACCGCCCCCCCTTCACATTGAAACTGAACCGCCCTGCGCCATACCCCCGAATCCGCGCCGCCGGCAGTCTCGCGAACAAGTCCCGAATGTGATTGAACATCCCCGTGTAAGTCGCCGGATTGCTCCGGGGCGTCCGCCCAATCGGGGTCTGGTCAATCACGATCACCTTGTCCAAACTCTCATAGCCCCGCAGCTCGTCGTGCGCCCCCGGCCGGTCCTTGGACCCGTAAAACTTCCGAAACAACGCCCGCCGCAGAATGTCGTCCACCAAGGTGCTCTTCCCCGATCCGCTCACCCCCGTCACACACGTCAACGTCCCCAACGGAATCCGCACGTGCAAATCCCGCAGGTTGTTCTCCCGCGCCCCCACCACCTCCAACCAACCCGCCTCCTCCGACGGCCGCACTCGCTCCCGCGGCAACGGCACCGACAACTGCCCCGACAAGTACTGCGCCGTCAACGACCGCCCCACCCGCAATACCTCCTCCACCGTCCCCGCCGCCACCACCTCGCCCCCGCGCACCCCCGCCCCCGGCCCCAAATCCACCAGGTAATCCGCCCGCCGAATCGTCTCCTCGTCGTGCTCCACCACCACCACCGTGTTCCCTAAATCCCGCAAACTCTCCAAGGTCCTCAGCAACCGCTCGTTGTCCCGCTGATGCAACCCAATGCTCGGCTCATCCAAAATATACAAGACCCCCACCAGCCCCGCCCCAATCTGCGTCGCCAAACGAATCCGCTGCGCCTCCCCCCCGCTCAGCGTCCCACTCTCCCGATCCAACGTCAAATACCCCAACCCCACCTCCCGCAGGAATCGCAATCGCCCCCCAATCTCCCGCACCGCCTCCCCCGCAATCTTCTGCTCCCGCTCCGACAACCGCAACCGGTCGAAAAACGCCGCCGCCTGATCCACCGATAACGAACACACATCCCAAATGTTCAACCCCGGCGCCACCCGTCCCCCCATCGCCTTCGGCTCCATCCCCGCCGCCCGCTGCGCCGCGCCCCCTCCATCCAGCGTCACCGCCAAAATCTCCGGCTTCAGCCGACGCCCCTGGCACCCATCGCACGGCTGCGGACTCATGAATCCCTTCAATCGACTGCGCGTAAACTCACTCTCGCTCTCCCCATACAACCGGCCCAAATTCGGCAACACCCCCTCAAAGGGACGCCTCACCTTGCTCACCTTCCCCGCCCGCCAAAAGTGGAACTCCACCTCCACCTCGCCCGACCCGTGCATCAACACGCGCCGAAATGCCTCCGGCAAGGCCCGATACGGCGTCGTCAGTTCCTGCCCATAATGCGCCGCCACCGCCCGCAGCATCGCCTTGTAATACACGATCATCCGCTTCCCCCCGCGCCGCCACGGCGCCACCGCCCCCTGTTCCAACGACTTCTCCACCTCGGGCACCACCAACCCCTCGTCAAACACCAGCTTCTGCCCCAACCCGTGACACACCGGACACGCCCCCAGCGGACTGTTGAACGAGAAATGCTTCGGCGTCGGCACGTCGTAACTCCGCCCCGTCGCCGGACTGTGAATCCGATCCGAATACCGCTCCTCCCCCCACTGCCCCGCTCCCTCCACCCCCGGCGCCTGATGCAACACCCAGACCCGGCCCTCCCCCCACTTCAATGCCGTCTCCACCGAATCCGCTAACCGGACCCGGACCTTCTCGTCCAACACCAACCGGTCCACCACCACCTCAATCACGTGCCGCGCCTTCGCCGCCAACCGCGGCCGCGTCGCCCCCCCCAACTCCACTATCTCCCCATCCACCCGCGCCCGCACAAAACCCTCCCGCGCCAACCGCTCCAGCACATCCCGGAATTCCCCCTTCTGCCCCTCCACCACCGGCGCCAACACCATCACCCGCGTCCGCTCCGGCAGCCGCAGAATCGCCTCCACCATGTCGCTCGCGCTCTGCCGCGTGATCGGCACCCCCGTCTCCGGACAATGCGGCTGCCCCACATGCGCGAACAACAACCGCAGATAATCGTAAACCTCCGTCGCCGTCGCAATCGTCGACCGCGGATTCGCCCCCGCCGTCCGTTGCTCGATCGCAATCGCCGGCGACAACCCCTCGATGTAATCCACGTCCGGCTTCTGCAACTGATCCAAAAACTGCCGCGCATACGCCGAGAGCGACTCCACATACTTGCGCTGACCCTCCGCAAAAATCGTGTCGAAGGCCAAGGACGACTTCCCGGAACCGCTTAACCCCGTGATCACCACCAACCGGTTCCGCGGCAAGGTCAACGTCAGGTTCTTCAGATTGTGCTCCCGCGCTCCCCCGATCCGAATGACGTCCTGTCCCATGCTCAGCCTCTCTTCCAGCGCCCCCCTCACCCGCGCGCGATCCCCCCGCCCCCCACCACCAAGTACCCTTCATAACACCCACACGCCTGCCCGGGCGTCACCGCCCGCTGCGGCTCCGCCAACTGCACCCGCGCACCCCCACGCCCATCCGCCCGCACCCTCGCCCTTACCCCCGCATGGTTGTAGCGTATCTTCGCCACCACCTCCAACTCCCCCGCCGGCTCGTCAAAGGGAATCCAGTTGCAGCGCTCCACCCCAAACTCGCTCCGCCCCAAGGACGCCCCGTCCCCCACCACCACCCGGTTCCTCACCGGATCCAACTCCAACACATACAACGGCCTCGATGATGCCAACCCCAAACCCCGCCTCTGCCCGATCGTGTAGAACTCAATCCCCTCGTGCTGACCCAACACCCTCCCCTCCTCGTCCACAATCTCCCCCGCATGTGGCGCCACCAGCCCCGACTTCCGCAAAAACCCCCCGTAATCGTCGTCCGGCACGAAACAGATCTCCATGCTCTCCTCCTTCTCCGCCGTCCGCAACCTCGCCCCCCGTGCCACCTCCCGCGTCTCCCCCTTGGTCATCTCCCCCAACGGCAATAGCATCGCCCCCAACTGCTCCTGCCGCAGCGAAAAGAGAAAGTAACTCTGGTCCTTCCGCCCATCCCGGCCCCGACGCAATAACACCCGCCCAGACTGCGTCTCCCGATCCACCCGCGCATAATGCCCCGTCGCCACATGCTCCGCCCCCAACGCCCGCGCCCGCCGCAACAACGACCCGAACTTCAACCGCTCATTGCACATCACACACGGATTCGGCGTCCGCCCCGCCTTATACTCGGCCGCAAAATACCCAATCACCTCCCGCTGAAACTCCTCCGCCTCGTCCACCAGGTAAAACGGTATCCCCAACCCGTGACACACCGCCCGCGCATCCATCACCGCCTGCGGTCCGCAACACTTGTCCTCCGCCCGCGACAGACAATCCTGCGGCCATAACTTCAAGGTCACCCCAATCACCTGATACCCCTGCTCCAACAGCAAGCGGGCGGCCGCCGACGAATCGACGCCGCCGCTCATGCCGACCACCACCCGGGATTGACCTTCGCTGCGCACGGCCCGCACCATACGAGCCGGCCCCGGAGGTGTAAAGCAGGGTCAGGCTACCGTAATCTCCCGATCCAAATAAACGTCCTGGATCAAATTCAACAGCCGCACCCCCTCCCCCATCGGACGCTGAAACGCCTTCCGCCCGGAGATCAGCCCCATCCCCCCTGCCCGCTTGTTCACCACCGCCGTCTTCACCGCCAACTCGAAGTCGCTCGCCCCCTTCGATTCCCCCCCCGAATTGATCAACCCCGCCCGCCCCATGTAGCAGTTCGCCACCTGATAGCGCGTCAGGTCAATCGGATGATCCGAACTCAACCTCTCATAGACCAACTTGTGCGTCTTCCCATACTTCTCCAACGCCCCATACCCGTTGTTACACTCCGGCAGCTTCTGCTTGATAATGTCCGCCTCGATCGTCACCCCCAAATGATTCGCCTGCGCCGTCAAGTCCGCCGCCACATGGTAATCCTTGTCCTTCTTGAACGCGTTGTTCCGCAAATAACACCACAGAACCGTCGCCATCCCCAACTCGTGCGCCCGCTGAAACGCCACGCTCGTCTCCACAATCTGCCGCGTCGCCTCCGCCGACCCGAAGTAAATCGTCGCCCCCACCGCCGCCGCCCCCATGTCCCAAGCCTGCTCCACCTGCGCAAAATACACCTGGTCGAACTTGTTCGGATACGTCATCAGCTCGTTGTGATTCAACTTCACCAGGAACGGAATCCGATGCGCATACCGCCGCGACACCGCCCCCAACACCCCCAACGTCGACGCCACCGCGTTGCACCCGCCCTCCAACGCCAACTTCACGATGTTCTCCGGATCAAAATAGTCAGGGTTCGGCGCAAAACTCGCCCCCGCCGAATGCTCGATCCCCTGGTCCACCGGCAAGATCGACAAATACCCCGTCCCCGCCAAACGCCCGGTGTTGAACATCCACTGCAAACTCCGCAACACCTGCGCACTCCGATCCGTCGGCCCAAAGATCCGATCCACAAAATCCGGGCCCGGCAAATGCAGCCGCTCCTTCGGAATCGTCTGACATTGGTGTGACAACAGGGCCTTCCCCTCCGCTCCTAACAGTTTCTCAAGTTCAGGATTCATGATGCATGCTCGCGTCCGCGGCCCCATCGAGCCGCTCCATGTTTCAAACGCCCGGCCGCCAGCCTCCGCCAGCCCCAGGTCGCAACGCCCGCCGTTCCCCCCGCACCCGCCCACCCAACGGCCAGCCGCGCCCCACACTGATAAAGACCTGCCCCCGGTTCAACTCCCCATTTCTTGCCAAAGGGACATCCATTGTTGTCCAGCTCAGGCGCCCTCTTCCCCCCAAACCGCCGCCACCAGCGCCGGCAATACTTCCCCCGCCAACCCCGCCAGGACATGCCCCGCCCGCCGCGATAACGGCGTCGGCGCCACATTCACCTCCACGACCAACGCCCCCCCATCCGCAGCCACCTCCGGCAGCGACGCCGCCGGATACACCACGCTCGATGTCCCCACCGAAAACAGCACTTCCGCCTCCCGCGCCTCCGCCTCCGCCTCCGCCCAAACCCCCTCCGGTAACGCCTCCCCAAACCACACCACGTCCGGCCGCAACCAACCCCCACAGCGCGGACACCGCGGCGGCACCTCCCCCGTCTCCTCCCACCCCTCCACCACCGTGTCCTCCTCGAAGCACTTCACCCGCGTGATGTTCCCGTGCAACTCCAGCACCCGCCGACTCCCCGCCCGCTGGTGCAGCCCGTCCACATTCTGGGTCACCACCGTGCAACGCTCCACCCAGCGCTCCATCTGCGCCAACGCCACATGCCCCGCATTCGGCCGCACCGACTGCACCATCCCCCGCCGCATCCGGTACCACTCCCACACCCGCCGCGGCTGGCGCCGAAACGCTTCCCGCGTCGCCAAATCCTCCGGACGATACTGCGCCCAGAAACCCGTCTGCGCATCACGGAACGTCGGCACCCCGCTCTCCGCCGATACCCCCGCCCCCGTCAACACCGCCACCCGCCGCGTCCTCCGCAGCCGCCTCACCAGTTCGTCCGGAAGGTCCATCGTCTCTTCCTATTCCGTCCGGAGGAGCACAACCAGGAACTCACCCCCATCCCGCCGCCCCCGTCCCCATCGTGCCTCGACATAACCACGCCCGACGTTCGACATGGGCCCCAGATTCCAACCCCCGCTCCGTGGTGGCAAGCCCGGACCGGCAGCCCGAACCGGCGACGCCCGGCCCGTCGTTCCCCCCACCAACGCGAAGCTGGGCTGAAGATTCCGGGTGAAGATTTCGGGTTGACCGCCGTCCTCCCCCTCGCTAGTTTGCGCGCGTCAATCATGCGACGAGCTGACAACATTCGCGCGAGTGCGGTCGTAGTAGTCCTGCGGGACTCGGCCGCGGGTTTTCGTCGCACTTAACACCCCTTTTCGACAAAAACCCACGGCTGGCGACGGTCGTGGGTTTTTTCATTCCCGCCCGCCCCAGCCCCAACCCCAAGACAAACCATGAGCACGCACACCGAAACCCCCGAGTCCAAAGCTCCCGCCAGCCCCGAGAAAAGCGAGGTCGGCCCCGCCATGCTTGGCTGCCAAATCCTCGTCGCCTGCCTCGAACGAGAAGGCGTGGACACCATCTTCGCTTACCCCGGCGGCGCCAGCATGGAAATCCATCAAGCCCTCACCCGCTCCAAGACCATCCGCACCGTGCTCCCCCGCCACGAGCAGGGCGGGGCCTTCGCCGCTGGCGGTTACGCCCGCGCCACCGGACGAGCCGGGGTCTGCATGGCTACCTCCGGCCCCGGCGCCACCAACCTCGTCTCCGGCATCGCCGACGCCTACATGGACTCCGTCCCCCTCGTCGCCATCACGGGCCAGGTCCCTCAGGCCATGATCGGCAAAGGCGCCTTCCAGGAAACCGACTTCTTCGGCCTCACCCTCCCCATCGTCAAACACAGCTACCTGGTCACCGATATCAACGACATCCCCCGCATCGTTAAGGAAGCCTTCCATATCGCCCAAACCGGCCGGCCCGGCCCCGTCGTCGTCGACATCCCCAAGAACGTCCAACAGGCCAAAGCCCACCCCGTCTTCCCCAAGGAACCCTCGATCCGCGGCTACAACCCAGAACGCCACGCCGACGACATCGCCCTCCACGAAATCATCGGCCTCATTAATAAAGCCGAACGCCCCGTCCTCTACGTCGGCGGCGGCATCATCACGGCCGGCGCTGCCCATGAGCTCCGCCGCTTTGCCGAACTCACCCAAATCCCCGTCACCACCACCATCATGGGGTGCGGCGCCTTCCCCGAAAACCATCCCCTCTCCCTCCGCTGGCTCGGCATGCACGGCGCCGGCTACGCCAACTGGGCCGTCAGCGGCCAGTTTACCAAAGACGGCCAACTCGTCGCCCCCGGCGCCGACCTCCTCCTCGCCTTCGGCGTCCGCTTCGATGACCGCGTCACCGGCAAAGTCCAGAAATTCTGCGAACACGGCACCATCGTCCACATCGATATCGACCCCTCCGAAATCAACAAGAATAAGCCCGCCAACCTCCCGGTCGTCAGCGATATCCGCTATGCCCTGGCACGCCTCAACGAGTTGCTCGACAAGGCCCGCCCCCAGCGCACCTTCGACGCCTGGCACCAACAAATCGCCTCCTGGAAGGCCAAAGCCCCCTTCCACTACCATGTCACCGAAGAGGTCCTCCGCTCTCACCACGTCCGCGATCTCATGGGCGGCGACGCCAGCCAGGTCATCCTCCCCCAACACGCCATCGAACTCCTCTTCGAACTCACCGGCGGCGACGCCATCATCACCACCGGCGTCGGCCAGCACCAAATGTGGGCTGGCCAGTTCTACCAGTTCAAGGAACCCCGCCAGTTCCTCACCAGCGCCGGCCTTGGGGCCATGGGCTTCGGCTACCCCGCCGCCCTCGGCGCCAAAGTCGCCTTCCCCAACCGCCAAGTCGTCGATATCGACGGCGACGGCTCTTTCCTCATGAATGTCCAGGAACTCGCCACCGCCCATATCGAACGAATCGCCGCCAAGGCCGTCATCCTCAATAACCAACACCTCGGCATGGTCATGCAGTGGGAAGACAAGTTCTACTCCGGCAACCGCGGCCATACCTTCCTCGGCGACCCCGACAACCTCAAGCGGATCTACCCCGACTACGTCACCCTCTGCAAAGGATTCGGCGTCCCCTGCGAACGGGTCATCCACAAGAAAGACCTCCGCGACGCCATGCAACGCATGCTCGACTCCGACCAACCCTACGTCCTGGACGTCATCACCCCCTACACCGAACACGTCCACCCCTTCATCCCCGCAGGCAAAACCGTCGCCGACATGATCCTGGCCTAGCCGCTGCCGCCCTCCGCCCCGGCCTCCCCAAACCGCGCCCAACCCGGCGTTGTATCCACGACGCCAGCCAACCCCGCTGGCCCAAGCAATCCCAACGCCCCCCCACAAACGCTTGTCCCACAGCGCCTCTCTGCTACCTTGCCCCCAATGCGGTCCCCTCTGACCATCCTCCTCGGCCTGGGGCTGTCCCTCTCCGCGCAAGCCGCCGAAGTGCTCTGGGACTTCAGCCAGTTCAAACCCGGCCCCCTCCCCCCAGCCTTCCGCAGCACCGTCTCCGGCGAAGGTTCCCCTGGCCGCTGGGAGGTCCTCCACGAGACGCTCCCCACCGCCCTCGGTCCGGCGGGCGCCAGCGCCAACACTCGCATCGCCTTCCTGGCCCAAACCGCCCAGGACCCCACCGACGAACACTTTCCCTTGCTCATTTACGAGCAGGAACGCTTCGGCGATTTCACCCTCACCACCCGCTTCCGCGCCGCCGCCGGCTCCGTCGAGCAAATGGCCGGCATCGCCTTCCGTATCCAAGACGAGAAGAACTACTACGTCGTCCGCGCCAGCGCCAAGGGCAACACCTTCCGCTTCTACCGCTATGTCAACGGACAACGCGGAGAAATCATCGGCCCCGAAATCAATATCCCCTCCGGCGTCTGGCACGAAATGACCATCGAATGCAGAGGGAACCAGATCCGTTGCCTGCTCAACGGAAACGAAGTCATCCCCACCCTCTCCGACACCACCTTCCATGATGGCTACATCGGCTTCTGGACCAAGTCCGATTCCATCAGCCACTTCGCCGATACCCGCATCGTCTATACCCCCCGCGATTACCTCGCCAAAGTGCTCGTCCGCGAGGCCCTCGAGAAATTCCCCCGCCTCGTCGACCTGCGACTCTATGCCGTCCCCCAACACGGGGGCGTCCCCGTCGCGCTCGCCGCCAAGAACCCCGAAGACCTCGGCACCCCCGCCTCCCCCACCGACCAAGACGTCATCGCCAAAGACGCCATCGGCTACGGCAAAGGCGCCTCCACCGTCACCGTCACCCTCCCCTTGCGAGATCGCAACGGCGACCCCGTCGCCGCCCTCCGCATCACCATGGACAGCTTCAAAGGCCAAACCGAAAAGAACGCCATCGCTCGAGCTGTGCCCGTCCTCCGCTCCATGGATAACCGCGTCCGCTCGGCCCGCGACCTCTGGCAATAAGGGTCGCCGCAACCATCGCTCCCAACTCTGCCGGGAGCACCTCCCGGCCTGCGGCCAGGACCCCGAGAGAGGGTATCCAAGCCAATGCTCGACCACCCGAGCAACGCCCCGACCGCACCCGGCCGCACCCACCCCCGTTTGGGTGCAATCCCCCACCCGCCGCCCCCCCAATTGCAGGTCCGCGAATCCTGTCCCTTCCTGCCGCCCCCCCGGCAGCCCTGTCCACTCCCTTCTCGCACTCTTGCGACCGCAAATCCGATCATCCACCCCTCGGATCCCCACATTTTCCGGGTTTTTTCCACTCGCCGAAAACTTGGCGAGCTCCCTGCTTAAGCCTCATCGTATGAAATCAGCTGTGTTCTTCGAGAGAGACGGAGTCCTGAACTTCGTGCGCACCGAGAGAAACCACCAGGTCACACCCCTGGCCCTGGATGAATTCCACATCAACGCGGACGCCCTCGCCCCCTTGCGCCGACTCAAGGCGGCGGGCTTCGTCCTGATCTGCACCACCAATCAACCCGGGATCTCCCGCGGCTACCAATCCCGGCGAGAACTCGACCTCATGCACACGATGCTCCGCCAACGACTGCCCCTCGACGATATCCTCGTCTGCCCCCACGACGAAACCGACCGCTGCCCATGCCGCAAACCCAAGGCCGGACTCCTCGTCGAAGCCGGCTTCAAATGGCACCTCGACCTCGAACGATCCTTCATCGTCAGCGATAAATGGCCCGATGCCCAAGCCGCCCATATCGCCGGCGCCACCTCCATCCTCCTCCGCTCCCCCTGGAACGGCAACGGCCACCACGACTTCGTCCTCTCCAACCTCGACCAGGCCGTCGACAAAATCCTCCAAATCCACTCGAGCCCCGTCCTCGCCATGCACCAACTCTAATCGTCGCCGGGGCCGGCCGACGGGTTCGCCCCTCCCCTTGTCTCCAAGGCTGGCTCCGGCGACCCCACTCCCCCCAGCGGGCCCGGGACCACCCGCCGCGGGAAACACAGCTGACGGTCCCTCTCCTGCGAAACCCGGCCTCGGCCGGGTTTCATTTTTTGCCCGGCGCCGACCCCGCCTCGCCCGCCGGCGCGTCCGTCGGCGCATTCGTCGGCGCCAACTCCGTCCGGCCCGGCAGGTCCGCCAGCGTCACCCGACGCGCCCCCCCCTCCACCACCAACTCGCCCTTCCGATTCACCCGCAACGCCGGACGCGTCCTCGTGATCACATGCGTCTGACGCACCTGCAAATCTCCCTCCGGCCCCACCACCGCATACAAATACGCCTTCGCCCCGGTCTGGTAGAGCACGTGCAACCGGCTCATCCGGTCAACCTGCACCTCAGGACGGCTAAACGAAACCATCGGCCCCAACGGAAAAACCCGATACACCACCGACTCCGTCACATCCGTCATCCGAAGATACAACCGCATCTCCTTCAAATAAATCGCCTGCTGCAACGCAAACTTCCTCACTTCCACCGGCGCGTTCGTCTGCTCCCCCTTCCGCGGTATCCCCACCGCCTGCTCCCATAGCTTCGTCCCCGCGACAATGTCAAACCGCGTCGGCTTGCTGCTGATGCTCGTCCCCAACCCGTCCACGCGCACCGTCGCCTGCACCAGGTAGCGCCCAGGCCTCGATAAGCTAAAATGGGGCGAGATGTCGATCCGCCTCACCCCGATCTTCCCTGACTCCACCTCAAACCAACCTTGCACCGGCACCTCCCGAAATCGCTCCGGCACAAAGCCATCACTGGCCTCCACCGCAAACTTCAACCAGTCCGCATCCGCCCCGAACTGCAGCGTCTGTCCGGAAAAATTCTTGATCCGCACCTCCACCCGAATCTCCTCGTTCGGCAAGAACTGCTCCTGGAGCAACTCCAAATCCACCGTCACCTGGGCCCCCAAACGCAGAAAACCCGCCACCCACAACAGCCCGATCAGCTTCCATCGATTCACGGCCGCACAATAGACCGAGACCTCCCCCGTTCAAGGACCAAATCGAAGTGGCCCCCCTCCAGGGCTGATTCATCTGGAGTTGGATGGCAAGGGGGTGGCGAGGATGGGATGAGGAATGACTGAGCAAAGGGCGTTTCTTCCTCCAGACTCGTCGGGTGGTTCTCGACGATTCCAAGGATGAGGCAAGCCTTCTGCGCCGCGTGCGGGTTCGGGAACTGCGCGAGGAAGAACGCCCCGAGTTTGATGGGCGGCTCGAGGCACCCCACGACTTGGCCAGCAGCGCGTTGGTTGGTGAGACGCTGCGGGATGTGGCCGAACCGGACGGGCAGTGGGTCGCGTTGATCGCCTTGAGCGCGCCGGCCCTGCATGTCAAAGGTCGCGAAAGGGAAAGGTGACAGGTTCAAGGTCTCATTCCAGACTCCAGAACTCCTGACATAGGGCGGTTTGGAATGTCCGCTTTTTTCACGGGTTAGCCTGGACGGCGAAGCGCATGCGCAGCGAGGAGCCAGGGAAAACGGGGTGGGTCTGGTTGAGTTCCTCGCACAGCGCGGCAATGGCGCGTGTCCGGTGCGGCGAGCTTAATCGGGCCAGGGTGCCCCGCAACTCCTCGTGGCTTACGTCTAGGTCGGCGGCGCTCGC
>CAZVRY010000198.1:0-12926 GCA_964629545.1 uncultured Verrucomicrobiota bacterium | reverse complement strand
CGCGTTGCACGAAAATGGGGGCCGGAGCGGGTCTGAGGTCACGCCTCGCTAGTTTGCGGCCTAACGAATCCCTGGTGTTCCGCCGCAAGGTCCCTGGCCTCCCGTGCGGCATCAGCGACGGCCGGCAGACGCGACGCCGCCCCTCCGTCACCGCACACCTCGCGCGCAGAAGCCGCCCCCAGATCCGGCACCACCCAGTCCGCCCGCGACTCCATTAGCTCCAACTCTGTCGCTCCCCCAGTCGCCACCGCCAACGTGCGCGCCCCAATCGCCTGCCCGCACGCGACATCCAACGGAGTGTCCCCCACCACCAGAATCTCCGGCCCCCGCAACCGCCGCCCCTCTAACCGCGAACCCCGATCCTGAGCAATCCGCGACAACTGGTTCCGATCTTCGTGGTCATCACCAAAAGCCCCCATCGTAAACTCGTTCCATAATCCGAACCGCCGCAGCTTAATCTCCGCCCCCAAGCGAATGTTCCCCGTCAGGAGGCCTAGCCGCGGGCTCCCGGCCAAACCCCGCAACTCCTGGAGAAACCCCCCTACCCCCGCGCAGACGCCCCCGCCGTTCCCCTCCAGCAGGTGCCCCAGCCAGAATACGTAGCGGTCAAAAAAACGCTGGGCCTTGTCTTCCGAATACCCCAACCCGTTCCGCTCGAGAATCTCCCGCACCAAGGAACTGTCTGTCCGCCCGGCGAACCGCACCCCCTCGGTCGCCCCTTCCAGCCCGAACTCCTCGCGAAACGTCCTCGCAAACGCCCGCACCCCCGCCCCTTGGGTGCGAATAAGCGTCCCATCAATATCGAACAACACCAGACGAACCACCCCCCGATCCTAGGAAGTCCCTCGCCAAAAGACCAGCACCTACCACGCATCGTCCCCTCAAGCCCTGCCCGCAAACCAACCCTCTCCGACCAGCAAACCTTGACTCCCCAACATCTGGTGTGCTAAGCACCTCACGCTACAGTTAGATGTGGCCTTCCGGCGTATGCGGTGTCCTAAGTGCGATGGTCAGGACGACAAAGTCATCGATTCCCGTGCCTCGCGGGAAGGATCCGTCATCCGCCGAAGGCGCGAGTGCCTCACCTGTGGGCATCGGTTCACCACCTATGAGGAAATCGAACCCGAGGGCCTTATGGTCGTCAAACGAGACGGCCGTCGCGAGGAGTTCTCCCGTGACAAGCTCGTCTCCGGCCTGCGCAAAGCCTGTCAGAAACGCCCCATCGGCCCCGAGGTCATCGACGACCTCGCCGCCCGCATCGTCGCCGAAATCACCGCCCACTACGACCTCGAGGTCCCCAGCCTCGCCATCGGTGAGGCCATCATGAAAGGCCTCCGGCAGCTCGACCAGGTCGCCTACGTCCGCTTCGCCAGCGTCTACCGACGATTCCAGGAAGCCACTGACTTCGTCCAGGAAGTCCAAAAACTCGAGGCCGGCTCATGATCTGGCTCCATTCCGATTGCCTCCTCCTCAAAACGTCCCAGGGAGATACCATCCCCTGCTCCGCCGAGGAGGTCACCATCGAACTCGTCGGCGAAGCCGCCGCCACCCTCAACCCCGACATCCTCCACCAGGCCGCCCGCGCCGTCCTCCACTACTTCAAAAGCGAACTGCACCGCGATACTGTCACCGTCGCCGAATTCTCGGCCGCCCTGGCCCGCGTCCTCCGCAACCTCGGCCTCGAGGTCCAAGCCGAAGAGGATCCCCCAACCCCAAGCCCCGTCGCTGTCTCCGACCTGCGCCAGTTGGCCGCCGAGTCCGGACGAGGCTTCGAGCTGGCCTTCTTCCAACGCCTTCGCAACGAGGTGCACCTCCAACTCGAACGCAACCCCGCCATCCTCCGATTCCAAGGCCTCCGAACCTGCGTCAAACAAATCGCCGCCGCCCGCCGCTGGAGCCCCCGCTGCCAACACCTCAACGACCAGATCGTCGCCTACCTCCGCCAATGCTGGAGCGCCGACCCCCAGGCCCGACAAACCGCCCTGGTCGTCCGCTAACCCCCTCCCCCACCCGCCACCCTCACTATGAACAAGACCCTCTTCCAGAAAATCTGCGACAAGGAAATACCCGCCTCCCTCGTGTACGAGGACGACCAACTGGTCGCCTTCCACGATATCCACCCCCAGGCCCCCTGCCACGTCCTCATCGTCCCACGCCAACCCATCCCACGCCTCGGCGAGGCCACGCCCGCCGATCAAGCCCTGCTCGGTCATCTCCTCCTCACCGCCGCCCGCATCGCCCAGTCCCTGGGCCTCGGAACCCACGGCTACCGCCTCGTCATCAACCATGGCCGCGACGGCGGCGAGTCCGTCCCTCACCTCCACTGTCATCTCCTCGGCGGACGCCCCCTCGCCTGGCCGCCCGGCTAATCCCTCGCCCGACCACCACCCTGGCTCCGCTCCTGCCACCGACCCGCACGGCGAACCCAACCGGATCAGCCACCCCCCCAGACGCCCGCGGCCAGCCAGAAGCCCGTCAACCCAGCGCCAAGCCCCATCACTCCGTCACTCGCGTCCCCACCCGCTCCCCCATCACCACGCGCCTGAGATTGTGCGGCTTGAAGAGATCGAAGACCACGATCGGCATCCGGTTGTCCATGCAGAGCGTGAACGCCGTCGCGTCCATCACCTTTAACTGCCGCTGCAACGCCTCCAGATAAGTGATACGCTCGAAACGACGCGCCCCCGGATGCTTCTTCGGATCGGCATCGTAAATGCCGTCCACTTTGGTCGCCTTCAATATCACTTCCGCCCCAATCTCCGTCGCCCGCAGCGCCGCGGCCGTGTCCGTGGAGAAGTAGGGATTGCCCGTCCCTCCTCCGAAAATCACCACGCGTCCTTTCTCGAGATGTCGAACCGCCCGGCGGCGAATGAACGGCTCCGCCACCTGGGACATGGTGATCGCGCTCTGCACCCGCGTGGCCACACCCTGCTTCTCCAGCGCATCCTGCAGCGCCAGCGCGTTGATGACCGTCGCCAGCATCCCCATGTAATCCCCCGTGGCCCGCTCTATCCCATGCTCGCTCCCCTGCAAACCTCGAAAGATATTGCCCCCGCCTACCACCACCACGACCTCCACCCCCAAGGACCGCACCTCGCCGATCTGCCGCGCCATGCTCTGCACCTCCCGCGCGCAAATCCCCACCCCGCTCTCCCCGCCCAGCGCCTCCCCGCTCAACTTGATCAGAATCCGGTGGTACTTTGGCGTCGCCTTCTTCTTCATAACATGAGCCTCTCGTAATCGGTCCCCCTCGCACACCTCCTGCCCCAACCGTGCGCCCCCAAGTTCGCCCCGCCCTCCTCCCCCAAGCCCCCCCTCCCGAGCCCGGTCCAGCAGGACACCTCAGGATTCGGAGTGGGCCAGTCATCGGGTAGCGGCATGCGCGGGAGCCTTCTACCTCCCCCGCCACCACCCGTCAAACCCGATCAGTGCGCCAACCGCGTGGTCATCGCGTAAACGATCAGGATCAGCAAAACCACGCCCAGGCCGAAGAAGAAATACCCGAAGCCCCGCGCGATGGCCTTCCACCGCTCCCATTCGTCCCTCACCCGATGCTCCTCCAACCGCCCCTCCGCCACCAACCGGTCATACCACCGCTTCCGCTCATGCAACATCTCCGTCTTCGACACCCGCCCCGAGAAAATCACCGTGTCCATCGGGAACTTCTCCAAACGGAAATGCGTGTTGAAGAAGTGAATCGTGAAGATGAAGCCCGCCGCCAACAGCGCCTCGTCCGAGTGCACCAGCAACGCAATGTTGATGATCCACCCCGGAAACACATAGCTGAACTCCTCCGGAAACCACAAGATCAACCCGGAAAAGCCAATGATGAACACGCCCCAGAAGACCGCGAAATAGTCGAACTTCTCCCAATACGTCCACCGGTCAAATTGGGGCTTCGGCCCCTTCCCGAAAAACCACCGGTTGTGCGCCACAAAATCCAACACGTCCTGCCACGTCGGCACCATCGAGTCCGGCCCAAACAACACCCCCCACAGCCGCTTCGCCTCATATCGGCCCGTCGCAGGATCCCGCAACTGCCCCCGCCCCCGCCAGGCGCTCGCCCCCAAACTCGCCAGATGCAGCCCGAAATACAGGAACGTGATGATCGCCCCAAAATGGTGCAGCGCCCGCGCCGTCTCCGCCCCCCCCAGCAGGTTGAACAACACCTTCGCCCAATCCGTATAGTAAAACTTCAACGGCATCCCCGTCACCACCAAGAGGAGAAAACTCGTCACCACCAGAAAATGCAGGAACCGCTCGAACGGCTGAAACCGCGTAAACCACTCGTCGTCCTGCTGCGTCACAATCTTCGCCTCCCGAAACCGCTTCGAGTCATGGAAATACAGATAGGCCGACCGGAACAACCAAAACACGGTGTGCCCACCAAAAAAGGCAAACACCCCCAACAGCAGCGCCGTCATGAACAGAAACACGTAGTGAAGCTCCGGATAACTCTCCCGATCGAGCGGATTCGCATGCGGCTGATACTTCGCGAAACTCGGCGTCGCGTCCGGATGACACCGCTGGCAGGTCGCCGTGATGTTCTGCTTCGACAACCGCGAAGCCGGATTCGACGGCGGAAGCACGTCGTGGTGCCCGTGACAGTCGTAACACGCCGCCACCTCCGAGGCCACATTCGGCTTGCCCAGCGCCATCGCCTTCCCGTGATACGTGTCCCGATAGTGCGTCAAACTGTCCTGATGACACCGCCCGCACCGCTGGTCGCTCACCGCCTTGAAATGCCCGTTCTGCGGCTTCTCGATCTCGTGCGCCGAATGGCAATCCGTGCAGATCGGCGCCCGCTGATCCCCGGTCGTCAAGATCTGCCCGTGCACGCTCGCATTGTAAATCTTCTCCACTCCCACGTGGCACTTCCCACAGGTCTTGCCAATGTTCGCATGATGAATCGGCGAGGACCGATCCACGCTCCGCATAATGTCGTGCACCCCATGACAGTCGTTGCAGGACGGCGCCACAATTAACCCCATCTTCAGCAGCGCCTGCCCGTGAATGCTGTCATTGTAATGCGCCGCCGCCTCCGGATTGCTCAGCTTGTACTCCTGCGTCACCCCCTCGTTGCTGTGGCAGGCCGCGCACGTCCGCGGCAGGTTCAACTTGAAAACCTTCGACTCCGGATCCCGCACCCCCAGCATGTCGTGCACCCCGTGACAATCAGCGCACGTGGCCGCCGCTGACTCCCCCATCTTGTTGCTTAACCCGTGGATGCTCGCCTCATACTGCTGCACCGCCTTCGCATGATCGCTGCGCGGCTGCGGAGCGTCCGCACGCCCCGTCACGGACTCGTGGCAACTCGCGCACTGCGCCGGAGGCAGCTTGCTGTCGTGAATCGCCTCCTTGATGCCCACATGGCAATCCGTGCACAGCAACGCGCCGTGGATCGACCGGGCATACAAATTCGTGTCGATCACCAGCGACTCCGTCTTCCCATTCACCGTCCGCGTCGTGTTCGGATCCGTGTGGCAATCCAGGCAGTCCTCCACCGGAAAACTGTCCCCCCATACCCCCCACCCCGCCAGCACCGCCGCCAGCAACACCCACCCCCTCCTGATCCTCGCCACCGTCCGTTCCATCATTCTCATAAAGCCCAATCCACCACCACCCCACCGCAGGGCCCCACCGCCGCGCCCCCAACCCTCGCCGCCGATCCGCCCACGTGCCGCCTCGCTCAGTTGCCCCCCGTGTGGCAATCGTTGCACAAATACCCCTCCCACCCCTCCTCCGGATGCTTGAACTCCGCCCCCTTGGCGTTCAGCGTCAACAGGTCCTCCGGCGATCCCTCCGCCAAAATCACGTGACAGGTGTTGCATCCGGTCGCGCTAATCGTGTGCTGACCATCCGCCGTCTTGTGGCCGTTGTCGTGGCAGCGAAAACAGCCCGGCCAATCCTTGTGACTCGAATTGTTCGGATAGACGCTCCAGTTGGCCTTCATCTCCGGAAAGAAGTTGTTCGTATACAGCCGCTGCACCTCCGCAATGGCCGCCTTCAACCGCGGATCGTTCGGGTACTTCTCCGCCAGATAATTGGCCACCTTCGCCAACCCGTCCGCCTCGTCGACGATGTTCGTCTGGGTCATCGCCGCGACCGCCTCCCGCTTGATCCCCTTCATCCCCCGATCCAACCGCCCCAGCGCCAAGGCCAGATCCACCGACTCGTTCGGCGTCTGATACGTGTGCGACGGACGATTGTGGCAGTCCATGCAGTCCATCGTCCGGATCTCCCCCGTCGGCACCTCCCCCGTAAAGTCCTTCGCCCGATACTCCCGCACCACCCCCTCGCCCGTCGTCACCCGCACCCAGGGAATCTTCTGTCGCTTCGGATCGCTGGCAAAATATTCAACCTTGTTCGAGACGCCCGTGTGCCAGTGGATCCCCGAGACCTGCCCCTGCAACGGATCCCCCCCACCCACGTTCAACAACAACCGCACCGAATACGGCGTGTTGTCGTCGTCCGTCAGAAAATGGTGATACGTCCGATCCAGGTTCCCAATGTGCTTCTGCGGCCAATGACACTGCTCGCACGTCTCCCGCGCCGGCCGCAGATTCGCAATCGGAGTGGCAATCGGCCGCGGAAACGTGTCCAAAGCCGTCGCCACCACCTGGTGCAAACCGCTGATCTTCGCCTTCACATACCACTCCGCCCCCGGCCCAATATGACACTCCGCACACGACACCCGCGAATGCGGAGAGTTCTGATACGTCACAAACTCCGGCTTCATCACCACGTGGCACGCCTGCCCGCAGAACGTCACCGACTCCGTAAAATGATAGCTCTGGTAACTCCCCATCGCGGAAATCAACAGAAACACGACCAACCCCGTCCCGAACAAGAACATCGTCCGACGCGACCGCGCGCTCGAGAGGTCGAACGTCACCACCATCGGGGGAGGACGCCGCCCCTCCCGCACGCTCCGACGCCGGCTCCAAGCCCACCCCGCCACCACCAACCCAATCCCCAAAAACACGAACCCAGGGGCAATCAAGTAGGCCAAAATCCCCACGTAGGGGTTGCCGTGCTGGGAAAAAATGTCCAGAACGAACAGCAGGAAGAAGGAAAAGAACCCGCCCACCGCCACGATCACCCCCGTAAGGCTGATCCAGTTCCTCCACCCTTCGCCCCCAGCGGGCCGCTGCGTGTCTTGGTTGTCGTCGGTCATGTAAACAAAAAATCATCCCCGGTTGCGCCAGACTGCTTGAGCCTCTCTCCCCCTGTGGGCCCCTGATCCACCTGCTCAAACCCAGGAACCGGTGCATCCCGCACCGGTTCCTGGCCTCGCATCAGCCCTACTTCTTGAACGCCCGCATGTGCTTGACCAACGCCTTGATGTCGTCGTCCGTCAACCCTTCCTCCGGCTTCATCAGCGTCTTGTCCCCATCCTTCAACCCCTCCTTGATTGCCTTGAAGGCCTTGTCATCCTTCATCTCCTCTTGCACCTTCGCCGTCGTATAATCCTTCACCCCCAACTTCTTCCCCATCTTGGTGTCCCCTTTCCCATCCGCCCCATGGCACTTGGCACAGCGCTTCTCGTAGTTCGCTTTCGCATCCGCGGCTTGCGCCGTCACCAGGGACAAACTGGCCAGCACCACGCTCAGCATCATCAGTCGCTTCATAATCGTTCGTTCGTTCGTTACGGTTGCTCGTTGCGGTTGTTGTGTGCCCCTCAAAACCTCCCACCGCCAGCCCAGCCGCCGTCCACACGGAGCTCCGGCCCGCCGCAGGCGTTCTGTTTGGGTGGCACACGGTGTTTCACTGCTTCAGTGGTGTCAAGCTACCCCGCGCCCGACCGCATTTCTCCACAAGTCTTGGCCTTCGCTGACCATTTCTTGTCGCCCCCAGTTGCCGAGTCGGCCCGCCGACTCGGCCCCCCCCCCGACCGCCGCCGCGGCGCGCCAAGACCACCCCCCGCCCCACCGACGCACTCCCGCCCCCCCCCTATTTGCACCAAATTTGTGGGCCTTGGGTCCCATTTCGTCGCCCCCCCCCGGGGCGGGGGGGCCCCCCCCCCCCGCCCCCCCCCCCGACGGCCGCCGCTGAGCGCAAAGAACACGCACCTCCACTCCGACGCAGTCCATCCCCACCGTATTCTCCCGAAAAGGCCCCGTCGTCCCCCTTGCCCGCCGCGCCCTACGCCGCCGCCACCGGCACCGCCAGCACCGGGCACTTCGCCCCGCGTAACACCCTCTCCGTGGTCGTCCCGCGAATGGCATCCAGAAACCCTTGCCGCCCAGCGGTCGCCATCACGATGAGATCCGCGTCGCCCTCCTCGCTGCACCCCAATATGGCCTCCACCACATCCCCCTCGGCACTCGCCCGCTCCACGCGCCAACCTCCACGCTCCTCCACCTCCAGACCCGGCATGTCCCCACCCTCCCCCACGTGCAACAAGGTCACCGTCCCCCCCCCACACCCCAACACCCCAGGAAGCGCCATCGCCGCATCCAAGGCCCGCTGCGGCCACGGAAGCCGATCCACCGGCACCAGGATCTGCCGCAAGTGAATGGACCCCGTCTCCGCCGACACAAACCCCACCACCCGCCGTGGCACAAACAGCGTCATCACCTTCGACTCGCGCGCCACCGGCTCCGCAATCGCCTGGTTCATCCACCGCGACAAGCCCGTCCGCTGATGCGTCGACAACACCACCAGATCCGGCTCGTGCTCCCCAATGTACTGCAGAATCGAGTCCACCGGATCCACCACGTTCTTCTCCACCTTCTTCACCCGCATCCCGGTCTCCAAAATGTCGTCGCGCGAACTCCCCTCCGGCAGGATCCCCCATTGCACCAAAATGGGGCGAATCGCCGGAAACTCCCCCCGATGCACCCCCTTCCCCTCGGTG
Organism: uncultured Verrucomicrobiota bacterium; assembly: GCA_964629545.1. Taxonomy (GTDB): domain Bacteria; phylum Verrucomicrobiota; class Verrucomicrobiia; order Limisphaerales; family CAZVRY01; genus CAZVRY01. The sequence goes on along the minus strand of CAZVRY010000198.1, from coordinate 4,066 downwards.
TTCGCATGCAACATGCGAATTTCCGCCCGCGCCCCCAGCGCGATGCGTAACGCGTGCACAAAGGCCCCGCGGTTCCCCTCCGAAAAGTCGGACGGGTGAAACACCGAGTCGAATCTGACTGCGGCACGTGACGAAGCTGAGTTCATAGGCATTCCATTCGTTCGGCTCGGGGGCGAACCGCAACCGCGATCGCCTCCCCCCCCTGGCTCATCCCCCCAAATGCTGCCGGAGGAGGGCGGCCAATCGAGCAGGATCCAGAACCGTAAAGCGCTTCCCCTCCACCCGCAACAACCCCTGCTCGCGAAACTTCGCCAGCGTCCGCGAGAAGGTCTCGCTCACCGTCCCCAATTCCGCCGCCAGCATCCGCTTCGAGGTCGTCAACTGGACGGTCACCGGCCCCCGCTCAACCCCCTCCGGACATTTCTTCACTAGCCAGTTCGCCAACCGCGTCTCCACATCCTTCAACGTCAGATCCTCCAACTGCCCCACCAGCGTCCGCAAATGCATGCTCATCGACGCCAACATCCGCAACGCCAGATCCGGATGATGCCTCAATACCTGCACAAAACCCGCCTTCTGCACCAGCAACACCTGCGACGGCTCGATCGCCCGGGCGTCCGCCGGAAACCCCGCGTCCGTCGCCAGCGTCGCCTCCGCAAAGGATTCCCCCGGCCGAAACACGTGAATCACCTGCTCCTTCCCCACCGCGTTCACCCGATGCACGTTGATCGCCCCCTTCTGCACCACGTAGAACCCCGCCGATGGCTCCCCCTCGCGGAAAAGGTAGGCCCCCTTGTCCAGCAGCCGAACCAACGTGATCGCCGCAATCTGCTCCAAATCCCCCGCCCCCAACCCGGCAAACAGGCGACACGTTCTCAACGACGACGCAATGGCGGCCTCTTTGTAGCTCGTCAGCGACTTCATGTCCCCCGACCATAACGATCCCGCCCCCCGCCATCACGCGAAAAATCCCTCTCCCCTCGGACACAGGCGAGGGTGTTATGAACGCGGTGGTTTGCTCCGCTCACCCCTCTCCGATCGCCCTCCCTGCCAGCGGTTCCGGAGCGCCTCCACTTCCACCCCGCCCGCGCATGAACGCAAAACGAAAGACCATGCCTCCCCCCACCTCGCCCCCTAACCAATATTTGTAAAGAAATCAACAAGGATGGTGGAGCACATCCCCATCGCCTCCTCCTAGCGTCAGGGTGCAATGCAGAAAACACCCCTGGCAATGACGTGTTTGCCAGCACCACGCCACGCCGCTCGTCACCCCGCCCGGCCCTGGTACAGCTCCGCCAAGCACGCCCGTGCCCCCACCATCGACGTCGCTCGCGAATTCCGCGATAACCGCTTCGTCTATACCCTCATCTCCGAGCGCAACCACGGTCTCTGCATCGGCATCAACCTCATTCCCGATAAACAATGCAACTTTAACTGCGTCTATTGCGAGGTCGACCGCTCCACCCCAGGCCGTTGCACCCACGTGGACGTCGACCTCCTGGCCCAGGAACTCACCGACACCCTCTCCCTCGTCGTCGGCAACCACCTCCGCTCCCTCCCTCAATACCAAACCCTCCCCGAGGAACTCCTCCGACTCCGGGCGGTCACCCTCAGCGGGGAGGGCGAATCCACCCTCTGCCCCAACTTCGCCGAAGTCGTCCGCGCCGTCGTCCATGTCCGCGCCCGCGCCGATTTCCCCTTCTTCAAAGTCGTCCTCCTCACCAATGGGACATGCCTCGACCTGCCGCAAGTCCGCTTCGGACTCGCCATGCTCACCGGACTGGACGAAGTCTGGATCAAACTCGACGCCGGCTCCCAAGCCTACATGGACCGTGTCAACCTCCCCACCGTCCCCCTCGACCGGATCCTCGCCAATATCCTCGCCGTCGGCCGCGAACGCCCCATCGTCATCCAAAGCCTCTTCCCCATGCTCGAAGGCGAGGAACCGTCCCTCCCCGAGGTCGAAGACTACGTCAACCGCCTCGCCGAACTCAAACACGGGGGAGCCCACATCGCCATAGTCCAAATCTACTCGGCCCATCGCCGATCCGTCCAACGACACTGCAGCCACCTGCCCCTGAAGAGCCTCTCCCGCATCGCCCTGATGGTGCGCGAGCGAACCGGCCTCCCCGCCGAGGTGTTCTAACTCCCACCCAACCCATCACCCCATGCCTTCCCTTCCCTGCACCACCACCCGCCGCGCATTCCTCCAGACTGCCACCCGCTGCGCCGCCATCGCCACCCTCACCCCCACCCTCATCCCCAGCTCCGCCCTCGGAGCCGACGGCGCCGTCGCCCCCAGCAACCGCCTCGCCCTCGGAGTCATTGGATGCGGCCCCCAAGGGGTCGGCGACATGCACAATTTCCTCCGCTACCAGGATTGCCAGGTCCGCGCCGTCTGCGACGTCAAGGCCGACCGGCTCGACCTCGCCCGGAACACAGTCCAAACCCATTACCAAAACCAGGACTGCCGCCCTTACCACGACTTCCGTGAACTCCTCGCCCGCCCCGACCTCGATGCCGTCCTCATCGCCACCCCTGATCACTGGCATGTCCCCACCGCCCTCGCCGCCGTCAACGCCGGCAAGGACGTCTACCTCGAAAAGCCCCTCGGCCTAACCCTCGCCGAAGGACAAGCCCTCCGCGCCGCGGTCCAGCGCCGCCAACGGGTCTTCCAGTTCGGCACCCAACAACGCTCCGGCCGCCTCTTCCGCTTCGCCAGCGAACTCGCCCGCAACGGTGCCCTCGGCCCCCTCCAACACGTCAACGTCTGGGCACCCGGCAGCGCCCCGGGCGGCTCCCGCCGAATCGCCCCACCCCCACCAGGACTCGATTACGACTTCTGGCTCGGCCCCGCCCCCTTCCAACCCCATACCGAGGACCGCTGCAGCGACGACGGATCCAAGAAAACGTGGTGGTTCATCTCCGATTACGCCCTCGGCTTCATCGCCGGCTGGGGCATCCACCCCATCGATATCGCCCTCTGGGGCGCCGGCCACCTCATGCAAAGCCCCGTCACCGTCGAGGGACGCGGCAACTTCCGACTCGCCGACGGCATCTGCGACACCGCCACCATCTGGGAAGTCGATTACCGCTTCGCCAGCGGCCTCACCCTCAAGTTCGTGGGCGTCCCCAACGGCGGCAACCGCGATGCCGCCACCGGCGAACCCTGGCTGCACGGGGACACCTGGCGACAACGCTACCGGCGCATCGCCACCCATGGCACCGCGTTCGAAGGCGCCCACGGCTGGGCCCACATCGACCGCAGCGGCATCAACCTGCAACCCGAATCCCTCCTCGACCTCCAACCCGAGGAGTTCACCGTTAAGCTCACCCGCAGCAGCGACCATTCCCGCAACTTCCTCGACTGCATCCGCAGCCGCACCCCAACCGTCTGCCCCATCGACCAGGCCGTCCGCGGCGATGCCCTCTGCCATATCGCCGATGTCGCCCTCCGCCTCGGCCGCCGCCTCACCTTCGACCTCGATCAGGAACGGTTCCTCGACGACGACGCGGCCAACGCCCGCCTCCAAGCCCGTCCTTACCGCGAACCCTGGCAGCTCGGTTGAACCCCCACCACCACAGGCCTCCACCCCCACCGATGCTCGCGCCAAAACACTAACGCCGCCGCCACCACCGTTAACAGGCCGTTCTCGACCAGCTTCCGACAGACGAACACCTCCCCGGTGCCGCAGCCGCAATCGAACTTGATCCCGCAAAACGGCACGCCCCCAGCCTCCGCCATCTCCAAGCCCCGGCCCACCACCGCCACACTGAACGGGACCAACATCCCCACCACCGCCAACGCTGTCCCCCGCACGGCCACCCCAAGCACCAGCAGCAACCCGCACATCACCTCGAACCACGGCAACCCCGCCGCCACCAGATTCAACCACAGCGGCGACGTCATGAGCTCGTAGGCCCGCACCTGCTTCAAAAACTCCACCGGATGCATCGCCTTGCTCAGCCCCATCCACAAGAACATCCCCCCCACCACCCACCGCGCCCCCCACGCCCCCCCCCGCCCCCCCACAAACCACCACGCCCCCCGGCCCCACCGCGCACC
>CAZVRY010000197.1:0-12969 GCA_964629545.1 uncultured Verrucomicrobiota bacterium | reverse complement strand
GCGGGGGCTTGGAGGGACAGGAGGCCGGTCCAAGCGCCTTGGGAGAAGGGGGGGGTGAGCGCGAGCGAGACGGGGATGGAGGAACTCGAGGTGAAGCGGACATTGGGGAGTTGGGTCGTGGGGACGGGGGTGGGGGAGGAGTCGCCGGACCAAGCGAGGGGATCGCCGAAGGCGCCATCGGTGCGGAAGGCGAGGGTGCGAGGGGTTTCGGTGGGGGAGAACGAGCAGAGACCGTCTTGGGAGGAGGACAGGTTCTGGAAGCTGAGGTCGACGAGGAGGGGGTCGGCCCCGTTGTAGTCGAAGGGGGTGGCGAACTCGAAGTGGACCCAGCCGGTGGCGGTGATGGTCTCGTTGCGTTGGCAGACGGCGATCCAGTCGTGGCTAACCCACGCGGGATGGGTGTAGTGGGTGAGGGAGGAGTGTTGGAGGCGGAGGGTCCAGCGGGTCAGGGTTTGGCCGGGGAGGGTGGCGACGTGGAGGGCGAGCCCGGTGAGAGGGCGGGCCGGGCCAACTTCGGAGGGGAGGTAGATGGCCTGGACTCGGGCGTCGCGGAAGCCGGTGGCGAGGGGGAAGTGCCACAGCGAGGCGCCGACCCCGGAGGTGACGGCGGGCAATTCGGCGCGGGCGCTGAGGGAGACGCGGTCGTTGAAGTCTGGGACGGGGTGGTCGAAGGCGTCGCGGGCGGAGAGGGTGACTTGGAACGGGCTACTGACGGCTTGGGTGGGGGCGACGGGGGTCCAGGCGAAGTGGTGGAGTTGGCCGGGTTGGGCGGTTTGGCGGTCGCGGAGGGTGCAGGTGGCGCGGGCTTGGCAGAGCGTGGCCGAGGTGGGGGACGAGAGGACGAGTTCGAACGTCTCGTCGTCTTCGGTGTGGGGATCGCTGCGGAGGGTGATGGGGATTTCGCGGCGGACGGTGCCGGGGGGGAAGGCGAGGGTGCCGGAGGTGGCTTCGTAATCGGCGCCGGCGGCGGCGGTCTGGTTGGCGGTGGAGTATTGGACGAAGACGGTTTGGCCGCTGGGGTTGGAGAGCGTGACTTCGAAGTAGGCGAAGGCGGTCCCTTCGGCGGGTTCGATGGCGACGAGGTCGAGGGCGTTGAGGCAGGGAGGGGGGTCGTCGTCGAGGATGACGCCGCGGGCCTCGGGGCGGGCGAGGGTGGCGTGGGTGGGTTGGGAGAGGCGGACGAGGAAGGACTCGTCGATTTCGTCGAGGAGATCGCCGTGGACGGGGACGAAGATGGAGGCGTTGGTGAGTCCTGGGTTGAGCGTGAGGGTGCCGGCAGTGGGGGTGAAGTCCTCGGGGGCGGTGGCGGAGGCGCTGAGGGTTTCGAAGGTGACGCTGACCGGTTGGGCATGGGGGTGGGAGAGGGAGACGCGGAATTCGGCCGAGGTGGCGCCTTGGTGGCCCTCGGCGAGGGAGGCGTCGGAGACAGTGAGGGCGGGGGTGATGGCTTGGGACAGCGTGGTGACGGAGTTATTGGCGGGGTCGGGGTCGAGGTCGGGGCGGGTGGCGTGGGCGGGGTGGGGGGGGGGGGGGGGGGGGGGGGGGGGGCCGTGGGGGGGGGGGGGGCGGGGGCCGGGGGGGGGGGGGCGGCGGGCGCGGCGGCCGGGGCGGGTGGCGTCAAGCTGGCCGAGGTGAGCGACGACGAGGCTGCCCTGGGTGTGGACGGTTCCCTGGGAGGGGGTGGCCGACAGGAGGGTGACTTGGGGGGGGAGGGTATTGGAGAGGACGACGTTGGGGGCCGGGTTAGGGCCGACGTTGCGGGCGGTGAGGGTGTAGGTGAGGGTTTCGCCGGTGAGGACGGGGTTGGGATTAGCGAGGACGGAGAGGGAGAGGTCGTTTTCGAGGTGGGCCGAGAACGGGTTGCTGGTGCCGGTGTGACCGCGGTCGTCGTGGGCTTCGAGGACGAGGTTGTCGACGGGGGAGGAGATGGTGAGTTGGCCTTCCCAGCGGCCTTGGGTGAAGGGCGGCGTGGTCGAGGGGGGAGGAGGCACGTCGAGGTGAGAGCCGAGAGCGAGGTTGGGGAGCAGGGAGCTGACTTGTGGGGGGGGGAACCCGGCAGACCATTCGAGGGGATCGCCGTGGAGGCTGTCGCTGCGGTAATAGAGGCTGCGTGGGGTGGGGGAGGTCCAGGCGAGGGATGGGCCGTCGGAGGTGTAGTTGGCGTTATTGAAGGAGAGGTCGACCATGAGGTGGCGGGAGGCGTCGTAGGGGAAGGGGGCAATGAAGGGCAGGGTGACCGGTCCGGGTTGCGGGAGCGTGAGATCGTTCTGGTAGACGGTGGTCCAGTCGGAGGATTCCCAGGCGGGGTTCGGTCCGTAGGCTTCGAGGAGGGTGGGGCGGAGTCGGACGGTGAAGCGGAGGAGGGTTTGGCCTGGCGGGGTGGCGACGTGGAGGGTGAGGGAGGTGAGTTGGCGTGGGGGTCCCAGTTCGTTGGTGAGGAGGATGGATTGCAGGCGGGAATCGTGGTAGTAGGCGCCGAAGGGGTATTCCCAGAGGTTGGTGCCTTGGCCGAGGTCGAGGTTGGCGCGCTGGGCACGTCCGTGGAGGGTGACGGTGCCGGTGAAGTTGGTGACCGGGTTGTTGTGGGCGTCCTGGGCGGTGAGGGTGACGGGGAAGGGACGGTTGACGGCTTGGGGGGAGGGGATTGGATCCCAGGCGAAGTGGTGGAGGGGGCCGACGCCGGGGACACGGAACTGCCAGACGGGGCCGGCGGTTTGGGTGGCGCCGCGGCGGGCGACGACTTGCCAGTAGTAAGTCTGGTCGATGGCGAGGCGAGGGAGTGTCCAAGCGGGGTGGCTGGTGGAGCCGAGGAGGTGGGAAGCGTCGAGGGTCGGGGTGGGGCCGAGGAAGACCTCGAAGGTGGTCGGGGTGGCGTGGGAGCCGAGGGACAGGGCGATGTCATCGAGGTGGACGTTGAGGAAGCCCGGGGTGTCTTCCTCGACGAAGGCGAGGTCGACGGTTCGGCCGAGATAATGGGAGAGGTCGACGCTATGTTCGGTCCAATCTTGGAGGAGGGGGTCGCCGGGGTTGGTGGAGAAGAGAGTTTCGAGCGTGCTGCCGGCGGCGGTGCGGATTTCGACCCGGAATTCCTGGTTAGGGTCGAGGAATTGGCTGGCGTGGTTGCGGATGCGGTGGGTCCAGGAGAGGAGGGCGGTGGAGGCGCCTGGGGGGAGGGCAACTTGTTGGAGGAGGGCGCGCCGGCCGCTGCCGGTTTGCTGGCTGACGACGGAGAAGCGGCCCTGGTAGGGGGGCGAGGGGGGTTCGTTGCCGGGCGGGTCGAGGGAGCCGTCGTTGAGGACGAACCCGCCGCCGCCGGTGGATTCCTGGCGCCAGCCGTGGAGGTCACCTGATTCGAAGTCGCCGTTGACGACGACGTTTCCGAACCCTGGGTTCCAGGCGAGGGCGGTGGTGGGCGGGACATTGGTGGCGAGGTCTGGCGGTTGGGGGTTGGAGGGGACGGGGGGGCTTTCGTTGTCGTAGACGAGGACGCGCCCGATTCCGGGGGCGAAGGTTTCGGCGGTGGCGGTGACGACGACCTCCTGGGTGCCGTCTTCTTCGGGGTCGTCGAGGACGGTGAGGTCGAACGTTTGTTCTTGGGTGCCGGCGGGGATGGTGGGTTGAGTGACGCGAAGTTCGGAGAGGTCGCTGGAGGCGAGGCGGATGGGGAGGTTGGTGGCGAGCCAGCCTCCGAGGCGGACGGTGCCCGCTCTGGGGAGGGTGCCGGTGCCTTCGGAGAGGCGGGTGGGGAGGAGGAGGGTGAGGTTGCGGGACTCGTTGTCGTCGATGTGGATGACGGATTCTGCGCCGCCCCAGTTGGCGACGTGGGCTTGGACATGGACGGTGCGGGCGTCGTCGATTTCGTCGTCGTCGCGGACCGAGAGGTCGAAGGTGACGCGGGTGGCGCCTGCGGGGAGGAGGACGATGGAGGGGAGGGCGAGTTCGGAGAGGTCGTCCCAGGAGAGTTGGATGGCGATATTGGCATCCGGGGAGCGGTCGAGGAGGAGGGTGCCGGCGTTGGGGAGGAGCCCGTCGCCTTCGCGGGCGCGGGTGGGGAGGGTGAGTTGGAGTTGGGCCCGTTCGTCGTCGTGGAGGGCGATGGTGGCGGCGTTGGTTCCGACGTTATCGGCGTAGGCGGTGACGGTGACGATGCGGGAGCCGTCGAGGAGGACGTTATCGTGGATAGTGATGGGGAAGGAGGCTTGGGAGGCGCCGGCGGGGATGAGGATGGAGGGGGGGACGTGGAGGTCGGCGGGGGATTGGGAGGCGAGGTGGATGGTGAGGTTGGCGGGGGGCGGATCGGCGAGGAGGAGGGCGCCTTCGAGGGGGGCGGAGCCTTCGTTGGCGGCTGGTGGCAGGACGAGGAGGAGGGGTTGAAGGCAGGGCGGGTAGGTGGAGAAGGCGCTTTCGAGGAAGTCTGGGGGCAGGCCGAAGCCTTGGGAGAGGCCGACGAGGCCGTCCTGGGCTTCGAGTTCGAGGTAGGTGAGGCGGATGCGGCCGTCGAAGAAGAGTTCGATTTGGAAGCTATTGGCGTCGGCCTGGCGGAACTGGGGCACGGCCTGCCAGGTGACGGCGAGGCGGTCGGGGAATTGCTGCCAGAGGACGCTGCCTCCCTCGTCGGGGTTGAGGTCGTCGAAGAGGCCGGAGACGCGCGGGGTGGCGAAGTGGGTGTCGAGGGATTCGGAGTATTCGCCAAAGCCGCTCGTGAAGGTGAGGTAGCCGTTGGCGCTGATGTGGATGCGTTCGTAGGATTGTCCGTAGAGGAGGACGCGGGCGCCGTTGGTGAGGGTGACGGATTGGAAGCCGTCGTCGGGGAGTTCGAGGGGGTTGGCGGTTTCGGGGTTGGCGGGGAAGGTGGCAGCGGGTTCGCGGCAGACGCGGTAGTGGCTGACGGAGGGGTGGGGAGTGAAGAGGAAGCTGGAGTGGGCGAGGTCGTTATCGCCGGTGAAGTGTTCGGTGAAGGTATCGGGTTGGCCGACGCGGAGGCGGAGGCGGCGGGATTGGGAGCGATGGGTGGCGTGGTTGGTGAAGGTGAGTGAATCGGTGTAGGTGCCGGCGGGGAGGGTGGTGGCGTTGGCGTTGAGGGAGACGGTGAGGGGGGTGGTGTTGGGGCCGACGGGGAGGGAGCCGTGGGAGATGGGGAGATCGAGCCAGGGGGCGGTTTTGGCGACCGACCAGGGGGTGGGGTTGGCGCCGACGTTGGCGAGGCTGAACGTGAACGAGGGAGGGTCGAAGGGGCCGCCGACCTCGCCGCGGGCGGTGTAACCGGTGCTGGGGAGGACATAGAGGTCATCGGGGAGATCGAAGGCTTCTTCGACGCCGACGGTAGTATCGGATGGGGGCACGGTGGCGGTGAAGCCGAGGCCGCGCCGGGCGAAGGCGGTCCAGAGGGCGTCGCGGTTGTGTCCGCCGGTGCGGACGAGGTCAGCTTGGAGGATGGCGTCGCGGGCTTGGAGGAAGGTGGGGTCCGGGGGGGTGAGGTTGAGGGCGTCGGTGACCAATTGGAGGGCGAGGGTGTTGCCGGCCTGGAATCCGTGGTGGTGGATGAGTTGGGCGCGGGCGTCCCAGAGGGTGGCGCACCAGACTTCGCCTTGGGCATGGATTTCGTCGGCGGCGGTTCCGGCGAGGATAGGGTTCCGGGGGACGTCGGGGTGGGGGTGGGCCTGGGAGGGGTCGATGTCTTTGAGGGTGAGGGGGTTGATGTCGAGGCGGGTGGAGTAGGGGTAGCGGCGGATGCCGTAATAGTAATTCTCGGTGGAGCCGAGGAGTTGGAAGGTGAGGTAGCCGCCGAGGGTGTAGTTGCCGTTAGGGTCGTCGTCGGATTGGCTGAGGAGCGCCAGGGGATAGAAATCCGACCAGCCTTCGCCGAGGGCGGCGCTTTGGAGCGCGTTGAGTCCGAGCCCGGCGCCGACGCGTCGGCTGGTGAGGCCATGGGTGTACTCGTGAAGGATGACTTCGGCATCGAAGGCGCCGTCCCGGTGCGGGCGCGCGCCGTCCCAGAGGTACATTTGCATCCGGCCGGGGTTGCCGTCGGAGGGGGTCGAGAAGTTGGCGTTGTTGAATCCGCCGCCGTCTTGGGCTTCGGCGAGGACGGGGTCGCCGTCGAGGCCGCCGCGGCCGAAGTTCTCGGATTGGAAGTTGCCGGCGGCTTCGGTGAACCCGAGCGAGTAGAGGGCGTCGTGCATCCAGTTGATCCAGTAGAAGAGTTGGGTGACGGCGGCGTCGCCGTGGCTGGCGGGGGGTTGGCTGAGGTCGAGGGGAAAGTCGAAGACGCGGAAGGGATCACCGGAGGGGCGGGGGAGGTCGGGTTGGTTGTCGTCGTCGCGGTCCGTGTGGGCCAGGGCATTGTTCCCGCGGGTTTCGTTATCGCCGTCGTTGATCCAGCCGTTGGGGGAGGCGAGGGTGGAGAAGGCCGAGAGGGTGACGAGTTCGCGGGGGACGAGTGGGGGTTGGCTGGTGTTGGGGTGGTCGTGGCTGGGGGAGAAGGGGCTGGGGCTCTCGCTGGTGAAGACGCGGTAGGTGGCGTCGCTGAGGTAGCTGGTGAGGCAGCGGCGGATCCAGACAGTGCCGTCGTGGGCATCGAGGAGGAGGCGGAAGAGTTCCGGACGGTGGCGGGGGGTGAGTTCGACGTCCCAGCAGAGGCGGAGTTCCTGGCGGGAGACGGGGAGCCAGGCGAGTTGGGTGCGGGCGTGGCCCTTGAGGCCGGGGCCGGTCCAGTCTTGGAGGAGGCGCGGTTCGACGGGTGCGGAGGCGGGCTGGAGGGTGGCGGGTTCGAAGGAGGATCCGAGGTTGGCGGCGGCGAGGGCGAGGGCGGCGGCGGGGGGGAGGGCTGGGTTGAGTTCGGTGTCCGCAAGGGCGAGGGAGCCGGCGGCGGCGGCGGGTTGGGGGATGAACTGGCTGACGAGGTTGACGAGGGCGCCGTCGCGGGTGAGGTGGGCGATGAGGACGGCTTCGAAGAGGGGGAGGTTGTTCAGGTGTTGTTGCCAGGCGATGGTATGCAGGCGGGTGTCTGGGGTGTGGAACGTCCGGAGGAGGGTGGCCGAGGCGAGGGGTTCCGAGCCGTGACCGAAGAGGCCTCGGTGGGTGTCCAGGAAGGCGCCGACGAGGACGGCGGGGTCGAGGGAGGGCAGGGAGCCGGCGAGGGCGGCGGGCGCGGGGGGGGCCGAGTCGGAGGCGGGGGTGAGGAAGGTCGTTGGGGATCCGATGTATTTGGGGGACCCGAGGATGGGGTGCAGGACGACTTGGACGTTCGGGACTTGAGCGGCGAGGGCGGCCCAGTCTTGGGCGAATTCGGCTTGGTTGAAGCGATGGTCGTCAGCCAGGGGTGGGCGCTTGTCGAGGTTGGGGGGCGGCGGGGAATGGGGCGGGAGGACGGCCTGCGTGCTGGCGATGCTGAGGACCACGCCGAGGAGGCAAGCGAAGCGTGGCCAGGGAGCGGATCGGGGCGGGTGGCGAGGGAGGCGGCTCAAGGGGTAAGGCAATGGTGACACATTACACCAGAAAGGAGTGTTCGTGGGACGGCGGAGCCGAATTTCATGGCTGAGGGGGCGACGGTGGCGGCGGGGAGTCACGGAGGGGCGCGCTCGCGGTCGGATCGTGGGAGGGTAGTGGGGATGCGGGCGGATCTGCCGGCTCCATCCGCCCAGTGTAGAAATCGTCGAGCAGGCGGAAGGCTTCCGGGTCATAAGCCAGAAGTCCTTCGCGGCCGTTCGCGGGCTTGGGGCCCTGCATGGTGAGGTCGCCGTGGGTGCCGAAATACCACATGCTCAACTCGGCGAAGAACTCATCCAGGTTCGATCCGGCGTAGGAACCGATCCAGAGGCCGCGTTCGAGCGAGCGCCGGTGCTGCTGGCGGACCTTCTGCCGGAATTCCGGCGGCGCGCCGTGGTTGAGGATGTTGTGGGCGAACTCGTGCACGCAGATATCGCGGCCCCGGTAGCGGTCCTTTTCCAGGCGGAGCAGGTTCTCCTCGCCGCAGGACGTGTGGAGGCCGCCCATGCCCCGGGTGCGCTGGTCGCGGGTCAGCCCGTTGTATTCGGCGAGGGGCTTGCCTTTGTCGTGCCGCCAGTCCGGAAGGTCGGTGGTGACCTGGTCGCGGCCGATGATGTGCAATTCCGCTCCCGCCTTGGCCAGCTTGGCTCGGACGCTGGGCAGGTGGGTGAGCATCATCGAGAGGCGGTCGTAGGCGGCGAAGAGGGCCTGATCCACGACATTGGTGGGCGCCTTGATGGGGATGCGCTCGTAGTCGAGGCGTTTGGCGAAGAAGCCTTGTTCGAGGGGGTCGATGGGGACGATGGCGGGGTAGGTTGCAGGGGTTGGGGACTGGGCCCGAACGGGCACCAGCAGCAAGGCCAGGAAGCTGAGCACGCAAGCGATGGGTTGGGCGATAAAGGATGCGGTGAGGGGACGGTTCATGGGTGGGACTGCAGGCAAGAATACCGACATGTTCGTCAGTTGGGTCGGATTAGGATTAGGATTAGGATCAGGAGGAGAGGGAGGGCGCAGGTTCATGGGAGGGTTCCCAGTGGAACGTGGTGTTCATGCCGGCAATAATTGAGGGCGTACGGCCAGACTGTCAAACAGGCCGTCGGCGGACGCGGCGATGCTCAATTTGAACTGTTCGACGACAGTTCCCCGCCCATGCTGACTGGGGATCGGGTGACCGAGGTCTTGCGCACTCGGCGGGTTTCCTTCCTCGTCGTCCGAGCTGGGGTCTGGTCCTCTGCGCCTCCGCGCCGCTGTGGGAGCTAAGGGTCTGTGCAAAAATAACTTCCGATTTTGGCGGGAGCGCCACCGGGCCGGCGGCGGTCGCTCAGCTCCCCGGACAACCTCGTTTCGCTATGCGATTTCCACCATGCGCTTGAGCCAGAGAAGGACCACGAGAGGATTTGGGGCGACATCGAGACAAGATATGTCACGCTTGTTTGCGCCCACGAGAGAAGCAACCGGGCGAGCGACGGGAGCCATCGAGTCCGCGCACATCTCCGGCGGCTGCAACTTGTTACGCTGGATGAGTTGCGCGAATTGACGAAGACACACGGCTTCTGCTGCCCTAGCTGCGGGGAAACCAAAATCAAGTTCCTCCTGGAGAGCGATAGGAACCTCATCAAGGTCGAGTGTCCAAACTGCCAGAAAGCAACCGAAGGTCCGCAACAGCTTACGGAGGAGACCGGCCCGCGTCTCGCGGAGGTATTGGGCGTCAGTCGAAACAAGGGCAGATGGAGAGCCAGATGGGATATGCTTTCCGAAAGACGAAGTGCCACTTGGGGCACTTGGAGTGGCTACGCAGTCGCCGCGAAACGCAAGCAGCATAAGGAAAAGGTCGAAACAACTAAGTCCGCCCCTTCCTGTCCGAAATGCGGTTCGCCAATGAACGTGGTGCGACCGCGCCCCACTAACAAATGGAAAGCGTTTTGGGGCTGCACGCAGTATTCGGTTTCGGGCTGCAAAGGGAGTGCAAAGTATGTTCCACCAAACGGCTAACCCGGCAGTCGATCGGACCCGCGCGATAAGCCGCGCATGCCGCTCACTTCTACGTTCGGTGAATCGGGCATTGCGCGAAGTAGTGCGCGAACCTAAGGTGTCTCCATGAGCATTCAGGACATCCAGGCAGATATCGAGGCGATGCCTGCGGAGGAGCGCAGGCGTCTGGCGGCATTTCTTGTATCGTTGCGGCACAAGGAGTTGACCGCATACCAGGAGCGGATGGCGCGGAAGATTGACGACGTTGCCGCCGAGCAGTGGGTCACCGCCGAAGAGATGGATCAGCGGCTACGTGGTTAGGCGATGCAGTATCGACTGTTGGTTTCGATTGAGGTGATGGAGTTTCTTGAGCGTCTGCCTGGGAGAACTCGAGAGCCGTTGCGGAAGGCCATTCACGGGATTGGGGCTGATCCTCTGGGGTGGTCGGACGCCGTGGATCACGACTCGGTTGGCCGACGCATGCAGATCGCAGTGGTTGGCGACTACGCCTTGACCTATTGGGTCGATGAGGCGGATCGGCACGTGAAGATTCTCGATCTTCACGCTGCAGACAGATGATCCACCGAACAATAAAGGGTGTATTGCTGCGGAGCGCAGCGGAGCCAGCAACTACACCCATGGTTGAACAAGCCGCGGGGCGAGCGGGAGGCGTCAATCAGGGGCTGCTGATGGCGCTTATGTTTGGGGAAGGAGGCTGGTCGTCAGCCTGAATGAGGACGGAGCAGAGGTTTTGGCAGCGAGGCGGATGGACGGAAGAGAGCGATCAAGGCTGGCGTTTGTTCCGAAGGGGTATTTCGGGGTTCCAGCAGGTGTGCGCAGGGGTCCGTCGGGGGCGCGAAGGGCCCCGGGCGGCGTTCGGCGCAAAGGGCCTGGGTCCGCGTGAAGTGAGGCGTTTGTCGACGAGCCTTCATACGGCAACGGAGAACGGGTTTGGGACGGTCCCGAGGGTTGGGGGGGCGGGTGGCGGTCCCCGATTGCGAAACAGGGCGGGCACGAAGCCCACCAGGCGGGTGGGTGCCCCGCACCGGGGACATGGCACGAGCAGGCGGGCCGGTGGCCGCACCGACGCCTTCGGAAGCGTGGATCCCAGATCTACGGGCAGACCCGATTGGAGCTGAATGCGCATCCGGTTGGCCTTGGCCGCGGGATGGCAGAACCCGTAGTAGCGAATGGAGCGTAGTCCCTGCGGCAGGACCTGGCGCAGGTAACGTTCGACAAACTCGACTCCGGGGATCGACATGATCTTGGGGCGGTTGTGGTCGGAGCGATCGATCCAGCGGAAGGTGACGTGGTGGTCGTCGACGGCGATGATGCGCGAATCGCCGATCTGCCGATGGCCGAGCAGTTGTTGAGTGGTGTGCAGGTGGGCTTGCGTGTGGAGAATTCAAAGATACCTTGCTGATCATCCTCGAGTGGTCGCAGTGTTCAGCAGTCGAACGAGCCGACGACAGGGTGAGCGGTGCGTGGGTATTCCGGAATACACGAGTTCCGGTTGCCGCGCTGTTCGAGAACCTGGAGTCTGGTGCGACGGTGCACGACTTTCTGGATTGGTTCCCTGGAGTGCGACCAGATTAGGTTGAGTGTGTGTTGGAGCATGCGACACGCAGTCTGGCAGTCGCATGAGGATTCTCTTTGACCAGGGCACACCGGTGCCTTTGCGGAGATTCTTGGCAGCTCACGTTGTTGCGACGGCCTACGAGCAGGGAGGGAGCACGCTGAAGAACGGAGAGCTGATACGGGAGACAGAGAGAGTTGGCTTCGATGTGCCTGTGACCACGGACAAGAACTTCAAGTATCAGCAGAAGGTGGAAGGGAGAGCGATTGGCATTGTGGTGCTACTGACGACAAGTTGGCCGAGGATCCGTGGGATCCGCTTTGCTGTCCTCGAGGCGGGGCCGAGCTCAACATCATCGCCTTCATCGAACGGAACCAGAGTGAGGCGATCGAGAAGATTCTCCAGCACGGCGGACGGTGGGAGGAGCAAGCGGCACGCGCCCCTCCCGCGGCGAAGGTCTCGGTTGACGAAAAGCGCTGAGACGTTACGATGAGCGTATGAAGACTCTCACTGTGACCGAAGGCCGACAGAACCTGGGTGCGTGGCTCAAGCGCGCGCTGCACGGCGAAGACGTGGGATTCGTCGTGGACGGGCGCGTGGTGGCATTGCGACCGGTGGAGGTGGATTCCACCGATTACGTTCTGCAGGTGTACGGTGCGACCGAAGCCCAAGCGGAACGAGCCTGCGAAGCAGTGGGGGCCGAGGTGCGGGCGGCACGGAAAGCCGGTCGGTCCAAGCCGTTTACAGGTAAACTGTGAGGATTGATCTTCATCCGCGCCTGCGAAAGCGCGTCGCCAAACTGAGTGAGGCTGAACGTGCGCAGATTGCGACGGCATTGCGTGCATTGGCGGACGGTTTTGGAAATCCCCGCCATCATTCAGGATTGGGCATCCGCCGGCTGCGGAAGGATTTGTTCGAGTGTCGGGCAGGATTGCAGTGGCGGATCGTGTTCCTCGCCGAGAAAGGCCTCCTGACCGCCTACGACGCGATGACCCACGATGAAGTCAAAGCCTGGCTGCGGAGTTTTTGAACTCCGCCCAACTTCAATTACCCGGGATTTAGATGCGTCTGCCCTGTGAGAGTTGACATGGTGAGTTGACGGCCTGCGCCTCGCGCTTGTTCTCCGGCCTCGACGAGGAGGAGGATGCCAGCGCGAGTTGAAGTCTGGCTCGTCGACCTCGGCATGGCACAGAAGACGAGACCCGCCGTGGTGGTTAGCACTCCTCCTGGCGATCAGGACCGGGTGCTCATCACGATCGTATCGCCTACTACGGCGATGCGGGGCTCGCCATCCGAGATTGCAGTACCGCTCCCGTTCTTGCGGGAGGGCGCCTTCCTGGTTCAGAGCATCACCACGATTCCGGCGAAGCATGCACTGCGTCGCCTCGGCCTGCTCACCCCTGCCCACATGGAACCGATCGAGCGAGGACTTCGCCTTTGGCTCCAGCTTTGCTTAATTGCCGAGCCAGTCGCTGCACACGAACCGCCGCCACGGGGCGCCGATTCAGATGCTCGGGTTAATGGGCCGCCGGCCTCGCTGCCAGCGCCCGGTTCTGGCGGCGGTCTGTGAGCTCCGGCGTGAGCCCACTGAACGCACATGCCCATACCCGATTTCCAATCGGTCATGCGCCCACTGATGGACGTCATCAGCGCGGCAAGGAGCATTCCATCCATTGGGCTAACAAGTCGTGCGAACGGAGGACAGCGAACCTGTCGCTTTAGCCGGCCCAGTGACCAGCCCCGTCACCCCGTCCCGCCCCCCAACCGTTTCCAGCGCAGCGATGGCTCGGGTTGGGGGGGAGGGAGAAAGGGAGAGGGGAAACCTGAACGGTTCAGGGGTTCAATGGAAGTGAGCCTGTCACCCTGATTGACCACGGTCAGCGTGGTGCCGCGCCCGAATCGAAAGCGGCGGAGCACCGCCGCACTCCACGACG
>CAZVRY010000196.1:0-13048 GCA_964629545.1 uncultured Verrucomicrobiota bacterium | reverse complement strand
AAGCTGAGGCGAAGCTCTTGGAGTGCGCCATGGAGGTGAACCTGTCACCCTATCTAACTCTCCATGAACCTGAAAGGCAGAAGGCAGAGTGCAAGAGGCAGAATTCGTGCTCTTGCTCTTGCTCTTGCTCTTGCTCCCGGTCCGTCCCTCCCCCCAACCGTTTCCAGCGCAGCGATGACCCAGGTTGGGGGGAGGGAGAAAGGGTGAGGAGGCGTGCTCTTTCCACGATGAGAACGGCTGCGATTGAGGGCTTGCGAGCGGCGGATTGTCCAGCATAGTAATCAGCGATCCGCCGTGGCGGATCCCCGTAATATGGCTGACTTCGCTTTCCTGATCGCGGCCGTCGCCGGGTGGTTCCTACTCATGAAGTGGATCCTCCCGCGTCTCGGCTTCGGCACCTGACTCTCCGATAGCTGCTCGGTCGAGCGGCCCGATCCCCCCACCCAGGATAAGCACCGCCAGGAGGATGAACACCGCCAGGACGCCCCCTAACCCGCTCCCCCGATCGATCCAGGGTCATGGCTTCGCGTAACGGAACACCATCCCCTCGTTGTTCATCGTAAACGTCCTCCCCTCAAGCCACCCCTGCGTCTGACCCGCCCCTTTCCACCTCATCGACAGCTTCCCCCCCTCCCGACTCGAAGTCGCTCGCCTCTCGATCGGATGGGTCCGCCCCGCCAAGTAAATCCGGCTCACACAGACCCCATCAGGGGCAATCACGAATTGCCCTGACTCGATCTTCATCGCATGCCCGCCATGGGTCACCGCGCAGGGCACCGGTCGATCGTCCACCGCCAACAGCGTGTACGTCCCCGCCACCTCCGAGACGCCCGTGTCCCCCACCCCCGCGGAAGGCCCCCCACTCGACGGCTTGGGCTGACATCCCGTGCCCAACCCGGCTGCTCCGAGCAACAGCACGACCAGCACGCACGACCCGAAATCGCAGACGCTGCCCCCTAACCAGCGAAGAAGGTTGATTTGCATGACCGCATCTTACGAATCCCTCGCGCGAGCGGTAATCGTTAAAACCGTCGTGAGCCCCAAAAAAATCGAAAGTCGCCCCTACACGGCCGCCGGGTCGGGATGCGCCCACGGCGCCCGGTAGGGACGGCGCAGCAGCCGGGTCGCCTCGGCGTCGTCCTTGACCACATGCTGCGCGGGGTCCCAGGCCAAGGCCCGCCCCAACTGCTGGGAGAGGTTGGCCAGAAAACAGGCCGAACTCGAGATGTGCGCCTGCTCGATGTCGGCCACCGGCAGCATCTGCCCCCGTTGGTCGCGAGCCGCCAGAAAATTGCGCCAATGCCCCCGCATGGCGGCCGCCACGTGCCGCTCCAGGTCCTTCTCCGTCTCGTCCTCCGGATGCTTGTCGTACTCCAACAGCGCCTTCCGCGTCCGTTCCACTTTGCCCGTCTCTGCCGGAATCCAATCGTAACGGAACACGCTGCACTTCAGCGTCCCCTTCTCGCCGTAAATCGTGCCAAACCACTGGAAATCCGGGTCCGGCTCCGGCGACCGCCCCCAGGTCCGATGGTTCCACGTCACATTGAAGTCGCCATAGTCGAACACCGCCGTCTGCGTGTCCGAAATGTTCGCCCGCGACTGGCGGTCCGCCAGAATCCCGCCCCACGAGGTCACCGCCCGAGGCCAGCCCAGATCCAACAGCCATCGCACCATGTCCAACATGTGCACGCACATGTCGCCCACAATCCCGTTCCCATACTCCATGAACGCCCGCCAACCGCGCGGATGATGGATCTTGCAGAACGGCCGCAGCGGCGCCGGCCCCGTCCACATCTCGTAATCCAAATGCGCGGGCGGCGCCACGTCCGGGGCGGACCCCAGCGTGTCGCGATTCCGCATGTGCCAATAACACCCCACCTCAACCCGCTGGATCTTGCCCAGCTTCCCCGCCTTGATGATCTCGTCCCGGGCCTCGATCAAATGCGGCGTGCTCCGCCGCTGCGTGTTGACCTGCACGATCCGGTTGTACTTGCGCGCTGCCGCCACCATCGCCTGGCTCTCGATCACATCCACCCCCGTCGGCTTCTCCACATACACGTCCATCCCCGCTTGCATCGCCGCGATCGCCGGCAGCGCATGCCAATGATCCGGCGTCGACACCATCATCACGTCCACGTCCTTCTCCGCAATCATCTCCCGCCAGTCCGCATGCGTGCGAGGCTTGCGCCCCGACCGCTGACGCCCCGCCACGATCTCGGCCGCCTGCGCCACCATGTTGCGATCCACGTCACAGAGGCATACGACCTCCGCCGGCGCCACCTGCAACAACCTCAACAGACTGCTCTTCCCATACCAACCCGTTCCTATCAGCCCCACCCGCAGCGGACGCTCGGCTGCCAGTGTGATCGGGGTGTAGCGGGCCGCCGCCGCGAAGGCAACAGCCGAGCCCACAGTCTTGAGAAAGAAGCGGCGATTCATGCGCCCCTTCTACCCTCACCCCCAAGGAAAGACAAGCGTCCGAACTCCCTTCCCTCAACCACCCCGGCCCCCCGCCAAACCCGGACCGTGCGCCCCCTTCGCCACCAACCACTGCCACCCCACCCAACCCGCCCCCGCCGCCACCAGCGCGCAAATCACAAACGGCAAACCCTCCGCATAGTAAAACCACGTCGTCGCCAACGGCGGCCCCACAATCCGCGCCAGCGTCGCCGCACTCTGCGCCACCCCCATCGTCGCCCCTTGCTCGCCCGGCGGCGAATACACCGAAATCAACGTCATCGTCGGCGCCCGCGTCACCCCCGACGCCGTCGCGAACAACCCAATGCCGCAGAGCAACCCCGCCAGCGACGGCACATACACAATCATGAGCGAACTGATCGCAACCCCGGCCAGGCTCCCCGCGATCAGCCAGGACTCCCCAAACCGCTTGGCCAATCGCCCCATCGCCCCACCCTGCACCAGCGCCGACAAGACCCCACAATAAGCAAACAAATAGCCGATCCGAGTCGGATCGAAGTAATGGCGCATCCTCCGGATCTCCGCCGGCCACGCGTCCTGCATAATCAACCGATTCCGGTACACCTGGTCCCCCGCACGCCGCGGCGCCCCCAGTTGACGCCGCGTCTCCTCGCCCAAATCCACGCTCCGCAACGTCCGCTCATCGAACAGATGCGGCGCCTGCAAGAGCCTGTTCAACTCATCCAACAGCCGCCCGCGATGACCCGACGTCACCCGCCCGTCGAACGCGCTTAACAGGGGCACAAACTCCGGCGTCACTTGCGACCGCAACCGCATCGCCACCGCGTCGCGCCCATCCCTCAATCGCACCAACAACGCCCCCGGCTCCCGGAGATCGTCCCGATGCAGCGCCGCCGACCCCACTAACAGCGGCAAGACGCTCTCGAAACAGGCAAAACAAAACGTGGACAGAAAATAGAGGCCCACCAGCAAGCCCAGCCGCGGCTGCGTCAACGTGTGCCACCACTGCGCCACCCGCGGACGGGTCGGAGCCGCCACCGACCCAACCCCCCGACTCTCCCCCAGGATCAGACACGCCAACACGAAGTTGAGCCCGCACAAACCCGTGGCCACCCACCCCGGCCCCGCTGCGCCCAGATAATGCGCGCTCACCGCGCTCATCGCCGGCCCCAAAATAAACCCCAGCCCAAACGACATCCCAATCAACCCCATCCCCCGCGACCGCTGCTCCGGCGGCGTAATGTCCGCGATATACGCCGAGGCCACCGAAATGTTCGCCCCGCATGCCCCCGCAAACAACCGCGAGCCCAGCAGCAACCACAAACCCTGCTCCCCTGTCCCAAGCGACGCCCAGGCAAACAGCGCATACGAAATCACCGAACCCGCAATGCTAATCAGCAGGACCGGCCTCCGCCCCACCCGGTCCGACCAACGCCCCCACATCGGCGCGAACACCAGCTGCATCATCGAAAACGAGGCGATGATGAACCCAATCTCCCAGCCCTCCGCCCCAAACCGCTCCGAATACTGCGGCAGCAGCGGCAGCACGATCCCAAACCCGATCAGATCGATGAACACCGTCAGGAATATGACCAGCAGCGATGGCTTCCTCATGACACCCTCTCCCCCACCGCCAGCGGATGGCCGGCCAGAAACTCGCGCACCCCCATCCGACGACCCCCTTCGCGCTGCAACTCCAACATCCGTAACCGCCCCTCCCCACACGCCACCCGTAACCCATCCGGCCCCGCCCCCACCACCGTCCCCGGCACCCCCCAATCCCCACTCTCCGCTTCCGCCGCCCAACACTTCAACATCCACGCACGCCCCGCACCCGGCCAGAATCCATACGCGCCCGGCCACGGGACCAACGCCCGCACCCGCCGCGCCAGCACCTCCGCCGGCTCCGCCCAGCGCAACCGCCCGTCTTCCTTCGTCAGCTTCCGAGCGTAGGTCGCCCCTTCGCCCGGCTGCGGCACCGGACGCCGCTGCCCCGCCACATACTCCGGCACCACCCGCACCAGCAACCTCGCCCCCATCGCCGCCAACCGGTCGTGCAACGTCTCCGCCGTGTCCCCCGGCCCAATCGGCGTCCGCTCAACCTCCAGGATGTCCCCAGTGTCAAGACCCGCATCCATCTTCATGATCGTCACCCCAGTCTCCTCATCGCCCTCCAACAACGCCCACTGAATCGGCGCCGCCCCCCGATGCCGAGGCAGAATCGACGCATGCACGTTCACCCCACCGTGCACGGGCAGGGCCAGCAGCGCCGGGGGCAGAATCTGCCCGTAGGCCGCCACCACCATCAACCCAGGCCGCAATTCGCCCACGGCAGCCAGAAACGACTCGTGACGACACCGCTCCGGCTGCAACACCGGCACCCCCAACCCCAACGCCGCTTGCTTCACCGCGCTGGGCTGCGGCCTCAAGTCCCGGCCCTTGGCCCGATCAGGCTGCGTCACCACTGCCACCACCTCAATCCCCGGCGCAACCGCCAACGCCCGCAAACTGGGCACCGCCAGCTCCGCCGTGCCAAAGAACACGACGCGCAACGGAGGCTTGGGATCTTGGGACCCAATCATGGGAGCCGACGGCCAGGGGCCGCGGAGGTTAAAGGGCGGTCAGCACGCGGAGGACTTCGTGAAGCACGACCAGGGGCGCCGGCGTGGAATCGATCCGATGCACACGATCCGGCGGATAAAAATCCAACACCGGCTCGGTCTCCCTCTCGTAAGTGATCAACCGCTGGCGAATCACATCCAGATTCGCATCGTCCAACCGGTTCTCCCGCAACGCCCGCCGCTGCAGCCGGAGCACCAACTGCTCCAAGTCCGGGCACCGCAAATAAATCAACGCCTGCACGTCCAGCGTGTCATCCAGCATCTCCGCCTGCCGCCGATTCCGCGGAATCCCATCCAGCACCAGGCAATCCCGTTGCGGATCAAACCGATTCAAGCGCATCTGACCTTCGATGTTCTCCCGCCACAGCCGCACCGTGAACTCGTCCGGCACCAGCTGCCCACGACTCGAGTAATCCAGAAAAATCCGTCCCAACTCGGTGTCCACCGTCAGGTTCCGAAACACATCCCCACACGCACAATGATAGAAGTTTGGGACCGTCCCCAGGATCTTGCCTTGGGTGCCTTTGCCCGAACCAGGGGCGCCGAACAGAAGAACCGTGCGGTATTTCATGCGGAGGAATAGGCAAGCAACCCAACCGGCACCAGCGCTCCTAGCCCTTGGCGTCCTTGTGCCGGACCGTCACACTGGCAATCTCGCCGAACGGCACGCTCGCCTCCGCCCCGCTCAGCGTGACCAAATGCACGTCGCTCGCGCTGATGCGCGAAATCCGACGCGCCACATACTCGTTCCGGGCGGCCTTCACCACGATCACCAAGTCCTTCTCCGCCTCCCCCAACACCACGCGGAAAAAGCCGGGGAACGTCGCCTCGAAAAACTTGCGGTTGAACTGGGTGTCGTTCCGCGTGTAGGTCTTCAACTGCGGAGCGCCCGTACTACCCCCTCCCTTCTCCTGATTCGCCAACGACAAACTGCTCCCCCCGCCCGGCACCGCCGCCTGCGCCACCATCGGGTTCGACACCAACTCCGCGGCCTGCATCTCGGGAGTCGGCCCCTCCGCCACCGCCTGACCCGCCGCCGGCAAACACAAGAACAAGACCGGCCCCAAAACCGGCAGCACCGCCGACACGGCACAGACCAGGGCCACCGGCCGATTGCGATAACGCGCAATCTCGAACCCGGCAAAGAGGTTGGCCAGATAGAGCACCCCCAGGATGACCAACCCCGCCGGCGCAGCCATCGCCGCCACCAGACTGATCCGACCCGCCGGCCGCTCCACCCGCCCCTCCACCTCGCGCACGTTGATCTCCGGCTTCGGCGGAATCGGAGGCGGAGCGTCCTCCGGCTCGTCAATAAACGGATCCGCATACTCCTTCAACTTCGAATCCCGCGCGAACTCCTTCAGCGTCCCCTGAGAGAAATTGATCCATGGCTCCCGCTTCGAAAAACCCCCCGAGTCCAACTTCACAATCACCCCATCCTCGTCCGCCGCCGCAATCGTCCCCCGATACACATTCCCGTTCCGCAATTCGTAATCACCAGCCCGGGCAACGCAGAGAAAACACAAGAAGACCGCCAGCGTGGCGGCAGATGCAAACAGTCGGTGCATGTCGCACCCAGAAATAACAGAGCCATCCGCCGCGAGAAAAGAAAATTCCCGGACCCAACCCGCGGACCGCCCCTCCCTGCCCGCCTGCCAGCGCACCACCACTTGGCTTCCATCCCCAATCCTCCCTGGAGCACCTCCGTCAAACCGCGGAGGTCACGGATGGCACGGAGGTTCAGGCGGTTGGGCAGATAGGCGGCGGAGATCGATGGTCTGCGTCGTATCGATGACCAGCGGTCAAATCATAAGTCTTAAATCATGAATCATAAATGCCCCCCGCCCCTCGCCCCCCAGCCCCCCTCAACGCGTCCGCCTCAACACAATGCCCACCTTCCGCCACCTCCCCAGGAACTGATCCCTCGGCAACCGCTCCACCCCGCTCAACGGGTCCCCCACTGTCACCGTGGCCGGTCCCACCGCCAACACCGTCACATAGTGGTCGACCAGGAAGCCAAACTTGACCACCGCCAGGGTGTAACCCTCCCGCGGAATCTCATCCACGCTGTCAAAGGCCCGATACGTCACCCCCAAACCCTCCCCCCCATAGCGATCCCGCAACGCCCACGCCAGACTGTCCGGCTCCGTCCCATGAATAGAACTCGTCCGTGCCAGAATCGCTAATTCCCCCTCCTCCGCAGAAAACCCCAGTCGCCGCAACGCCGTCACCGCCGCCGCCGGCCCACAGTTGTAGTCCGTCCCCTGCAGACACACGCCGTCCCGATCCAACTTCGTGACCAACTGCCGCAACCGATGATGCACCAGCGCCGGCGAAAGAAACGGCCACGCCGACACCAAGAACAGAATCGCCGCGGCCAACACGCCTACCGCCATGCGATCGCGCGGCTTGGGCAGCCGACTCATCGGCGTCACCAACAAGACCGTCCCCAAAACCGCCAGCCAAACATACTCGCGCCGCCCGGCCATGAACCACGAGAACGGCGCCTCGAATTCCAGCGCGCGCACCCGATGGCCCAACCCAACCAGGAGGACGTAGCCCAGCGGTAACGCGTAGCCCAAAACCCACCAGGGACGCGGCAGACGCGAACACGCCACCCCCAGCCAGGCCCCCACCCCGCCCAACCCAACCACCCCAGCCGTCTCCAGCCACGGATTCATCAACGAAAGGGCCGGCCCGCACAGGCGCCGGACCGGCCCTCTGACTACATCTCAACCTCGCTACGGCAACATCTGCACGCGATAAAACGCCGTCCCGTCCCCGATCGTATCGGTCGCCGTGTTCTGCGTCGTCGGGGCCCCCAAATTCTCCCACGTCGGATTCGTCAGGCTCCCCGCCTTCTTCACCTGAAACGTCCCCGTCCCGGTCCAACTCAGGGTCAGCGTGTTCCCGCTCCGGCTCACGCTCAACTCGATGCTCGGCGTAATCCCCGACGGGATGCCCGCCGCCGTCGGCCCTCCCAGCGACCCGATCTCCGCCGCCGAAAGCGTCCGATCCGTAAACCGGAAGCTGCTCACCAGCAGTTCGTGCGTGTAACTCCCCGTCGGCTCATTGAAGAGCCGCACGTCCGGTCCGGTGTCGTTCCCCGTATAAAGCGCGAAGCGCCCGTCCAGGATGCTCGCGCCCGCAAGCTGATGCACCTGCACGCCGTCTACGTAATACCTCACCACGCCCGCGCCCAGGTTCGCCACGAAGGCCACCCGATGCCACCGGTCCGCCGCCATGGCCCCCGCCGCCGAATACCCCAACGCCCCGATGCCCAGCGACCCCGTGTCCGTCACGTAGAAGTCCGCGTCGTTCCCATTCCCGGGCGCCGAGTTGAACAGCGGCGTCCAATTTAACGGCGACGGAATCAGGATGTCCCAGATCATCGTGTAACGGTTTAAATACCCGCCCCCGCCGTTCGGCACCGTCGGCATCGACAGGTTGTAACCATCCCCAGCCACCGTGAAGGCCGGCACCCGCATATACGTCGCCGCTTGCCCCCCAATGTGCGGCACGGTCGTCCCATCCGACGTCCCAAATGTCGTCGCCGGCCCCGTCTCCACACTCGCGTACTCGAGCAAGCCAACGCCTTCCGACACCGTCAGGTCCGCAAAGTTCCACACGCCCGTCACCGCCGGCGGCAACGGCGTCACCGTCAGCGTCGCCGCCGCACTCTCCACGCTGCCACTCTCGTTCGTCACCCGCACAGAGTACGAACCCGCGTCACTCAACCGCGCAGCCGGGACACTGAGGGTCGCCCCCGTCGCACCCTCCACCGCTTGCCCGTCCTTGAACCACTGATACGTGAGGTTGTCCCCGCCTTGTGCCGCCACGCTCAACGCCGCAGGATCCCCCTCCAACACCGTCACACTGGCCGGCGGAGTCACGATCACCGGCGGCTGCGTCGCCGGAACGCTGTAGATCCCTACGTTGTCCAACCCGAAGTACCAACTGTCCCACCCGGCATGGAAGAACCGGATCTTCACTTGGGCCTGGTTGTCCGCCTCCGCCAGCCGGAACATCTCCACCCGCTTCGAATCGAAGCTGTTGTCGTCGATCCGCCCGCTCAGGAAAGGCGCCAAACTGGCGTCCACCGGCACCCCCAGGAAATCGCCGTAGTTGCCCCCTTTGGTCTCCAACGTGGCCGGATCCACGTAGGTGGGAACGTCGCCCCGCGCCTCGTTCAGCGTCGCCACCGCGTCCACATTGCCCTCCCCATCCCTAATCAAGTCCGCCTGATCGATCATATACACCACCGGCTTCCAGGTCTGACCGTTGTCGATCGAATACTCCACCCCCGCAATGCTGTCCTGGTTCTGTTCCCAAACGCTGTGAAACACCAGGTAGAGATCCGTCTTGCCCGCCAAATTCACGGTCGGACTGGTCAGATACATGATCTGCGCATTCCCATTGCGATACCCCGAATTGCCAAACACCAGCCGCCCGCTCGCCAAGGCCGACACCAACTGCCCATTCACCACGTAGTTCGCCCCGTAATTCAACACCCGCCGATAGTCATCCTCCCAGCCCTGAGGATTGTCCGGATTGCTGTAGGTCACGAAGGACCCCGTGAACCGGCTCGCCTCCACCGTCACCCACGTCGCGTAACTCAGCGAGTCCAGGTTCCCAAGATCCAACTCCGGATTCGTCACTTCCGTATAGTTCAACTCCGTCCACCCCCCAGGCAACGCGCCCTCCGCCGTGCCATCGAAATTCTCGAAAAACGCCGGCGTGGGCAGCGTCAGGTCGATGCGCCGAACCGTAAACGTCGTCACGTTCGTGCTCGTGTTCGGCGGAATCCCGTTGTCGGCGATCACCAGCTCGAACGTCGGCTGGCTATCATGAGCAAAGAGCGTCGGCGGTGTGTAGGTCACCACCACATGGGTCGTCTGATCGTCCACCGTCGGCGTCACCACGTTCCCATCGAGCTTCAGGGTGATCCCGCTGGCCGTCACCCGCGTCGTGCCGTTCGTGATCACCGCCCGATACGTGGGCTGAGGAGAAACCCCGGTCGCCCCCGTCGCCGGCTGCACCGCCAATACCCGCGCCGGCGCCGCCGGTGGCGTCACCACCCGGAACGGCTCCGCCGCCAAGACCGAGTAGCCATCGTCCAAAAGCAAATACGCCACATACTCCCCGAGGGGTAGCCCTGCGCCAAACGTCACCGAGCCGAACGCCACCCCCACCACCCCAGGGTTCGCCGGATCCACATAGCTCCATAACAGCGAATCCTGATCCCCCGGCGTCACCCCGCTCGGATAAATCCCAATCCAATCCTTCGGGTTCGCCGGCCCGTTCGTGAACGTCACCGTGATCGGCGCCGCCGGCGTGTAGGCGCGACGATCCGGCCGCACAAACGGGGAAAACGGATCCGCCACCCGAAACGCCGTCTCCGCCGCAATGTCATACCCGTCGGTCAGGAGCAGATACGCCTTCCAGTCCCCCGCCAAGTCCAACCCGCCGCCAAACAACGCCGTCCCCTCCGCCCCAAACACATACTGCCATAGCGTCGATCCCACCGACCCCGGGGTCACCCCGTCCGGGTAAATCCCAATCCAATCATTCGGATTAGCCGGGGCGTTGCGGTAATACACCGCGATCGCCTCCTGCGGCAGATAACTGTAATGCTGCGTCTCCACCACCGGCGTCTGCCCCCGGGCCGTCATCGCCAGGCCCAGCAGGACCGCCACCCCAAGCCCCGGCACGCCCAAGCGTCCGAGTCGACCGCGTTTCATCGATTCGTTGTTCATAGGTTCTGAGTTGTTCTTGCGTTGTAGGGATTCAAATCTCAAGGAGCGCATAACACCGGCGTGATGCCATCCGGGCCCGGCGTGGCCCAGGCCGTCAAAATCGCCTCCGCTTCCGGACTGTTCAGCGGATGCCACTCGGCCTCCCCCACCCGGCGCACAAACCGATGCTGGCTCGCCTCCGACCGCCCCATGGACGGCGAGGCCCCCCCCTGCTGCGCCGCTTCCAATTGCCGTTTCAACTCCGGCGAATACTTCTCCAAATACGCCACCTGCCACGATTTCTTGTCCGCCGGCCGGCCGTTGGTCGACACCACCACCGCACGATACGCGTCGGCTTCCTCCCCATCCGTCCCCCGAATCGGCGGCACCAACGTCCGCGCCGCCGTAAACAGCTTGCGCGCACTCTCGTCATAGAAGAACGCCCGCTCGCTCACCCCATCCCCGGCCCGGAAAAACCGCACCGCCAAACCCGCCGCCACCGCCAACAAAACCACCGCCAACAGCAACTGGTGCTTCGGACTCATAACCGGTCAGTGCGGATCCACCTTGATCGACCAATGGCAAGCATTCGTGTCGCAGGGAATGCGTGCCGGATCGAGCGTCGAACCGCTCCCGTCCGCCAGCGCATAGTTCGACCGTCGATTGTGCCGTACTCCCCCCTTGTCCCCTTGCGCCAACCGATTGAACCCCATCGCGTTCGCGTTGCCCAACTCCTTCCAAATCCACCACCGGTCGCTCGGCCAAACCCCATACACGTCGCTGTGCCCGTCCCCCAGCAACAGCAACCGCGACGGCGCCTCGAAGGCCGTCGCCTTGCATAGGTTGTTCTCGTAACCCGCCGGCCGTCCAAAGGGCGGAGGCGCCCCCCCCGCCAGCCAATGCACATTCACCGCCCCAAGCCCGCTCGGAATCTGAATCTCCCCCGCCTGAAACTGCCCCACCAACCATAAATTCGGGGTCTTCGAATTCACCGGGATCCCCTTCGCGTACACCTCCACCTTCTCCGACGGGCAATCGTAGACCCGCGCGTTGCGCCCCACATAGTTGAACAGATAAGGACGCCAACTGGTCTCGAAGCTCTGATACCGAGCCTGTATCGGAGGCATCCAGTCGCCGTTGTCCGGCGTGTAAAGCTGCACCGCCAACCCAAGCTGCTTGAGGCTGTTCAAACAGTAAATCCCCTGCGCCTTCCCTTTGGCCTTGCTAATCACCGGCAACAGCATGCTCGCCAAAATCGCAATGATCGAGATCACCACCAGCAACTCGATGAGCGTGAACCCGTGCCCATAAGGCCTTTCTCGCCGCCTGCGCCCGGAAGAACTCATGACGCCATTTGCTTACGCCTTTCCATGCCCGCTGTAAAGCTGCCAGAAACGTCCCGAAACGAAGAACCGGCTCGAAGTCGAGCCGGTGACATTCGCGTGAAATCTCTCGAACCGAGCCTACACCGCAGGCAGGGTCGGCGGAACCGCCTGCAACTGCCGACGGCGGTTCACCAACCAATAGCCCCCCCCCACACAACCCGTCAGCAGCAGCACCACCCCCAACGGGAACAGCAACGCCAACGCCGACGCCAACACCGATCCCCCCAACTCCGCCGTCGCCAATACCGGATTCGCCAAACCACCCGTCAACCCCGTCGACATCCCCCGACCCAGGACCGTCGCCCCCTGAATCAGACCCGCGGTTCCCCCACCCGCCACCGCCGCCAACGTCCACCGCAGAAACGGACTCATGTCGCTGACACACGATGCCATCACCACCGTGCCCGCCACCACCGCCGCCGGCGTCGCTAACGTGTCCAGAAAATTGTCCAGCCAAGGCACATAATACGCCGTCACCTCCAACACCGACGCCACCCCCAACGCCACCAGCGCCGGCGTCGACCCAATCCACGAGAAACTCGGGGCTAGCGAAAGATGGCCCGCATGCGCGGCCACGCTCATCACCAAAAGCGGAACAAAGACCCGGAAACCGCACGCGGCGCTCAACCCGAGCCCGACCAGGAGGGCTAGTATGGTGTCCATCATGGTTCTTAAGACACCTCATTCGCAACGAAGTTGCGAGAAAATTCAGAGTTCCTCCGCGAAAACGCAACCCGTTGATCACCAACAACAAATACCCAAACCCCAACTGCCAACCTCCGTCCTCGGGAGTCGGTCAGCCGGCAGCGATTCACCCTGGAAAAGGCAATTGAACCGCAGAGAACTCAAAGAACTCAAAGACGGACAA
>CAZVRY010000195.1:0-13088 GCA_964629545.1 uncultured Verrucomicrobiota bacterium | reverse complement strand
GGGACGAGAACTTGACTTGATCTGATCAAGTTCTGGGCGGCAAGGATTCTAGTGCTCAGCGGACCGTTCCGCCGAGACGACGGTCATGCGACAGTCTCGCCATGCGTGAGCGGATTGGCGAAGCGGAGCGCTATGGCGTCTGAGCGCGGTAGAACCGGACACCAAGGGAGGCGGCCTCGGGGTCCGTAAAGGGCATGTCGGCACTGTCGATCGTGATCGTTCCAATCGTCTCCCACGTCACGAGATCGCCAGAGGCACGGATTTGCACCTGCAAGCCGATGGCATTCTCGGAGAGAACCCGGAGTTGGCCGGGGCCCGTCGCGAGCAACGTCAGCACCGGGGCGGCCTCGTTGACGGTCAACGTGGCGCTGGCCGTGGTGCTTCCCGCGCGGTTGCTCACGCGCACGGCGTAGGTCCCGGCATCCGTCATTTGCGCACCGTTGATGTTGTATTGCGCGGCGGTCGCGCCGGGGAGGTCGGTTCCGTCCTTTTGCCACTGATAGGAGATATCCATCCCCTCGGCTTGGACGGTGAACTGGCCACTGCCGCCAACGGTCAGCGTCAGGTTCTCCGGGCCACGAACGATGGTGGGCGGCAACATCACGGTCAGGGTGGCCGCCTCGCTCGTCACCGATCCGCCAGGTGAAGTCACGATCG
This sequence comes from uncultured Verrucomicrobiota bacterium, assembly GCA_964629545.1. Classification (GTDB taxonomy): domain Bacteria; phylum Verrucomicrobiota; class Verrucomicrobiia; order Limisphaerales; family CAZVRY01; genus CAZVRY01. The sequence goes on along the minus strand of CAZVRY010000195.1, from coordinate 12,431 downwards.
CGGTGTAAGCGCCCGCGTCCTCGGCGACCACCGGGCTGATGGTCAAGGTGGCGGTCTTCGATCCGGAGACGGAGGTGCCGTCAACAAGGTCGATCCCGTTCTTCTGCCAACGGAAGCTTAGCGGGGGATTACCGGTAGCGGCCACCTCGAAGCTGGCGGTTTCTCCGGGGATGAGAACGAGGCTGACCGGTTGGAGCGTTACCGTTGCCCGCTCGAGCGGCAGGTCCACATTGTCCAGGTAGGCGGCGTCGTCCCCGTCATCGCCAAACGCGTCCTTGGCGTAGCGCCACTCGAGCGTGTGCTCGCCCGCGGGCATGATGAAGTTCAGCGTCACCCACTCGGTCTTCCCAGACCAGATCCAATCGCCCCGTTCGACCCCATCGATCAGGAATTTGAGGGTATCGAAGTTCGCCTCGGAGCTGACCCGGTACTGGAAGCTCGCGGGGCCAGCCTCGAAGCGGGCGGTGAGGAGGAGCGAACTGCGCTGGTTGTGGCCGATGTCGCCCGAGCGGGCGGCGAACTGCCCGAAACTGACGGTGCCAGACTGCACGGTCCAGGGGGCTGCCCCCGTGGAGACCCAGGGAAGCCCGCTCAGATCGCCCTGTTCGAATCCATCCGACAATGGCCTGGGCACGAACCGGCCGTTGAGCGAGACGTTGTTGGTAACGGTGATCTCCAACGGGTTGTTCGTCGAGGCCAGGGTGCCCTCCCAACCGGCGAACATGAAGTATTCGTCGGGGGTGGCGGTGAGCCGGACCACGGTATTGCTGGCCACCGCCCCGGTGGCGGTCGAACTCACTTGTCCGCCACTCGTGTTCGTCACGGCCACCTGGTAAAGGGCGGCGGGGACGAAGGAAAAGGCCAATGCGACGTCGCCGGAGGTGCCTCCGTAGCCGTCGATGGCAATCCGATAGGTCTGGCCGCTCACCACCGTGAGGGCGAGCTTGCTGTAATTCGAGGCGGGGAAGGCGTCGTCGTTCGAGCCGACCGGGACCAGGTTGCTGATGCGGTCCCCGGTATAAACAGCCAGGAGGGTGTCGAAGTCGGAGCCTTCGGTGTTCAGTTCGAGCACGCCATTGGCGGGCGCCTGGAATTTCCACCAAATGGAGTAGCCGCCTTGGTTGCCGGCGTGGTTCGGCTCACCCGATTCCTTGGTCGCCCGGGTGGTCCGGCCCGACGCATTGCCCGACACTCCGGACAGGGTCGCCGCATTCACCAGCAGGTCGTTGAGCGGGTCGGGAATGCGGTAGACCGCGTTGGCCTTGAGCGTGACCGACTGATTCCCCGCAAAATCCATCGCCACCACCTCGAAGGTGTTGTCACCCTCCCGCAACAGGACGTTGGCGGTCCACACTCCGTTGGTCCAATTCGCTCCCAGGGCGGTGGGATCGTCGTTCACGCGGACCTGCACTTCGCTCACCCCGGAGGCGTTCGGGACAGGATCCAGCGCGGTCCCCACCAGCCCCAGACTCCGATTCGTCACGACCGATCCACTCGGTGGGGAGGTGAGCGTCACCACGGGGGCGACGGTGTCGGGGTTGCCGTTCGGCTCTACCCGCAAGCGGAGCGCGCCAAATTGGTTGGTGTCGTAGCCGCTGACGGCGATGCGATAGGTTTGGCCGGCGGTGCCCGTGAAGCTGAGATACCCCTGGACGCGGGCGCCCACGTCGTCCACGGAGGCGACTTCGGTAAGAGCCCCCACGTTGTTGCCCGTGTAAACGGCCAGGACCGTGTCGAAGGAACTGCCCGAAGTGTCGACGAACACCCGTCCTGAGGCTGCGGGGGAGTAATTCCACCACAACGAGGCGGCGACGCTGGGCACGCGAGCATGCATGGGTTCGCCCGGTTCGATGCTGGCAAAGCGGTTGTTGCTCAGAATGTTCGTGCGGGTCCCTTCCCCGGCGATCTTCGAGGCATTGACAAAGTCGTCGTTCGGCGGGCGCGGGACGATGGTGTAGTTGACGATATTGGTGGCGTTGGTGGCCCCGGGAGCGGTGGTCACAAACACCATGGTCAAAGGGCCAAGGTTCGTCGGCACTTGGAAATTGGCGCTGTAGACGGCGTCACCGGCCCGAACATCCGGGGCGACTCCGGTGTTGAGCAGGGTGATGTTCGTTACCCCCGCCGCGGAGGCCACCACGTTGGCGTTGGTGATGCTCAGGACGTCCGTCACCCGCACGAAGAGCGGCTCCGTCGAGCCGGCCAGGAGGATGGAGTTGTTGGCGGGGGTGATGCTGATCTCCAACTGGCCGTCCGGGGCCAGGGTGAGCGAACGGAATGCGTCCACCCGCCCGCCGGTGGTCGTGATCAGGTTCAAGGCCGGGATGCGCTGCACCCCCAGGAGAATCCGCTCGCGCAACTCGAGCAAGCCGGCCTGAGGATACTGGGCCCGGATTAAGGCCGCGACACCCGCCACGTGGGGGCAAGCCATGCTGGTGCCGTCGATCGAATTGTAGGCGCTGTCCGAGGTATTCCAGCAGGAGAAGATCTCCACGCCGGGCGCGCCCACGTGCACATTGGTGCGGCCATAATTCGAAAAGTCGGCGAGCAGATCGCGTCGGTCGAGGGCAGCCACGGCGATGATGTTGTCGACCTGATAGGACGCCGGGTAAGCGGGGTTGCGGTCGTTGTTGTTGGAACTGTTGCCCGCCGCGGCGACGAACAGGACGCCCTGGTTACGCGCGGCGACAATCGAGTCCTGCAGGGCCTGCAAGGGCGGGCCGCCGCCCCAACTGTTGTTGAGGATATGCGCCCCGTTGGCGACCGCATAGTCAACGCAGCCGATGGCGTGACTGGTCTGGCCGAAGCCGCCGGCGGTCAGAAACTTGCAGCCCATCAACTGCACGCGCCAAGCCACTCCCACGTGGGGTTTTCCGTCGTTCGCGGTGGCCCCGATGGTGCCCGCCACGTGAGTCCCGTGGCCGTTGTCGTCGAAGGGATCCAGGGTGCCGGCGGCCGCATTGGTGCCATAGATGGGGGTGTTCGTCACCGTGGGATCGCGCCACATGTTGCCGATGAGGTCCTGGTGCGTGTAGCGAATGCCCGTGTCGATGACGGCCACGATCACGTTGCTCGAGCCGGTCGTAATGTCCCAGGCCGGCTCCGCATTGATGTCAGCCCCCACCCGCCCGCCGCCCTGCCCGTTGTTGCGCAATCCCCAGAGGGTGCCGTCGTTGAAGGCCGAATCGTTCGGCACCGCCATCGTGCGGACAATGTAATCCGGCTCGACATAGGCGAACAGACCGGTGGCACGGAGGGTCTGGATGCGGTCGAGCAGTCGGTCCACCGTCTCGGCCGGTTGGGGAGCACCCACGACGGCCGCCGCTTGCACGGCGTCTTCCATGTCCAGCACGACCAGGCCCGGAACCAGGCTGAAACGGTGGATCACCTTCACCCCGGCCGCCTTCAGGACGTCGCCCGCCGCCGCTTCGGTCTGCGCCTCGGCGAACCGGGCGAGAATCTGGGTCGGATGCGCCTCGTGCTTGCCCACCCGGACAATGGCGTCCTCGGAAAGGGCGATGTTCTCGGCGGACGAAGGCCAGATGGCCAAGCCCAAGCCTGCCGTCAGCAACCAGAATCGAAGTTTCGACATAAACACTTAGGGTCGATGGCCGATGCCCCCGAAGCCCCGGGCGCCAACCCGCGGCCCCTGCATGGGCTATTGGCTCTGCCGCAGCCGATAATAACGCGTGGGTCCCATCGGGTTCGGATCGACGAATTGGACCGGCGTGGAGTTCACAGTGTCATTGGTGAACCGGTGAAGAACCTGCCACGATGACGCCGGCAGGGCCGGGCTCGACTCCAACACCGTCACGGTCAACGGGGCCGCGTCCCAGGTCAGGAGGGGCTGCAGGGGCGGCACGTTGGTGAAGGTGATCGCCCCCAACGTCACCGGCGCGCTCGAGGTGAGCGGCTCCGGATCGAAGGCGTTGGCCAAACCGTCGCCGTCCGTGTCGTAGGCCGCGCTGTTGCGGTAGGCGCGGTTCATCTTGGTCGTCTTCCCACCGGCCAACACAACGTCAACCGAGCTGTTGGGACCGGCAAACTCCTTCACCCAGCGGAGACGGCCACCCAGCTTCCCGTCGAGCGTCTCGGCTCCCACGTTGGAGTCGGCGAAGTAGATGGTCAGGTTCGGCTCGATGTTCAGGGCGCTCTCGACCTCCTGGGCGCTCCCCCGGAACTCCAAGTAGTCCACGTAAAGCGCACTGTTGGGCTCGCCGCCCGCGAAGTTGAAGTAGGACTCGCCGCCGCCGTCGAGGATCAGGCGCCCCACCGCCGCGTTGTTGGCAAAACCCTCCGGCGTGGCCCCATGGTCCGCCGCATTCCATGTATGCACGACGTAGGCGAAGGGGGCCGCCACCGTGCGCAGGCTGGTCCCAAACAAGTCCCCTCCAGCCGGTCGGCGCAGCAGGTGGAACCCGTTGTTGACCACCAGTTCGTTCCCCGACCCGGCGCCGGTGTCGGAGAACGTATTGGTGATGGACAGATAGCCGGTGCCGCGCACCAGGGCATAGAGCCCACGCATCTTCAGGTCCTGCGCGGCCAGGTAGAGGTCAAGGCCGCAATCCAGTTGCCCGCCATCGAGCTTGGCGTCCCGGACCTCCAGGCGCATCGGCCCGAAATTGGTCGAGGAACCGAAGGCATTGGTCGCCACCTGCACGGACGAGATCAGGCCGCTGTTCTCGAAGTAGTCCGCCATGATCCGCTCGCTGGCGGCCAGAATAGACCCTCGATTGACCACCGCGGCGTAGGGCCGCAGCACGTCCGAACCGAAGTCCACGACGTTGGTGACAACGATAGTCCCCAGATTGGTCAGGTAACGGAGGTTCGGGAAGTTGGTCGTGGCCCAATTGTTGATGGGATTGCGGATCGTGAGGTAGCCATCCGCAGCGATGGTCAGACGTTCGGCATCCATCTGGAGGGAGTCACTGACCAACAGCCCGTCGCCGATCAACGTGTTGGTCCCCGTCGTCTTCAGGTTCAGGATATTGACCGGGTAGCGGGTGCTGAGGCGGCTGTCGACGATGAACACGTGGAAGCTGAGGGTCACGAGGTTGGTCGTGATCTCGTTGGTCTCCTCTCCCGTTTCCGGATCCACAATGGTGTTGGTCAGGAGCTGGCCGGTGAAGTTGGTCCACGACGAGCTGTAGGCCCGCACGTTGCCGGCGAAGCGATCGACCGAGTCCTTGACCAGGCTCTGGAGCATGAGGTTGCCGTTGGTCGAGCCGATGTTGAGGTCGAGATACTCGACTTCGAGCGAGGCGTTGGTGCTGCTGAGCAGGTGGTTGGCCTTGATGGAGACGTAACCCTCGCTGGAGAGGCGGGTCCGATCCATCTTCAGGGTGTTGGCCCGAATGTCCACCCGGCTGCCGAGGTTGGTGATCGAAACGTTGGCCGGCACCTGGACAGCCACGTTCGTGATCCGGAACGCGTAGCCTGTCTGATAGTTCGTAACCACGAAGTTCGAGTAGGTGTCGTTGTAAAACAGATCCGGGTCGGCCAGGGTGTTGGGGCCAGCGCCGAACAGGAACTCGCAGGGCGCGGTGCGGCTGACGACGTAGTTGCCCGGGCAGTAAGTCGGCACGTTCAGGGATTGAACGTTGTACTGCAGGGCATTGTTGGTTTCGCCCATCAGGTAATCCATGAAGTAAAGGCGATTCGTCAGCACGCCCCCGGTGATGGGATTGTTCTGCAGGGCGGCAAATTCGATGCAGGGGTTCGGCCACGGATTGGTCGGGATCGAGCTTGGCCCAAACGCGCCGCTGACAAAGATGTTGGTGTCGATATTGGACACGAAAATGGCCGAATAGATGATGTTCGTGCCCGCCCGGCTGATGTCGTTCGTATACATGAAGGCGGTCACGTTGTTGGTGATGAACCATTGCCAGTTGAGCTCGGTGAAATAGGGCGGCTGCAGGCCGCGAACGTCGTGGGGCGCGGTGACACAGGCGAAGCCGCCCAGATACGGAAAGTAGACATTCGCCGGGACGAAGCGGTCGTAGGCCTCGTAGCCGTCCCGGCACCAATAGTAATCGGAGACGCCGATGTCCGGCCAATAGTTGGTTCCGAACCACGACTTCGTCCCCCCGTCGTAGCACCCAAACAAGTAATCGTCGTAGATGTTCTGCGAAGGGCGCACCACGATGGCGCCGCGGGTCAGGTCCACGAAGTCCCCATCGAGCTGGATGATGCCGCGGTTATCGGTGCGGAGCGTGCCCCGGTTCACGATGTTGGTCGCGTCCACCATCAGGTAGGAATTCGCGAGGAACAGGATGTTGGTGTAGAAGCCGACGGTGGGGCTGACCGCGTTCTCGCCGATGACGCCGCCGATGGAGTCGATCAGCGCCCCGTTGTCGTTGACGAACGTGCCCATCCGCCCGACGCCGACATCGGTGGCCTGGTTGAAACGGAAGCCGAAGAGGCCGCTCATCCGATTGCGGTTCGTGAAGTTGACGAGGTTGCCAAACTCGTAGGGCAGCTCCAGAATCGCATAGAGTGGATACAGGTCGTAATCGATCACGTTGGTGATGACAAACGTCCCGTAATTGGCGAAGGCCGTGGCGTCGATGGCGGGCGGCGCTTGTTGCGCACGGTCAACACGGTAAACCCCGGTGCCGAAGTGCTCGTAGAGCGGGATCGTCTGGGCCGCCGCGGGGGCCGCCCCGAGGGCGAGCAGGGCAGCGAGGGCGAGAATCTTCTTCATACGTTTGGACCTCTGGGGCGAATTGGAGCGAGGGATCATGGGCCGCCGACTCCTCCTCCGACGCCCCCTCCGCCGGTCTGGATGGTGAACGTCACGGCCGGGATACTCCAGGTGCCTCCCCCACTGCCGCTACTTGATCCCAAGACCATACCCTCGATGGCCTGAACCGAGGCGCCGAAGGGGTAGATCGTGATATTGGTGGAGGAATCAAAGGAGCCCCACGTGAAGACGGGGATCGCGTTGGTCTCGGCCGTGTAGAAGCCCGATACGTTGACGAGGATCGGTCCCGTCGTGTTGTAAATGATGGACGAGCCGCCCGGGACGATCACGCCGGGCCCCGCCGTCACGGTGCCGTTCAGAACCGGGTTGTTGGTCCACGTCACCCCGCGGGCGGTCGCCGCGGCCAACAGGTCCGCGCCCGAGAAGACGAAGTCGGGGGTCAGCACCGCCCGTGTCATTTGCTGGTCGCGCATCACCCCGTTTGTAATGACCTGCTCGGTCCACCGGTTGGTGATCGGGTTGAACAACTCGCCCAGGAGCGAGTCGAAATCCGTTCGCACGAAGGTGATCTTGTCGACTCCGAAGCGCACGGCGTTGGTGATGAAGAAGTTGGTCGAGGTCCCGGGAATGCCCCACGACCCGCCCGAGCCGGAGCCGAAGACGCCATCCACGACCGACTCGTAATTCTGGTTGTTCCGCCGGTAGATGTGCCGAAGCGCGCCCACGTCGTCGCGGGTCAGCGCGGTGTAGAACTGGCCATTGCCGAACCGGCTGAACATCCCGAACATGTTGCCCACGGGTTCGGTGGTGGCGAGGGCATCCACCGGCGCGTTCACCACATAGGCGTCCTGGGGGGTGCAACTGCAGAAGATGTCGGTGTAGGTATACAGCGTGCCGTTGATGTAGGAAGAGGGTCGCAGCGTGAACGGATCGAAGCTCCGGCGGACGACCGTGAAGGAGTTGCAGCAAGGGGCGTCCACCACGTCCCGCAACGCAAAGATGTAGCGGGGCGACTCTGCCACGCCGAGGAACTCGAGCATGGTTCCCAGGGTCACCGACTTGATGTCGAGCAAGCTCAGAGCCTGGGCGCGCGCATTCAATCGCCGCGCCTCCAAAGGGAAAGCGCTCAGCGCTGCATCATCGACCTGCGACATGGGCGGGAGGGCGTTCAGGATGGCGATCGCCTTTTCCACTTCCTCGACTCCGCGCTGGCCGAAGTAGCTCAGGAACGTGTCATCGAAGGCGTAGTAGAGGGTCGGCACATTGTAGCGGAACTCCTCGTTGATGTTCATGGGCCCGCCGATGTCGCCGGCTAGCTGGTAGTGCTTGCGCGTGTCCTGCCAGGTATCCCAGGGCCCGAGCGGGGTGAACGCCAGGGCGGCGGGGAGCCAAGCGACCAGCGCGGCGGCACCGAGAAGGAAGTGGAGCTTGCGGGACATAGAGATCCTTAGCGGAGGCGAATGACGCGATAGAAAACACCGGCCTCGGAACCTTCAATGGGCAGGGAGTCGCCCGGGCCATTGGCGAACCGACGCGACCCCACAGGATTCCAGGGCCCCTCGACGGCGGGGGCGCTCTCGACTTGGTAGAAGGCACCCGGGGTGCAGTTCCAGTTGAGGAAGCGCTGCGTCTCGTTGCGCTCGAACCGCACCCGCAACACGCTGTCCGGGTTGGTGGGGTCGGTCCCGGCCAGAAACTCCTGTTCGTTGGTCGCACCATCCCCGTCGCTGTCCGCCCCAGGTGACGGCCAGTTGATCGGCTTGCCCCAATTGTCCTGCTGCCAATCGTCCGGGAGGCTGTCGTTGTTGGTGTCCACCCCCCACGTCCGCCCACTCGCGACCGGCGATTCCGGGGAGATGCGGCCGTCGGCGAGTTGGTAGGTCAGCTTGACGCTGTGGGTCGAGTTGGCCGTCAACCCGGTCAGCACGTGACTGTTCTCCGTCACGCGCACCGGCGTTTCCGCCCCGTCCACGTAGAGGTCATAACCCTGCACGTCCAGGCCGGTTTGTTCGGCCCAGGAGATCAACAGTTCGGTGGCGCTGAGGGCGTTGATGAAGGGGGCCTCGGGAGTGGGGACCGGGCGGCGGTCGGCTTGGAAGCGTTGGCCGTAGAGGTCGAAGCTTTGGATGCCCCCAACGAAGGTGCTCCACACGGCCAGGAACTGCCCGTCGCCGTCCGAAGTGACCACCGAGTGGATCTGGCGGCTGGCGGTCATGGCATTCACCCGGAATTCCTCGCTATAGATCGCTCCGGTTTCCGTGACGAACCGGGCATAGACGCCTTCGCGCGAGCCGTCCTGCCCCATGCTGGTCCAGAGGAGCATGCACTCCTCGCCGCCCCCGGCGACCCGCGGGAGGTATTGGTCGCCGTAAGTCTCCGCATTGATCCGCGGCCCGAAGTTGCGCGGGGTGCCGGCACTATCGAACGCCCGGCTGTAAATGTCCCAACCGTTGCCGGTGTGCGCTGCGGTCTGCTGCGCCCAAGCCACCATGAAGCCCCCGTTCGTCATGCCGGCCACGGAGGGTGTCGAGCAGACGTTGGTGCCGCCATTGACCTGGAATTCGTTCCCGGCGGGTCCGTTCGACCCGAAGAGCCGGCCCTGCACGGTGACCTGGAACGCTCCGATCACGTCGGAACCGGTCTCGTTGATCCAGGTGACCACGTAGTTGCCGTTCGCGAGCGGCGCCAGGGAGGGTTGGCGCTGATTCCACTGGCTCACCTGGCTGACTTGGAATTCCTCGCCCAGTTTCTGGCCCGAGGCATCGAGCCGCTGCCCGAAAAGCCCCTGCATGCTTCCGTCTTGCTCGTGGCTGGACCAGACGACCACGATGCTGCCGTCGTTGAGGCTGGCCACGACCGGGTCAGCCTGCTGGCCGTCCCGGTAGGTGTTCACGGTGATGTCCCCGGTGGTGAAGGTGTTGTCGGCCCCGATGAAGCGGGCGTGGATATCCTGCTGGCCCATCACCCCGCTCTGCCAGACGAAGACCGCCCCGCCATCGCGGAGGAGGACGACCTGCGGATTCTCCTGATCTCCCTCGTTGCCTTCGTTGACCCGGAAGACGTTGCGGTCGCCGGAAAAATTCGGGTCCAAACGGCGCGCGCTGATCCCGAGGCCCTGGCTGTCGGTGACATTGTCCTGCCACACCACGTAGCCGCCGTGGCGGTTCACGGCCACTTGGGGCTTGGTCTGGTCGCCCGGGAGCTGACCGACGAGGGGGTATTGGACGCCGTTGGGTTGGTAGGGGACCACGCCCAGAACCGCCGTCGGGAGGGCGGCGACCGCGCCCAGTGCCACGATGCGGGCGCAAGCGGTCAGAAGTGATGCCATAAAGTGTTCAGCTTCTAGCAAAGCGGTATTTTTTTGTCCACGATTTCTTCCCGGTCCGACCGGTCCGAACTCACGTTATCAAGGCCGGTTCCGACCGGCTCCGTTCCAGCTCCCGGTGTAGGGACCGAAACCCCCACCGCGCACACAAATCGATCATTCGATCAGGCTGGCCCGCCCGCACCGCCAACGCATCCAACTCGGGCCCGCGCGTCGCATCCAGATCCGTCTTCAGGCGGATCAGCTCCTGGTTCCGCCGCAGCACGGCTTCGGAGGCCGCCACCGCCTGGCGGATCCGCACCGGCTCGATCTGGGACCACTGCTGCAGCATAGCACTAATCGATCCAAATTTCTGGAGCAAGCTCGCGGCCGTCCGCACGCCGACCCCCGGCACCCCGGGGATGTTGTCCACACTGTCCCCAACCAGGCTGAGCCAGTCCACCACCTGCGACGGTTCCACGCCCGTCTTCTCCCGCACCTCGTCTGCCCCCCACAGCCGCTCTGTCTTGTCGCCCGGATTCAGCAGCCGAATCCGCTCGGACACCACCTGCATGAAGTCTTTGTCGGCACTCGCAATCACCACCGACCAACCGGCCGCCTCGGCCCGTCGCGCCAGCGCCGCAATCCAATCGTCGGCCTCGATCCCATCCCGCATCAGGGACGCAATCTCACTGGCCTCGAGCCAGGCCACCAACTCGTCCAACTGCTGTTCGAGCGCTTCCGGCATGGGCGGGCGTTGGCCCTTGTAGTCCGGCAAGGCCGCCAACCGCTCGCCCGACAACCCGCCGTCCCACACCACCGCCCAATGAGTCGGGGCGATCGTCGCACGCATCCGGGCCAGCATCTTGACAAAACCGAATATCGCGTTGGTCGGTTTCCCTGCGGGAGAACTCAAGTGCCGGATGGCGTGGAACGCGCGGTAGGCGTAAGCGTGACCGTCCACCAGCAACAGCCTACGGTCGCTCCCCGTCCCGGCGCCGTAGTTGGTTGCTGCCATGTCCGGGGACGGCCAGTTGCCGAGGTCAAACCCGCGGTCGCATCCTTGCACGGGAGGACGACCGGTCTACTTGGCCGCGGTTGTCTGAACCGGGGTAGCGTTGGGGTCGTAGGGCAGGTTGTCCTGAGTGTGCACCGGGTTCCCCGAGGGATCGATAATCGTCGGGGTGACGAACACCACCAGGTTCTTCTTGGCCGTCTGTGACGCCTCATTGCGGAACAGGCGTCCCACGAAGGGCAAGTCGCCCAACACCGGCAGCTTGTTCTTGATCTTGGTGACGTTCTCCGAAATCAAGCCGCCCAACACGACCGTCTGCTGATCCCACACGATGCAGCTGGTGGTCACCTGCCGAGCGCGGAGGATCGGCAGCGGCAGCGTCGCGGTCAGGGCCTGGCCGACCGTGTTACCGGACACCGACTGCGCCTGGGGCACGAATTGGCGGGCCGTTTCACTGTCATAGCCCAGAAACTCGGTCATGGTCGGGATAATCGTCATCTGGATCGAATAGCCGTCCGCCGAGACGTAGGGGATGACGTCCAGCACTGGACCGAAGGGGAGGATTTGGGTGGCATAGTTGATGGCCGACCCTACGCCGCCCCCTCCCTGGGTGGCCCCGACGGCGGTCGCCCCGCCACCGCCACTGCCCTGCAACTGCGTGTCCAGACCAGTCACGATCGTCCGCAAGTCCACCATCTGGATCTGCGTTTGCCTTCCACTGAGGGTCGTCACCTTGGGCGCGGCCAACAGGTCCGTCCCGCTGCGGTTCTCCAAGGCCCGGATCACCACCCGGAACTGTGGATCGGTCAGGATCCCCGTGACCGTCGCGATGGCAGGCGCATTCGCACGGATGTCGCTCAGGCCGGACGTGATCAACTGATCGGAGGGCGACGTGGGGATCAGCGTGCCCAAAGGATTGTTCGGATCGGTCCCGGCCGGGAAGCCTGGGAACGTGCCGACAGGGTTAGCCGGGGAGGGGGCGCCCTGGAAGGAGGGGGCCGTGCCGCCTTGGGCGCCCACAGCGCCGTTGCCCATGAGGAAGTTGCCCAGGTACCAATCGAAGCCCAGCGCCTTCGAGTCGGTCTGCCCGATCTCGGCAAACTTGGCCTCGATCGTGATCTGGGGCGGCGCAATGTTCAGGGTCTCGATCGCTTCCTGGATCAAGTCCAGGTCCGCCATCGTGGCCCGCACCATGAGCACGCCGGTGCGGTCGTTGAAGAACATGGTCGAGGGCGCCACCAGGTTCACGCCGGCCGCGAGGAAGAACCCGCGCACCATGTCCTGCACGTTCTGGGTTAGGTTCGTGCGCGTGATGCCCGTCAGGCCCCCCCCCCCCCCCCCCCCCCCCCCCCCGGCCCCCCCCCCCCACCCCCCCCCCCCCCCCCCCCCCCCCCCCCCCCCCCCCCCCC
>CAZVRY010000194.1:0-13104 GCA_964629545.1 uncultured Verrucomicrobiota bacterium | reverse complement strand
GACGGCAGGCGATCCCACCTTCCCAACCCCGGCTCCGTCCCCCCCGCCGCGCCCAGGCCGACCGCCTTCCCTGCCAGCCAGACGGCCACGACCAACGCCACGCCCCAGCCGCCAGATCGTCCCCCAACCGGCCCCGCGACCCTCACTCCGGCCAAGCCAGCGCTCATTTCCCACCCACCGGACGGACCCCCACCCCGCGCAGGTCGATCGGCTCAAAACCCAAGGCCAACGCCGGCGACGTCGACCGCAGCGTGAAATCACCCTGCGCCGGATCCACAAACTGCGGGTCGGCAATCACCGACGACAGGTCCATCCCGATCCCCCGCCACTCCTCCCAAGTGCGCTTCCCGAACCGCAACTCCCCTCCGGTCGTCCGCCAATACACGTTGCGATCAAACGCGAATTGCTGGTCGCTCACATCCCCCCCGAACAGCGGGCTGGCGTTGTCCCAGAAGACAATGTTGCCCAGGAAGTTGATCGTGCGATGCGGTTCCACCCGCGACCGCTGCACCTGGTGGTCGCGCGCGAAGGCGAAGATGTTGTTGCGGATCGTGTTCTCCTTCCCGTAATGCTGATGGAACCCGCCATGGGTGGTCCGATACACCACATTGTTCTCCGCCAGAATGCCCGTCGTGCCCTCGTCAAAGTAAATGCCCCAGCCGCCATAACGCGTCGCCGCCATGTCGTGCCACAAGTTGTTCCGAATGACCGTGCCCGTCTGCAAGCCCAACGTGTAAATGCCCGCCATGTCGCTCAAAATCGGTCCGTCGCCATCCGCCTTGCGCCCAATGTGATGAATGTAATTCCATTCCACCGTGTTGTTGGTGGCCTGCGCCCGCCCGTAGCCCCACGTCCAACCAATGGATATCCCCGTGTAGAAAAAGTCCCGCAGATGACAATGCGCGATGACATTCCCAGGGCTCTGCCCAACCCAAATCCCAATCGCACTGTGGAACATCTTGCCGCCATCGCGCACCTCGCAGTCCATCACCGTGTTCTGCGCCGTCAACTCCACCGCGTGATCGCGCAGGACCGTCTCCCCCAACTTGATCCCCCCGCCCCCAAGATCGCTCAACTCGCAGCGCGTGATCCGGTTGTGCCGGCACCCCCGCACCAACTCCAACCCATAGCCGCCCACCTGCGTGAACGCACACCCCTCAAACCGACAAAACCTCACGCCATCCCCACGCACCGCCCCAGGCACCCCCACCGCCGCCTGCGCAAACCCACCCACCTCCGGCGACGGCGCCGGATGTACCTGCACCGAACTGGCCCCCGTCGTGAACCCGTCCGGATAATACCACTCCGTGTGGCTGAAGGTGATCCCCTCGAACTCGATATGCTCCACAAAATGCCCCTGCTCGACCTCCCCGGCCAGCCGCACCAACTGCGGCAACACCGGGGCCATCACCACGCTCGCCCGCGGATCCTCGCCCGGCAACGGCCAGTAATACAACACCCCCTCCCCACGATCCAAATACCACTCCCCCGCCCGATCCAGCAGCTCGAACGCCCCCTCGACATAGTAAAGATCCCCCGCCTCCAGCTTGAACACCGAGCGCTTCCCGAAAGTCACCAAACGCTCGCCTTCCTGGATCCCCGTGATCGGCAGCCGCGACTCCACCCACCGGTTCATCACCACCACCTCCGCGCTGGCCGCCGTCGCCCACCCCTCCAGATCTCCCGCCTTGAACTGAAACCGCGCCTGCCCCTTCGTCCAGTCCCCCTCCTTGTCCGGAACCTCGGCCACGGCCAAGTACCCCTGGTTGGGATGCCGCGCCCGCACCCGACGCTGGCCGTCCACCCACAATTGCCGGAAATACCACCGTCCCTCGCGCACCTCCGGCAACTCCGCCACCCACAGCGCCTGGCCCCGCACCGACGCCGGCCGCCACTGCGTAATCCGACGCCCCCCGCTCACCACCGGCCGCTCCCCCCGCGCCGCCACCCACCGCAACGGAGCGGTCTCCCGCCCGGAATCCTCCGGCGTCAACACCAACGCCTCCGCTAACTCATACCGCCCCCCCTGCAACACCACCGTGACCGCCGGAGCCGCGCCCCGGGGAACGGCCTGGCGCAGCACGCGGATCTCATCGCGCGCATGGGCCAGCGTGGCCCAGGGACCGTCCGTGCGCTGCCGGTTCGGCCGCGCCAACAACCCGGACCAGCCATCGCTCCCATCCGTGGCCACGTGAAAGGTCATCGCCTTCCCGGCTTGCACCCGGGCCAAGGCCTTTTCGTTGCCCGCGGCCAGAACCGGGTGGCCCCAGATCGACGGGAGCACAAGGCCCAAAGCCGCACACGATGGCAGGAAGGAAGCGACGAGGTTCATGGAGGACTGGAAACGTTGAGGTATCACGGCGTTACCCCTGCAATAGACCGCTCCCACGCCCCGCTCTTCAAGGCAAAACCAGAGATCCTCCGTCCTTGCGCCCGGCACGGGATGGCGTTACCAGTGTGCGTGCGTCATCGCCATCCCACGGCCCAACCCAACCCGAGGACTCTCCCACCCCCTATCCTCGCTTGGACCCTCGCCTTGGCCAGCCTCGCATGCGGACACGCCGCAGACCTTGACGAAGCCCGCAAACTCTACCAGGTCGGCCACTACCTCCCCTGCGCCGAACGCTGCGCCCAACGCCCCGCCGACGCCTACCCCGGCGAAGAGTGGAACCTCCTTCACGCCCGCGCCCTCCTCGCCATCGGCCACTACGAACAGTCCGAATCCGTCATCAGTAACGCCCTCGTCCGCTTCGACAACAGCCTCCGCCTCCGCCTCCTCGGCGTCGACACCGCCCACCACTCCGGCCGCACCCCCCTCGCCCAAACCCGACTCCGCGAAATCGGGGAACTCGCCTCCTCCCGCCTCTGGGCCTACCGCGAAGGCCCCGACCTCATCACCCTGGGACGCGTCGCCCTGCGCCAGGGCGCCGATCCCAAAACCGTCCTCGAACGCCTCTACCAACCCGCCCGCCAGGCTGACCCCACCCTGCGCGACGCCTGGCACGCGAGCGGCGAACTCGCCCTCGAAAAACACGACTTCGCCCTCGCCGCCAAAACCTATACCGACGCCCTCAAACAATTCCCCAACGACCCCGACTTCCTCTACGGTCTGGCCCGCGCCTACCAACCCAGCGCCCCCGCCCAAACCGGCGAACTCCTCGAAACCGCCCTCGAACACAACGAAAACCACCTCCCCAGCCTCCTCCTCATCGCCGACCACGCCATCGATGCCGAGGAATACCGCCAGGCCGAGAAGACCCTCGCCCGCGCCCTCAAGATCAACCCTTGGCACCCCGAAGCCTGGGCCTACCGCGCCGTCCTCGCCCACCTCCAACACGACCCCGCCGCCGAAACCCACGCCCGCCACCAAGCCCTCCATTTCTGGAAAACCAACCCCCGCGTCGACCACCTGATCGGCCGCAAGCTCTCCCAAAACTACCGCTTCGCCGAAGGCGCCGCCTGCCAACGCCAAGCCCTCGCCTTCGACCCCGCCTTCCTCCCCGCCCGCCGGCAATTGGCCGAAGACCTCCTCCGCCTGGGCGAGGAATCCGAAGGGTGGAAACTGATCGAGGACGTCCACCAGCGCGACGGCTATGACGTCACCGCCTACAACCTCGTCACCCTCCGCGGCACCCTCCAGAAATTCCAAACCGTCACCAACCACCACTTCGTCGTGCGCATGAGCGCCGCCGAAGCCGCCCTCTACGGCGACCGCGCCCTCGCCCTGCTCGAACGCGCCCGCCAACAACTCACCGCCCGCTACGGCGTCGAACTCGCCTCCCCCACCTTCATCGAAATCTACCCCGAACAGAAGGACTTCGCCGTCCGCACCTTCGGCCTCCCCGGCAACCCAGGCTTCCTCGGCGTCTGCTTCGGCCGCGTCGTCACCGCCAATAGCCCCGCCTCCCAGGCCGGCCGCCACGCCAACTGGGAAGCCGTCCTCTGGCACGAGTTCTGTCACGTCGTCACCCTCCAACTCACCCGTAACAAAATGCCCCGCTGGCTCAGCGAAGGCATCTCCGTCTACGAAGAACTCCAAGCCAACCCCGCCTGGGGCCAAACCATGAACCCACGCTACCGCGAGATGATCCTCGACGGTGACCTTAAACCGGTCGGCGACTTGAGTTCCGCCTTCCTCACCCCCAAGAACGGCGAATACCTCCAGTTCGCCTACTACCAATCGGCCCTCGTCGTCGAGTTCCTCGTCGAACGCTATGGCTTCGACCAGCTCAAAGCCATCCTCCGCGACCTCGGCCAAGGTGGCGACATCAACGAGATCCTCGCCCGCCACACCGCGCCCCTCAGTGAACTCGAAACCGGCTTCGCCGCCTTCGCCCAGGCCAAAGCCAAAGCCCTCGCCCCAGGCCTCGATTGGAGCCGCCCCGACGCCGGCCGCCGCGCCCTCAACCGCTTCCGCCCGGAAGGCGTCCCCCCACTCCCCCCCTCCCCCCCTCCCAACGCTGAACCCGCTCCCTCCCAAGACCGTAACTACTGGAAACTCCTCGACCAAGCCACCCGCCTCGTGGCCGACCGCCAGTGGGCCGAGGCCAAAGCCCCCCTCCAAACCCTCCTCGACCTCTACCCCAACCAGCCCGGCTCCGACAACGCCTACGCCCTCCTCGCCGCCGTCCATCGCGGGCTCGACGAAACCCCCCAGGAACGTGCCGCGCTCGAGAAGTGGGCCGCCTCCGACGCCGATGCCCTCGATGCTTACCTCCGCCTCCTCGATCTCGCCCTCGCCGACCGCGATTGGCCAGCCGCCGACCAGAACGCCGAACGCGCCCTCGCCGTCAACCCCCTCCTCCCCCAACCCTATCGAGCGCTCGGTCGCACCGGAGAGGAACTCGGCGACCTCCCCAAGGCCACGGCGGCCTATCGAAAGCTGCTCCTCCTCGACCCCGCCGACCCGGCTGACGTCCACTTCCGGCTCGCCCGCCTCCTCCATCGGCAACGCCATCCGGACGCCAAACGCCACGTCCTCCTCGCCCTCGAAGAAGCCCCCCGCTTCCGGGACGCCCACCGCCTCCTCCTCGAGTTGACCCCCCCTCACCCGGCCCCGGGCCAAACCCCTCCGCCATGAACCGCCGCCCTCCTTGGATCCTCCTCCTGGTCCTCGCCGCCCTCCTCGGGACGGTCGTCCTGGCCCAATACAGAGGCGGCCGACGCGGCCCCCCCCGCACCGACGAACGCTACGGCGTCCCCGAGTGGAAACACGAACGCGGGTTCGAGAAGGACTCGTTCACCTTCGCCCGCGTCCGCTACAGCTCCGGCTACGGACGCGGACGCGGTGGCGGTTGGGCCACCGATTACCGCGATGCCGACCTCAACCTCTCCTGGCGCCTGCACCAAATGACCTCCCTCCAGGTCGACCCCGAAGGCCGCGTCATTGAGCTCACCGACCCTGACCTCCCCAATTACCCATTCCTCTACATCATCGAACCCGGCGCCCTCTTCTTCAGCGAAGAGGAAATCGTCGCCCTCCGCCGCCACCTCGAAAACGGCGGCTTCCTCCTCGTCGACGACTTCTGGGGCGAACGCGAGGGGGACAACCTGTTCGACCGCATGAACGAGGTCTTCCCCAACCGCCCCGCAGTCCCCCTCCCCGCCGATCACCCCATCTTCCACTGCGTCTTCGACCTCAAGGAAAAACCCCAAGTCCCCGGCGTCCATTCCTGGATGAATTCCGGTCTCACCTACGAACGCTACGACGCCACCGAAGTCGATTATCGAGGGATCTTCGACGAACACGGCCGCCTCATGGTCCTGATCTGCCATAACACCGACCTCGGCGACGGCTGGGAGGAGGAAGCCACCAACCCCGAATACTTCCGCCAGTTCTCCGAGAAATTCGCCTACCCCCTCGCCATCAATATCCTCTATTACACCATGACCCACTGACCCATGGCTTTCCCCTCCTCCCCCCAACCGTCCGACGAGCAAACCGTCGACCAACTCCTCGCCGGCCGCACCCGCATCCAAACCGAGTTGGCCAAAACCATCGTCGGCCAGCACGAGGTCATCGAACAACTCCTCATCGCCCTCTTCGCCGGCGGCCATTGCCTCATCACCGGCGCCCCCGGCCTCGCCAAAACCCTCCTCGTTAAGTCCCTCGCCCAAATCTTCCACCTCCAGTTCCAACGCATCCAGTTCACCCCCGATCTCATGCCCGCTGACATCACCGGCACCGAGATCCTCCAGGAGTCCGAAGCCGGCCGCAGGATGGTCTTCGTGCCCGGCCCCGTCTTCGCCAATATGATCCTGGCCGACGAAATCAACCGCACGCCCCCCAAGACCCAGGCCGCCCTCCTCGAAGCCATGCAGGAACACCAAGTCACGGCGGCCGGCATCCGCCATGCCTTGCCCGAACCCTTCTTCGTCCTCGCCACCCAGAACCCCATCGAGATGGAAGGCACCTACCCCCTGCCCGAAGCCCAACTCGACCGCTTCATGTTCAATGTCGTCATCGATTACCTCCCCGAAGATGAGGAGGTCACCGTGGTCACCCGCACCACCGCCGGCAAACCCGCCGCCATCGAACCGCTCTTCCATGGCGAAGACGTCCTCCGCTTCCATGACCTCGTCCGCAAAGTCCCCGTCGCCCAAGACCTCGTCCGCTACGCCGTCCGGCTCGCCGCCAACTCCCGCCCCCGCCAACCCCATACCCCCGACTTCGTCCGCGACTGGGTCTCCTGGGGCGCAGGCCTCCGCGCCGGCCAGTTCCTCGTCCTCGGAGCCAAAGTGCGCGCCCTCCTCCGCGGGCAGAGCCACGTGACCCTCGAGGACATCCAGGCCCTCGCCGGCCCCACCCTCCGCCACCGCATCCTCCTCAACTACCGCGCCGAAGCCGAAGGCCTCACCGTCGACGCGGTCATCGCCCGCCTCCTCCAAACCGTCAAACCGTAGATTCAATCAGTCAGGAATTCCCCGATCGGAATCGTGCCTCGAAATACGTGACCGACGAACGACGAAGCGGTTCGAAAGAAGCTCAAGCCAGCGCGACGGACCCGACGGCATGGATTCTACAGAGCGAGGCGTGGAGATTGGGGTCCAGACGGCGAAGGCGCGTTGCACGAAAATGGGGGCCGGAGCGGGTCTGAGGTCACGCCTCGCTAGTTCAGCGGCAGAAACTTCGGCCCGTCCGCTTCCAACCGGAACCGGCGCGCCCGCACCGCGCTGCCCTCCCCTTCCTCGTAATACACCACCAGCACCGTCCCGTCCTTGAGCTCGACCGTCGAGGCGTAGGCCCCGATCGTCCGGTCGATCCCAAACGGCCCCTCCCACGTCTTCGTGTCATCCCGGCTCACATGCAGCGCCGTCTGCGGCAGCCGGTGCACCAGCAGAATCTCCCCCGTGCCCAACCGGTTCAAATGCGGCGCATGCCCGGCGAACCCAATGTCCTTCACCCCGGACCAACTCAATCCCCCATCCCCGCTGATCGCGTAGTGCATGTTCACCCGGTCGCCCCGCAACGCCGCAAACAGCCGGCCGTCCCGCAACCGAATCACATCCGTCTCCGCGTCCAACCGCACCCCGCTCCCGGGATCGATCGGGATCGGCTGCGACCACGTCTTCCCCTGGTCCACCGAGCGGAGCACCCCCCCATAGGCCGTGCTGCCCTCCTCGTGATACACCCCCAGCAGCCAACTGCCGTCCGGCAACTCCCGCACCGGCGCCGAACAGGCCCACCCCCGCGCCAACACCCGATGCGCCTCCGCCCACGTCCGCCCATCAGCCCGCGCCCCCACCACGCTCGCCTCGTAGCTGACCTTCCCCTGCGCATCCTTCCGATACGGAAAGAAACTGCACCAGACCGAACCGTCGCTCAGCCGGGCTACGTGCGGATCGCGATCGTCATCGGGCCCGTCATACACCACCACCGGCTCGCTCCAGGTGCGACCCTCGTCCGCCGACCGCACGCCGCAGATGCGCCCTCCCCGCGGCCACCCTTCCTTGGGCAGCGACACGTGCCCGTAGCCGGCGTAGAACACGCACAGGAGATCGCCGTTGGCCATGCGGGCCACGTCCGGGAAGGCCTGATAGCTCCCCGCCGCCGCGCCGCGCGAGATCACTTGGGGAGGCGGATCCTCCGCGGTCTGCGCCGGTCCCCCTCCCAGGCCCACCCACGCCGCCAACCCAAAACCCACAACCGATGTCGTTCTCATGCGTGCCCTCGCATCTCATGCCTGGCCTTCCCAGACAAGCCTCGTTATTCATCAGTGCAGAAGTGAGCAACCCCACCTCACCCCATCGCTCTCGCCCGCCACCGGCGGTGAGGCGAGGCTACCGACGAGCCGTGATGTCCTACGCTCTGGGCGGCTCGCGAGGTCCCTCCCACCTCGCGGCCCAGTTCCATGGCCCCCATGCGCACTCCTTCGAACGCTCAGGCACCCCCCATACTCCGAACTCCGATCTCCGATCTCCGATCCCCGAGCCCCGCCTACTTCCCCTTCTTCCTGGCCAATTCGCGTTCCACCGTGGCCGCCAACTTCTCGCCCCGCAGGTCGCCCCCGGCCGCCACGATCACTCCGGTATCCCCATCGACCAGGAAGGCCCGGGGGATTGAGTCGACATTGTATTGCTGCGCCACTTCGGCCTGCCAGAATTTGCCATCGTAGACCTGCGCCCACGGCATCCCCTTCTCCTTCGTGAAGCTGGCCAGCTTCTCCCCCGCGTTGGGTTGATCCAGGCTGATTCCCAGGACCTCCAACCCCTCTCCCTTGAAACGCTCATACGTCTTGGTCAGATGTGGCAACTCCGCGATGCACGGGCCGCACCAGGTCGCCCAGAAGTCCAGCAGCACCAATTTGCCCCGATAGCTCTCCGGAAACTTGATCGAGTCCCCGGCCGTGGTCTTGGCCTCGAACGCGACCGCCTTCTGCCCCGCCGCCAGGTTCGGCGCCGGCTTCGTCTCCGCCACCACACGGTCGGACTTCACGATCTGAAACGCCTCTCCCGAGGGTTGCATCCCGGCGATCTCGTAGGTCGTCCCCCCGATGTTGAACGGCTCGGTCACATCGAACGATTCCCGCCGGCGATCGAACTTGCCGTCCTCGTTCACATCCAGGAAGAGCTTCACCGCCTTGCCCTTTTCGTCCTTCGCGCCCCGAAAGTCGCCGGTCACAAAATCGTCCACCAACAACGCGCCATATTTCTTGCCCCCGAGCACGACGTCCCCGCTGCGGGCATAGTCCGCATAGTAGAGGAGCGTCGACTTCAGGGCTGCCCGCTGGGGATCGTTCTTGTCGAAACGGTACATGGCCACGCGGAACTCCTGGGGCGTCGCTCCGTAAGCGACCTTCAGCGTGGCGCCCCCGGAATACATCGTGCGCTCGACCCCTGCCCGGTCCTTGCTCGGCCGGCCCACCCATTCAGCCGCCGGATCGTCCGTGAGATCGCCGTTCCCGTTGGCGTCCACCCATAACCGCGCCGGCTTGCCTTCCGGCTCATCGACGGCCACCCAGAATGAGCTCGGGGCATCGGCGGGGCCCAACCTGAGCTGGCCGAAGAGCGGCGCCGCCAGATCGCCGGGGAGCTTGCTCACCCCGTCGGGCTTGGCCTCGCTCAGGGCCAGTCGTTGGGGCATATAGCCCCCCAGCTTGGGCATCGCGCCGGACGGGAGCCATTCCAACTTCACCTCGTCCGCCAACGCCGGCAGCACCAGCGCCAGGCCCCCCCCCAATGCCCCGCCAACCCATCCGCATCGGAGCGCAGCCACGGCCATTCCAGCAAGTGAAGAATTGTCAGCGTCGCAGGTATTCATGCGGCGAAGCTAACCCCCACCCAGCCCGATGGCAACTGCGGCGGTGGGTCCTGCGGCTGGTCCTGCGGCTTGACGCCTTGGTCCGCGGCTGCAAGGGTTTTCCGCGTTGACGCCGGACGCGTCCATGCCGCGGCCGGACGCTCTGTTCGCCGCTCTCGCCAACACTCCCGCCGGCCGCCTCCTCCTCCGGCGTGTGGAGCAGGGAGGCGTCTGCTCCGCGGCCGGCGTCAGCCGCGCCGCCCAACCCTTCCTCGCCGCCCTCCTTCACCGCGCCTGCCCGAACCGCCCGGTCGTCTTCATCACCGAAGGCCTCAAGAGCCAGGAATCCGCCCACCAAGACCTCGAAACCTGGCTGGCCCTGCCCGCCCCACCCACCCCACCCCCACGCCTCCTCTTCTACCCGTCCTGGGAAGTCCTGCCTCACGAAACCAAACTCCCCCATGCCGACGTCATCAGCGAACGCCTCGACACCCTCGGCACGCTCGTTCGACTCTCTCCCGACCCCGGCGCCCCCGCCCCCATCATCGTCACCTCCGTCGCCGCCCTCCTTCAACGCACCTTCACCCCCGCCTACCTCCACCAACATTCCCGCCGCCTCGCCGCCGGCGACCGCCTCGACCCCCTCGACCTCATCGAGTGGCTCGAAGACCAAGGCTACGAACCCGAAGCCCAGGTCACCCAAAAAGGCGAGATCGCCCTGCGCGGCGGGATCGTCGACGTGTTCCCCCTCACCAGCCCCTGGCCGGTCCGACTCGAGTTCTTCGGCGACGACCTCGAGTCGCTCCGCCACTTTGATCCCGCCACCCAGATTTCGCGCGAGCCCATCCCTGCCCTCGAACTGCTCCCGGCCGGCGAATTGGGACTGTTGCGGCAGAGCCACCACCCTGCTCGCGCGCAGCCTCCCCCGGATCCAACCCCTGTCCCAGCCCTCGCCACGCTCCTGGATCACTTGCCTCCCTCCGCGCTGCTGATCCTGGCCGAAGCCGGCCTGGTGGCCGAGCAAGCCGAGGCCTACGCCGCCCAAGTCCCCGCCGGCGACCCTTTCTTCGTGAGTTGGTCGGAATTCCTCGCCCAGGCCCAGGCTCGCGGGACCACCCTCCTCGCCCTGGAAGAATCCTCTCTCCCTCTCAACTCCCCCTTGCTATCCCAGCACGACCCGGCGGCGGAGTCCAAGGACTGCGTCGCTTTCCCCCTCCCGTCCCTCGACGCCTTCCGGCCCGCGGTCGAACGGGCCGCCGAACCGGCCGTGGCCGAGCGCCAGCGCCGCGAGTTCTTCGCCCAAATCCATCGCTGGCTGCGCCAGGATCATTCCGTCAAGGTCTTCTGCAACAACGACGGCGAACGGCAGCGTTTCCAAGAGGTGTGGCAGGAATACGGCCTCGCCGCCGGCCTGGACCCCACCCCCCTCCCCGCCCTCAGCCTCCACCTCGGTTCCCTCAGCCGCGGCTTCCTGAGCCAGGACGCCCGCTGGGTCATCGTCACCGATGCCGAGATCTTCGGCCGCTACAAGATCCAACGGCCCCGCCGGCTCAAGTCGCCCCACGCCCTCGCCGCCCGCTCCGCCCTCGACATCAACTTCACCGAACTCGAAGAGGGCGATTATGTGGTCCACCTCCAATACGGCATCGGGCGCTACGTCGGACTCAAGACCCTCCCTGCCACCACCCGCCGCCGCGATTCGGTGTCCGTCGAACCCGCCCCCCTCGCCGAAACCGGCCCCGAATGCCTCGTCATCGAATACGCCCCCGCCCACCCCGAACAACCCGCCCCCAAGCTCTACGTGCCGGTCACGGAAGCGCACCTGGTCAGCAAATACGTGGGCGCCGGCAAGGTCCGCCCCCCCCTGAACACCCTCGGCGGCACCCGCTGGGCCAAAGCCCGCGCCCACGCCGAAGCGGCCGTGCGCGACCTCGCCGCCGAACTCCTCGAGATCCAGGCCGCCCGCGCCTCCCAGGAAGGCCATGCCTTTCCCCCCGACGCCCCCTGGCAACGCGAGTTCGAAGCCGCCTTCCTCTTCGAAGAAACCCCCGACCAATGGCAGGCCATCCGCGAAACCAAAGCCGACATGGAAGCCGCCCGCCCCATGGACCGCCTCATCTGCGGCGACGTCGGATTTGGCAAGACTGAAGTCGCCATCCGCGCCGCCTTCAAAGCCGTCCTCGGCGGCCGCCAGGTCGCCATCCTGGTGCCCACCACCGTCCTGGCCCAGCAGCATTTCAACACCTTCCGCGAACGCATGGCCGATTACCCCGTGCGCGTCGAACTCCTCTCCCGCTTCCGCTCGCCCCGCGATCAAGCCCGCGCCCTCCAGGACCTCGCCGCCGGCGCCGCCGACATCGTCATCGGCACCCACCGGCTCCTCCAGGACGACATCGTCTTCAAAGACCTCGGCCTCGTCGTCATCGACGAGGAACAACGCTTCGGCGTCCTCCACAAGGAACGCTTCAAACGCCTCCGCCGGCTGGTCGATGTCCTCACCCTCAGCGCCACCCCCATCCCGCGCACGCTCTACCTCGCCCTCACCGGCGCGCGCGACATGAGCACCATCCAAACCCCTCCCCACGACCGCCTCCCCGTCGAAACCATCGTCGCCCCCTACGACGAACGCATCATCCGCGACGCCATCCAACGCGAACTCAACCGCGGCGGCCAAGTCTACTTCCTCCATAACCGCGTCCTCACCATCGATACCCTCGCCCAAAAACTCCGCGCCCTCGTCCCCGACGCCCGCATCGTCACCGGCCACGGCCAAATGAAGAGCCACGATCTCGAGAAAGTCATGACCGCCTTCGTCAATGGCGACGCGGATGTCCTCCTCTCCACCACCATCATCGAGAGCGGCCTCGATATCCCCAACGCCAATACCATCATCATCGACCGCGCCGACCGTTTCGGGCTCAGCGACCTCTACCAACTCCGCGGCCGCGTCGGCCGTTACAAACACCAGGCCTACGCCTACCTTCTCCTCCCACGCCACGCCGGCCTCCTCTCCGATGCCCGCCGACGCCTCAGCGCCATCAAACAATACTCGACCCTCGGCAGCGGATTCAAAATCGCCCTCCGCGACCTCGAAATCCGCGGCGCCGGCAACCTCCTCGGTCCCGAGCAAAGCGGCCATATCACCGCCGTCGGCTTCGAACTCTATTGCCAACTCCTCAAACAAAGCGTCGCCTCCCTCAAAGGCGAAACCCTCCCCCGCCGCCCCGAAGTCCATCTCCGCCTCGATTTCCTCGCCCTCCACCCCGGCGACGACCAAACCCCGGCCCCCACCCGCCGCCCCCGCCCAACCCGCCCCTCCGCCGAACCGAATGTCCAAATCCCCCGCGAGGTCGCCACCTGGATCT
>CAZVRY010000193.1:0-13112 GCA_964629545.1 uncultured Verrucomicrobiota bacterium | reverse complement strand
AAGGTGAGGGAGGGGGGGGCGGCGAGGAGTTCGTCGGCGCGGCGGAGGACGGCCTGGACGTGGGGTTGGGCGAGGTGGGCGTCGAGGGCGGCGCGGGAGGTCCAGGATTCGTGGAAGAGGAAGTGGCCGGGTTGGTCTGGGCTGACGTGGAGGTTGTAGTGGAGACAGCCTTCGTCGCGGCGGGAGGGTTCGATGAGGGAGAGGAGGGCTTGGCGGAGGGCAGCTTCCTGGCCGGGTTTGGCCTGGAGGGTGGCGACGACGGTGAGGGGTTGGGGATTCATAGTGCGGTGGATTCTTGGGTGGCGGGGTGGGGCTGGCAATGAGAAACCGAGTTGGGGGGGGGGGGGGGCGCCGCCGTAGGAGTGGTGCGGGGCGGGGTGGGGGAGGGTGGGGCGAGGGAGGCGCTTAAGGGCAACGTGGAAACAGCCGATGTTCGTGGGGAGTCATTGTCATGATCGGGTCAGGTGTGGGACGGGTATGAGACGGCGTGTTTTATATGTGGGCGGCGCGGATTCCGGGGGGCTGGGGGGACCGGAGGGGCCGGAGGTATGGGCGGACCTGGCTGCGGTTTACGAGGTGGTGGTGGCGCGGGGGGTGGAAGAAGCTGAGCGGCGGCTGGGGGAGGGGCGGTTCGACGTGGTGGTGGCGGACGTGCCGGTGGGCGGGGATCGTGCGGTGGTTTTTTTGAACGAGGTGAAGCGGAGGGATGCAGGGACGATTCGGCTGGCGTTGGTGGGGGCGGAGGATCGGGAGGGGGCGATGGGGTGTGCGCGGGAGATGCACTCGTGTTTGCCGCGGCCGTGTCCGCCTCGGTTGCTGCTGGCGGGGATTCGCCGGGCATTGTCGGTCGACACCTGGTTGCGCGACGAGCGTTTGACGTCGTTGGTGGCGCGGATGCCGCCGTTGCCGAGTTTGCCTTCGATTTACCGGGACCTGGTGACGGTGTTGGGGGATGGGGGGGGATCGGCGGAGGAGATTGAGGAGGTCTTGGCGACGGACTTGGGGGTGACGGCGCGGCTGTTGCAGACGGTGAACTCGGCTTTTTACGGGAGATCGCGGCGGATCACGCAGGTGGGCGAGGCGGTGGTGGTGTTGGGGACGGAGGCGGTGCGGTCGATCGTGTTGTGTTTGCAGGCGAGTGCGCAATTAGGCCAGGACCCGGCGTTGCCGTTTCCGCTGGAGCGGTTGTGGGAGCACAGTTTGGCGGTGGGGGAGCGGGCGCGGCGGATCGCGTTGTTGCAGACGCATGAGCGGGAGGTGGCGGACGAGGCCTTTACGGCGGGGATGATGCACGACATTGGGATGTTGGTGTTGGCGGCGAACTTGCCGGCGGAGTATGCGGCGATGTGGAAGTCTTTGGAGGGGAGCGTGCGATTGCTGGTGGAGGCCGAGCGGGAGGTGTTTGGAGCGTCGCATGCGGACGTGGGGGCGTATTTGCTGGCGCGGTGGGGGATGCCGATCACGGTGGTGGAGGCGGTGGCTCATCATCACGAGCCGTCGCGCGGTTGGCAGGAGGGGTTCAGCGTGTTGACGGCGGTGCATGCGGCGGACGGTTTGGTTGGGGAGGAGGGATCGGGGATGGAGCCTTCGGGGCGGCCGGCCCTGGACGAGGGCTATTTGGGAGTGTTGGGGTTGCAGGGTCGGCTGGAGCCATGGCGTCGGTGCGGGCGGATGCAGCCGGCGCGTCCGGCGGATCGGCGGCGGCGGGGTCGATCGCGGGCGAGCGAGGGTGGGGGAGCAGGGAAGCTGGCGGGGGCGGTGACGGGGGCTGCTCGGCAGGGGGCCTGGGAGGGTGGGGAGGTTGCGCGGTTGGGGGGTGGGAGGTGGGTGGGGGTGGCGGCGGTGATGGTGTTAGTGGTGGTGGGGATTTGGCTGGGGTGGAGGTAGCGGGAGCGGGCGGAGCCGCGGGCAGAAAGAGGGTTGCGGTCGCGGGTGGGGTGGTTAGGCTTGGGGGAGCATGAGCTAGGGCCATGAACAGACGCGAGCGTGTTTTGGAACATCTGGCGGGCAGGCCGGTGGATCGGTTGCCGTTCATGCCGATCACGATGATGTTGGCGGCGGCCCACGTGGGGGCGAGGTATCGGGATTACTGCACGGACTATCGGGTATTAGTCGAGGGGCAGGTGCGGACGGCCGAGGCGTATGGGTTAGACTACGTGAACACGATGTCGGATCCGGCGCGGGAAGCAGCGGACTGTGGGGCGCTGGTGGAGTATTTTGACGATCAGCCGGTGGCGTTGCGGGAGGAGGCGGCCTTGTTGGCGGACAAGGTGCGGTTGGCGGCGTTGCGCGTGCCGGATCCGCTGGGCGGCGGGAGGATGCACAACGGGGTGAAGGCGGTCGCGTTGCATCGGGAGCGGGTGGGGAAGGACCTGGTGGTGGAGGGGTGGATTGAGGGGCCGATGGCGGAAGCGGCGGATTTGCGGGGGATTAACACGCTGATGTTGGATTTTTACGACGATCCGGTTTTTGTCCGGGACTTATTTGAGTTTGTGTTGGCGATGGAGTTGCGGTTTGCGGCGGCGCAGGTGGAGGCGGGGGCGGACGTGATGGGGGTGGGGGACGCGGCGGCGTCGTTGGTGGGCCCCCAGATTTACCGCGAGTTCGTCTGGCCCTATGAGAAGCGGTTGGTGGACGGGCTTCGGGAGCTGGGGGTGAAGACGCGGCTGCACATTTGCGGGGACACGCGGTTTCACTTGGAGGGCATGGGGCGATTGGGGTGCGACGTGGTGGATGTGGACTATCCGGTGTCGATGGGGGAGGCGCGGGAGCGGATGGGGCCTGGGCAGGTGTTATTGGGGAACGTGAATCCGGTGACGGTGATGAAGGAGGGGACCCCGGGGGCAGTGGTGGCGGCGGTGGCGGCGTGTCATCGCGCGGCCGGGAAGCGCTTTATCGTGGGGGCGGGTTGTGAGGTGCCGCGAGGGACGCCCCCGGAGAATCTGCGGGCGATGGGGGAGTATGCGGCGGGTCACGGGGTGGACCCGGGAGGTGGGGTGGCATGAAGGAGGGGCAGTTGGGAGGCGAGACGGGTGGAGGCGCGGGTGGGGGAAGCGGGTCGGAACCCGGTGATTGGGCTCAGGTCCTGGCGGAGTCCAAGGCGGCGTTGACGGCATTGGAGGCGAGCCAAGAGGCGTTGCGCGAGCGGGAGGCGAGGCTGCGGGACATTATCGAGCACAGCACGAACCTGTTCTACGCGCACGATCAGGAGGGGCGGATCACGTATCTGAGCCCGCAGGCGCGGGAGATGTTGGACTGCGAGGCGTCCGAGGCGATGGGGTGTTGGCAGGAGTTCACGCCGGACACGCCGGCTAACCGGGAGGGGTATCGGAGGACGGCGCGGGCGATCGAGACCGGGGAGCGCCAGCCGCCGTATGTCCTCGAGTTGCGGAGTCGCCGTGGGCGCTGCGTGTGGGTGGAGGTGCACGAATCGCCGGTCGTGCGGGACGGGCGGACGGTGGCGATGGTGGGGTCGCTGACGGACATTACGGAGCGGCGGCGGGCGGAGGAGAATCTGCGGGCGAGCGAGGCGTTGCACCGGACGCTATTCGAGCAATCGCTGGCGGCGATATTCATGACGGATGCGGAGGGGCGATTCTTGGAGGTGAACCCGGCGGGCTGTGCGCTGGTCGGGTTTACGGTGGAGGAGATCAGGGGGCGGAGCTTTGTGGATTTGATCGTCCCGGAGGATTTGGAGTCGCGGCCCTTGCAGATGGACCGGTTGCGGCGGGAGGGCCAGTTCGCGATCGAGCGGCGGTTGCGGTGTCGAGATGGCCGGGTGGCGGTGGTCGAGATCCGGTCCTCGCTCTTGCCGGACGGGCGGATCATCGGGTTGGCGCGGGATGTGACGGAGACCCGGCAGGCGGAGGCGAGGTTGCGGGCGTCGGAGGAGCGTTTTCGGAGCATGGCGGAGGCGTCGCCGTTGGGGTTGCATGCGTATCGGTTGGAGGCGGACGGGCGTTTGGTCCTGACGAATGCGAATCCGGCGGCGGATGCGATTTTAGGGGTATCGCATGCGGCGTTGGTGGGGCGGTCGATCGAGGAGGCGTTCCCGGGTTTGCGGGGGGGCGGGGTGCCGGCGGCGTATCGGAAGGTGTGCGAGGGCGGGGGCCCGTGGCGGTCGGAGCAAGTGGATTACCGGGACGGTCGGATCGAGGGGGCGTTCGATGTGGTGGCGTTTCGGACGGGGCCGGGGACGATGGCGGTTTTATTTCAGGATATTCGGGAACGGTTGACGGCGCAGGCCGCGATACGGCTGCAGAGTGCGGCCTTGGAGGCGACGGCGAACGGGGTGCTGATTACGGATCGGAACGGGAGGATCGTGTGGTGCAACGAGGCCTTTTGTCGGCTGACGGGGTATTCGCTGACGGAGTTGATGGGGCGAGACCCTCGGCTTTTGAACTCGGGGCAGAATTCGGCGCTGATGTATGAGGAGTTGTGGGCGACGATCATGGCGGGGAGGGTATGGCGGGGGGAGTTGGTGAATCGGCGCAAGGACGGGACGCTGTTCACGCAGGAGCAGACGATCACCCCGGTGCGGGGTTTGAACGGGGAGATCAACCATTTTGTGGCGATCCAGCAGGACATCACGGAGCGGAAGCGGTTGGAGGAGCAGGTCCGGCAGGCGGCGAAGATGGAGAGTCTGGGGACATTGGCGGGAGGGGTGGCGCACGATTTCAACAACTTGCTGACGGTGATCCAGGGGCACACGACGTTGGCCATGGGAACGGACCCGGCGAATCGGGCGGAGCTGCAGGACAATTTGAGGCAGGTGCAGTTGGCGGCCGAGCGGGCGGCGAATCTGACCCGGCAGTTGCTGGCGTTTAGCCGGCAGGAGGCGATTAGGCTGAAGGTGTTGGACTTGAACGAAGTGATTGGTCGCCAGACGCGGATGCTGCGCCGGATCATTGGGGAGGACATTGTCATGCAGATCCACTATGCGACGGCGTTGCCGCCGATCATGGCGGATGGCGGGATGATGGAGCAGGTGTTGTTGAACCTGGCGGCCAACGCGCGGGACGCGATGCCTGGGGGAGGGACGTTGTTGATTGGCACGGAGGTGGTGACGGTGGGGGAGGGGGAGAGGAAGGCGGCGACGGAGGGGCGGGTGGGGCCGCACGTGTTATTGACGGTTCAGGATACCGGCGTGGGGATCCCGGCGGAGGTGTTGCCGCGCATCTTCGAGCCGTTCTTCACGACCAAGCAGGTGGGGAAGGGGACGGGGTTGGGCTTGGCGACGGTCCATGGGATCGTCCAACGTCATGGGGGCTGGATCGAGGTGGAGAGCAAATTAGGGCGAGGGACGACGATCCGGATTCACCTGCCGGCGGCGGGTGGAGGGGAGGGGGCGTTGGAGTTGGGGATGGAGTCGGTGGCCCTGCCGCGCGGGGTTGAGGCGGTGCTGATTGTGGAGGATGAGGAACCGGTGCGGGCGTTGGCGCGGCGGGTATTAGAGGGGTGCGGCTATCGGGTGGGGGAGGCTGGGCACGGGGCGGAGGCAATGGCGATGCTGGAGGCGGAGGGGGCGTCCTGGGACCTGTTGTTGACGGACCTGATCATGCCTGGGGGGATGAACGGTCGGGAGTTGGCGGAGCGGGCGTGTGGTCGGGCTCCGGGGTTAAAGGTGATCTACATGAGCGGATATAGTCCCGGGTTGATCGAGGAACTGCCGATGCGGGATCGGAAGCTGTATTTCTTGCAAAAGCCGTTTTCGCCGGCGCAGTTGGCCCAGGGGGTGCGGGCGTGTTTGGACGGGTAAGCGAGCCGAGGCAGAGGGGGGGCCCGGAGGGGCTGACCGCGTCGGTCAGGGTTGGCGTTGGCGGATGGCGGTGAGGATGCGGTCGAGGCATTGGGCGCGGGGGAGGACGCCTTGTTGGCCGCGGCCGTGGATACGGAGGGCGACCTGGTTGGCCTCTTGTTCGCGCTGGCCGACGACGAGGATGTGGTGGGCGCGGTCGGCTTCGGCGCGTTGGATACGGCCCATGAGCTTATCGTTGCTGAATTCGAGGTCGGCGCGGACCTGGTGGGTGCGGAGTTCCTGGACGAGGGAACGGGCGTAGTCGAGTTGGGCGTCGGTGACTGGGAGGACGCGGACCTGGTGGGGGGCGAGCCAGAGGGGGAAGTTGCCGGCGTAGTGTTCGGTGAGGAAGCCGATGAAGCGTTCGTGGGTGCCGAGAGGGGCGCGGTGGATGCAGAGCGGCGTCTTGTCGGCATTATCGCGGTCACGGTAGACGAGGCCGAAGCGTGCGGGGACGGCGAAGTCGACCTGGTTGGTGGCGAGGGTGAACTCGCGGCCGATGACGCTCCAGACTTGGACATCGATTTTGGGGCCGTAGAAGGCGGCTTCGTTGGGGACTTCGACGTAGTTGATGTTGGAGTCGATGAGGACCTGGCGGACCATGGCTTCGGTCTTGAGCCAGAGTTCGGGTTCGTGGACGTATTTTTTGCCGAGGCCATCGGGGGAGTGCGTGCTGAAGCGCATGATGTACTTTTCGATGCCGAAGATCTTGAAATACTTGAGGTACATTTCGTTGACCGCATTGAACTCCTGGGCGAACTGGTCTTCGGTGCAGTAGATGTGGGCGTCGTTCATGTTGAGGGAGCGGACGCGCATGAGGCCGAAGAGTTCGCCGGATTGTTCGTAGCGGTAGCAGCACCCGTATTCGGCGAGGCGGAGGGGGAGGTCGCGGTAACTGCGGGGTTCGGCGGCGAAGATGCGATGGTGGTGGGGGCAGTTCATCGCCTTGAGATAATAGCGCTCGGTGGGGAGACCTTCGGCCTGGCGGAGGGTGGCGGCGCGCTCGAGCAGGTGGTCGATGCGCTCGTCGGTGAGATCGCCGCCGGCCTCGAGTTCGCGTCGAAATTCCTCCCGGTGGACGGGGCGCCGGGTTTCGGCGGATTCGGCGACGAGCGGCATGGGGGGGAACATGGATTCGGCGTAGTAGGGGAGGTGGCCGGAGGTGAGGTAGAGTTTCTCGCGGGCGACGTGGGGGGTTTTGACGCGGAGGTAGCCGGCGGCGAACTCGGTCTCTTTGGCGAGTTGTTCGAGTTCCTCGACGAGCACGGTGCCGTTGGGGAGCCAGAGGGGCATGCCGGAGCCGACAAATTCAGTATCGATGACGTAGAGGCCGAGTTCGGCGCCGAGCTTGCGGTGGTCGCGTTTCTTGGCTTCTTCCTGCAAGTGGAGCCACTCGTCGAGTTGGGTCTTGTTCTTGAAGGCCGTGCCGTAGACGCGCTGGAGTTGGGGGTTGCGCTCGTCGCCTTTGTAGTAGGCGCTGGCGACGCTGGTGAGCTTGAAGGCGCCGATGTTGCCGGTGCGGAGGACATGGGGGCCGGCGCACAGGTCGACGAAATCGCCGTTGCGGTAGTAGGAGATGGGTTCTCCCTCGGGGATCTGGCGGAGGAGGTCGAGCTTGAACTTGCTGGGCTGCTGGGGGCGTTCGGCGAGGGCGCCCAGGCGTCCTGATTGGGCGTCGGCGATCGCCTGGTCCCGGGGCACGACGACCCGCTCGAAGGGATGGTTGGCCTTGATCTCCTTCTTCATTTCGGCCTCGATGGCGGGGAAGTCGTCGGGAGAGATGCGGTGCGAGCATTCGAGGTCGTAGTAGAAGCCGGTTTCGACGGGGGGGCCATAAGCGAACTGGGCGTCGGGCCAAAGCCGGAGGATGGCGGTGGCCATGACGTGGGCGCAGGAATGGCGGAGGCGCTCGAGTTCCGTCATCTTCGCGCGGTCATCGAGGGATTTGCGTTCCGGGGAAGGGGTGGATTCGGCTTGCATAGGGGGGTGGGGTGGAGTGCGGGTGAGGGCGCCCAAACAAAAACGCCTCAGACGGGAGTCGGAGGCGCTGGCGTCCACGGCGAGACTCGCCGGGACGCTAGGAAGTGGTCGTGGTTGGACGGACGTTCATCGTTGCGGGGCGAGGCTACGGCAGGGAGGGGGGCGACGCAATGGGAAAGTCTGGGGGCGCCTCGACTGCTCACTGGAGGGCGTCGAGTTCGGCGAGGCGGAAGCGGACGCTGACGATATAGGGAGGCTCCCCGGGGGTCCAATGGCCGTAGGTGGTGACGACGAACGTGCCGTCGGAGAGGACCTCGACGCCGGGGTAAGCGCAATCGGCGTCCCGGTGGTTCTTCATCAGGCGGACGCGGTACTGGCCTTCGCGACCCTGGAGGATGTCGTCGAACCGTCCGACCCAGCCGACCCAGTCGCCTCGGGTAGGGCTGTCGAGGGTGGTATCGCGAAAGGAGACAAAGAGGCGTCCATCGGGGGAATATTTCCCGACGTGGCGGTCGCCGGTGAGAGCGCCGGGGAGTTCGCGCGGGTCGCTCCAGGTGCGGGCTTCGTCGGTGGAGACGATGAGGTGGGAGTTCTTCTTGCGGGCGTTTTCGCGGAGGAGGGCGACGAGGGTGCGTCCGTCGGGCGAGCGGATGACCCCGGGTTCGCAGAGGTGGACGTCGCTGGATTGGAAGATGGACTGGGGGTCGGACCAGGTGAGGCCACCGTCGGTGGAGCGGGTTTGGTAGAGGGTGAAGACGGGTGGGTTTTGGGGGGCGGGGGGTGGGCGGAAGAACCGGCCGTCGTCGTGGAACAGGGCGAGGTAATGGCCCGGGCCGGTGAGGAGGGTTTCGACGCTGCTCATGGCGACGATGCCGCCCCAGTTGCCGGCGGGTTGGAGGGGGGTCCAGGTAACGCCGTCGTCGGAGGAGGAGGCAAGGCGGACGGGGTAGAGGCCGGAGAAGAGGATGAGGCGTCGTTGGGCTTGGGCATCCATGACGCGGTGGATGGTGGGGGTTTCGAGGGAGGTGGCCCAGTTCTCGGGGACCGGGAGGCGGTCGCTCCAGGTGCGTCCGGCGTCGCGGCTGCGTTTCAGGACAATGGGGCCGCGGCCGTGTCCTTTGGGGTAGACGGCCAGCATGGTGCGGCCGTCTTCGAGGAGGACGGTGGTGGGGTGGCCAAGGTATTGGCCGGGCTCACGGTCGACGACGGTTTGGCGGTGGGTGTGGGTGGCGAGGTCGAGGAGGGGGATGGAATAGCCGCGGGGGGGAGGGGGGGCGGCGACGCCGGCGGTCACGAGGAGGAGGGCGCCGAGGAGGGCGAGGATGGGAGATCGGAGATCGGAGATGGGGGGGGTGGGGGGCATGGGGACTTGGTTTTGGGGAGGGTTAGGTCTTGCGGCCGAGGCCGAGGACTTCCTTGCAGTATTTGATGCTCCGCTCGAGTTCGGCCATTTGGTAGTCCTTGTCGTTGGCCTTGCCAGGGTTCATGGGCTGGCCGCGGCGGGCGAGGGAGAGGAAACGGGCGAAGTCGGCGGCGGGGGCTTTGGGCCAGACGTCCCAGAATGCGGGTTTCCAGACGGGGAAGTCGACGGCGAAACCGGAGATGATTTCGAGGTGGGCGGTGAGGTTGGGGCAGAGTTGTTGGTAGCGGGCGAAGAGGGCTTTGGCATCGGTGCAACCTTCGCCGACCGCGGTCCACTGGACTTTGACGCCGTCTTCGTATTCCCAGATCATGGAATCGCGGAGGTGGGAGGCGACGACATAAGGGGCGAGGCGTTCGAAGCAGGTGAGGGGGTCTTCGAGGGTCCAGGCGGCGTTGCCGGAATCGAAGGTGATGCCGACGTAGTCTTTGCCGGCGGTCTCGACCAGTTGGATGATTTCGGCGGCTTGCATATCGCCGGCGTGGTTTTCGACCGCGATCTTAATCCCGGCGTCGCGGGCCTGGCTGCGGGCGGTTTGGAGGACTTTGACGGTGTCGGCGATGCGGGCCTCGATGCCGCCGTCGGTTTTGCGGTCATCGCGGGAGCCGAGGACGACGCGGAGGACGGGGGAGCCAAGGGCTTGGGCGAGGCGCAGGCCGAGGGCGAGGTGTTCTTCAGCGGTGCCGTATTGTTTCCGGAAGGCGCGGGAGGTGGGGCAAATGCTCCAGGATCCGAGCCAGAGGTCGATGGCGTGGTCCCGGGCGCGGGCCCGGACTTCGGCGAGGTATTTGTCCTCGAAGTTCTCGAGGGCATCGAGGTTCGTGATGAAGAGGGAGTCGAGTTGGAGGGAGGCGGCCAGGTCGATGAGGCCGGGGGCTTTGAGGCCGAGGGCCCGCACCGAGAAATTGTCGAAGCCGAGTTTGAGGCGTGGGGCGGGGTCGGCGGGGAGGGCGTGGGCCAGTGGGGTGGCAGCGAGGGCGGCGGTGGCGAGGGTGGTGGACTTAAGGAAGTCGCGGCGGGACGGATGCGTGCGGCGTCGTGTCATGGGGAATCCCTAGCATTGGCGGCTGGGTTTGCCAACTGCGAGTTGAGGGGACGGGCTGAGCGAGGCGCGGTCTCGGGCCCGATGCGGTCTCCGTCTCCATCCGACGTCTCGGAAGCGTAGAGTTGCCTGGCCCCCGAGGCGAGCGTTTGGCCGGGCCCGAATGCGGGAACGATCTTGACGTGCCGGGAACGGCCCGCTCCGTGCCGGATGACATCCACGGCCAGGGCCCCGACGGCGTGACCGGACTTCACGCAGTCCATGTGGTATTGGGCTACTGAGGGGATGTGGAAATCCAGGAACGGGCTGTCGATGCAGCAGATCAAAGCGGGGAACCGGCGCGGGCGGCGTGGGGAGACGCCCATATCCGGGACGGGGTCTTTGCCCGGGGGCGCGATCGCCAGAGCGGCGATGACAACGCCTTCTGGGCGGCGAGAAGAGAAACTCGGAATCGCATAGCCCACCGCCACTACGAGCCGGCCCGGAAATTGCCGACCGCCTCGCTCGTGCGCAGGGCGCGGTTGTAGAGACGCAACGACTGCACGGCGGGCGCTATCTTCAAGGTCTCGGCACCGTTGGGCGCGCGCAGGTTCGGACTGTAGCGTCCCCAGCCGAACTGACGTTCGGTGCCTCCGTCGCAAAGGAGTCCGTCCACGACGAAGGTGATGATCTTCGGGCCGCCGTCCACGGTGATCACGACATGGTGGAGCTTCCCGGGTTGCAGCAGAGCCTGGTCGCTGCCCCAGGAGCATTCGCTGCGACCGTCATTGAGGATGATGCGCACCGCGCCGCTCGTCATGGCCGTGACCAGGATGCCTTTGCCGCTGGAGTCGCGACTCTCGAGGAGCGCGGTGCTGGTCTTAAGTGAATCAACCCTCAGCCAGAGATCGAGGCTGAACCCGGCGCGCAGGTCTTTCCCGCCATAATCGGCGCGCTGGGTGTCGCGCAGGTTGAACGCCGGCAGGGGCGGCATCGGCGCGGACGCCGGCATGGGTTTCGTTGGCGCCGGCAGGTTCAGCGACAGGCCGTTGGTGGCGACGCGACGGTGGTCCCACTGGTTGAACAGGCCGTTAAGGAGCGGCTTTGGGATCTCATGGACGCGGCCAACATTCTTCTGCGTCTCGGTGACGTAGAACTCGCCACCATCTTCGATGAGGTCGGGATAGCTCATGCGGATGTAAGGATCGTCGTCGTAGAGCAGGATTTCCGGCTGCGACCACTCGATGCCTTTGCCTTGCGGGGTATCCACTTCGCGGCCGGCCATGAGCCATGCCGGATTGCGGTCTTCGTAGGGCGTGCGACCGCCTTCGTCCCGGATGAACGCCCCGCCGTGGTTGTGGAACCAGTAGAGAAACTTCCCATTGGAGCAGTTCCACGCGAAGTTGGCCGCGCGCGGATGTTTCACGCGCCGACCGCCGGGGGTGTAGGTCTTGTAGGCGGGCGCGGTCCAAGTGTGGCCGCCATCGCGGCTGTAGGCACACGCGGGCCAGCCGTCCACGGTGCGATAGACGCAGTAGATCGAGCCGTCGCTCAGCTTGACGATGCTCTGTTCCTCGGCCACGCGGCCACCGCCGGGCGGCGCGCGCAGGCCGATGTCGCCATCCGGCAGCGTCTCGAAGGTGAGCTTCTCCGGGTCCCGCTCGGCGAGTATATTCTTGCTCTTGAAGAAGGCCCCCTCCGACTGCGCGAAGAAACCCGCGCCCATGGCGCCGACCTTGTGCATCACCATGATGGCCGCCTCGCCGAGGATGAGCGGGCGACCGACGTTCCAGAAGAAGCGAAGGGTGCCGCCGTAGGTGTTGTCGCGGTCGCATGCGAACTCGCGGATCGGCACGTCATGACGTTTGGCCGACCACGAACGGCCGTGGTCGTCGCTATACTTGAAGACGTAGTGACCCAGCGAGTCCACCCGCTTCTGCATTCTGCCGTCCTCTTGCTTCACCTCGCGGACATTGTCGGTGTTGTGATTGTAGAACGCGTAAACGCGGCCAGACGGCGTCTTCAGAAGCACGGCGTAGCTGGCCTCCGGTCCGCTGGCGGGTTCGATGTCCACGGGCGGTTCCCAGGTGCGGCCGCGATCCGTGCTGCGCATCGAGATGACGTGCTGCCCGCCTTGGCCTTCGTGACCGGCGCCCGTGGTCATCACGCAGAGCCACGCGCCATCATCCGTCTTCACCATGTAAGGCTGGTCGGCGTAACCTTCGCTGGGGATGTTCCAGCCGTTGCTGATGTGACGGGGGTCAGGCACAGCGGCGGGCGCTGTGTTCTTCTTGGGTTGCTCCGCGCCGATGGCAAGAAGCGTTGTGGCGATCAGCGCAGCGATGGTGGTGGAGGTGAGGGGTGGGGTCATGAAAGGTGACGAGTTCAAAGCATCAGGTGAACGATAGGGTGACAGATTCGGGGGAATGGTGACAGGGAAAGGTGACAGGTTCAGAGCATCACCCTGCAGGCACCGTCGCGCCCTCTCTCCGCTCGTGGGGCTTGCGGGTGAACGTCGTCGTTGCCCACCTCTCCCCGCTTGCGCGGCCGAAGCCGCTTCCTCGGAGGAAGGCGCGCTTGCGTGGCCGAAGCCGCTTCAGCAGGCGAAGGCCCGTCCCTCCCCGCCCGCCGCAGGCAGGGAGGGAGATCCGACAGGGCGAATGCCGTGAAGGCATGTGGTGTCAGCCGATGCTGAGCCTCATGAATTGAGGGCGAACATGAAGGGGACGGGGCGGGCGGACTGTTCAATTCATGATCCGCCCTGAATGCATGTGGGGTCAGCCGTGGGGTGAGCCTCATGAATTCGGGGCGAACATGAAGGGGGCGGGGCAGGGGGACGGTTCAATTCATGCTCCGCCCTGAATGCCGGCAATTCTCGTTCAGAAAGAAGGAGT